>NZ_DASVTO010000066.1:0-6300 GCF_036387535.1 Sphingomonas sp.
ACGGTATCTTGATGGGTGGCCGGGAGGGGGAGCGGGCCGGCACCGCCGAACGCGCAACAGCGCGTTCCAAACGGATGCTTAGCGCACCCGACCGCGACGGATCAGATTGACGATCGCGAGCAGGATGACCGCGCCGAGCAACGACACCAGGAACGTGGTGATGTTGAGTGGCTGGTTGTTGATCGACCCGCCCGAGATAATCAGACCGCCGATGAAGGCGCCGACGATACCGACGACGATGTTCAGGAAGATGCCCTGCTGTCCATCGGTGCGCATGATGATGCTGGCGAGCCAGCCGATAACGCCCCCGATGATGAGCCAGATGATGAGTCCCATGCGCCTTGCCTCCTGTTGCGCCCGTCCCTTTGGGCGATGATGGGCAAGACTCGCGAAGGCTGGCGATTGTTCCGGGGGCGTATTGTATCCCGGGATCAATATTTCTGCTGGCGTTCGTACAGCGACTTGTAATGCTGGATGCGCGTCACGCGCAGGCCGGGCATGCCCGACCGGTCGATCGCGCGCTGCCATCCGGCGAATTCCTCGACCGTCAGGCCATAACGCGCGCAGACATCGTCGACGGACAACAGCCCGCCGTTGACCGCCGCGACGACTTCGGCCTTGCGGCGCACCACCCACCGCGTGGTCGACGGGGCGGGTAGCGAGTCGACGGTCAGCGGCTCGCCTAACGGACCGATTACCTGAGCTGGACGGATTATCTGATTCTCGATCATCGGGTAAACCTCACACGGGCCTTCTGGCCCTTCGTTTCTGATACCGGTGTTACATCCGCGGGCTTGAAGATCGGCTGAAACGCCGCGGTAAACGGCGCCTTCATTCTCCTTTCCAATCGATGATCGCATGCGCGGTGCGGCCGTTGAACGCGCCGTGGACGGGCGCGAACAATTGCGGCTCGCGGACCGACGGCCGCAGGCATGCCTGCGCCGCCGCGGTCGGGCTAGCCGCCTGCCGCGCCGCCGCGCCGACCATCAACAGCCCCAGATCGCCCGGCAGGGCGACCGGGCTCGCATCCGGTTCGAAACGGTGGCTCCGCAGGTCCAAGACACGTCCTCGCACAAGAGTTTTGGCAGGGTCGGCATAGCGCGGTGTCAGTGAAGGGCGGGTAAAGTCGTGGGGCTAACGTGCGATTAAGCACGTGCCTTCCTCCCGCCTCCCACGCTCACGCGGCGCTTTTGCATCCGCGGCCCTGCGCGCCTATGTGCGGCGGCGTTATGGACGCGGTCGATTTCCAGCTGAACGATACGGGTGCGCGCCCGCGAATCGTGGTCGCCATGTCGGGCGGGGTCGACAGCTCCGTCGTCGCCGCGCTCGCGCATGCGACGGGGGCGGAGACGATCGGCGTCACCCTGCAACTCTACGACCACGGTGAAGCGACGGGGCGCGCGGGCAGTTGCTGCGCCGGCCGCGACATCCGCGATGCGCGCGCGGTGTGCGACCGCCTGGGCATTGCGCATTATGTGTTCGACCACGAAAGCGCGTTTCGCGAAAAGGTGATCGACGCGTTCGCCGACGATTACCTCGCCGGGCGCACGCCGATCCCATGCGTCCAGTGCAACATGGGGCCGAAGTTTACCGATCTGTTGCGGCTGGCGCGCGATCTGGGCGCCGATTGCCTGGCGACCGGCCATTACGTGCGCCGGGTGGTAAGGGAGGACGGCGCCGAACTGCACCGCGCGGTCGACCCCGCGCGCGACCAGAGCTATTTCCTGTTCGCCACCACGCAAGCGCAGCTCGATTACCTGCGCTTTCCGCTGGGTGCGCTGCCCAAGGCGCGGGTGCGCGAGATCGCCGGCGAACTGGGGCTGGGCGTGGCGGCCAAGCCCGACAGCCAGGATATCTGCTTCGTCCCCGACGGCGATTACGCCAGCCTGGTCCGCAAGCTGCGCCCCGAAGCCGCGGACGGCGGCGACATCGTCGACCTGAGCGGGCGGCATCTGGGACGGCATCGGGGCATCGTGCATTATACGGTGGGCCAGCGGCGCGGGCTGGAGATTGGCGGTACTGCCGAGCCGCTGTACGTCGTGCGGATCGACGCGGACGCGGGCACGGTCGTCGTCGGCCCGCGCGCGGCGCTGGCGGTGGCGGCGGCGCGGCTGGAGCGGATGAACGTGCTGGGTGGACTGGAAGGCGATCTGTCGGTCAAGGTGCGGTCGATGGCGAAGCCGGTGCCAGCGCGGATGGAGGGCGACCGCGTGGTGTTCGAAGCGCCCGAATATGGCGTGTCGCCCGGGCAAGCGGCGGTGCTCTATGCCGGCGACCGCGTGCTGGGCGGCGGCTGGATCGCAGGCACGGAACCGGCGATGGCGATGGCTGCCGCGTAGAAGGGTTTCGTGGAAAGAAGACGTGCGCGAGCCGCGGCTCAGCCCAGCACGAACACGCCCTCGATCACCGCCACGCATCCGCCGCCCAGGATCACCCGATCGCCGGACACCCGGCACGACAGATGGCCGCCGCGGGCGCTGGCCTGGCGCGCGGTGAAGGTGTCGCGGTGCAGGCGATCGGCCCAATAGGGGGCGATGACGGCGTGGGCGGAGCCGGTTACCGGATCTTCGTCGATGCCGGCTCCCGGCGCGAACACCCGGCTGACGACGTCGGTCGCGTCGCCCGGCGCGGTCACGATGGTCAGCACGTCGGGCTCCGCACCCGGCGCCGCATCGGGGCCGACGAGCCCGCCGAGCGCCCGCAGATCGGGGCGCAGCGCGAGGATCGCGGCTTCGCCGTCGAGTACGACGACGCCGTAGCCGCGCGGATGCCACAAGGTGGCCTGCACCGACGCGGGATCGACGCCCAGCCCCGCGACCATATTGGGCAAGGCGCGCGGCGCGGGCGCCCAGGCCGGCAGCGCCAGCGCATAGCCCCCGGCACCGCGCGTCACCGTCAGGATGCCGGCATGGCGCGTGCGAAAGCCAACCTGGTCCAGCGCGGGATCGCGCGACAGCAGCACATGGCCGCTCGCTAGCGTAGCATGGCCGCACAGCATCACCTCCACCGTCGGCGTGAACCAGCGCAGATCGTAATCCGCCCCGTCATCCCCGCTCGGCACCAGGAACGCGGTTTCGGACAGGTTGTTCTCCGCCGCGATCGCTTGCAGCGTCGCATCGTCGAGCCATGCGTCGAGCAGCATAACCGCCGCCGGATTGCCGCCGAAAAGCGCGCTCGCGAACGCATCCACCTGAAAGAACGAAATCCGCATCATGCCATCCTGTTGCCACTCATGGGGCAGCTTGCGCAGCGCCTAGAACCGCTTGCCGAACCAATGCGGCGTCACGTCCGCTTCAACCAGCGGATTGTCGGTATCGACATGGCCTTCGGGATCCAGGTGGATCAGCACTTCGACCTTCGGGAACGCGCGCTTCAGGTTGCATTCGACCGCTTCGACCAGTTCGTGCGCGGCGCTGACCGTCAGCGACGGTTCGACTTCCATGTGGAACTGCGCGAAATCGTGGCTGCCCGACCGGCGCGTGCGGAAATCGTGGATACCGCGCAGGCCGGGCTGGCGCGCGGCGACGTCCAGGAACGCGGCGCGCTGCGCATCGGGCCATTCCTTGTCCATCAACTGGTCGATCGCGTTCGAAGACGCCTTGAACGCACCGAACGCCAGCCACAGCGCGATGGCGATGCCGAACAGCGGATCGGCGCCGTGCCAGCCGAGATATTGGTCGAGCACCAGCGCGGCGATGACCGATGCGTTCAGCAGCACGTCGGACTGGTAATGGATGTTGTCCGCCAGAATCGCGACCGATCCGGTCTGGCGGATCACGCGGCGCTGATACCACAGCAGCAGCGCCGTCGCCGCGATGGAGACGATCGACACGCCGATGCCGAAGCCGGCATCCTGCGTCGGATCGGCCTCCCCCAGCGCCAGGATCGCGCGCCAGGCGATACCGACCGCCGACGCGGTGATGAGGGCGACCTGGAACAGCGCCGCCAGCGCCTCCGCCTTGCCGTGGCCGAAGCGGTGATCGTGGTCCGCGGGGGTCGCCGCCAGCCGCACGCCGTACAGCGTCACGATGCTGGCGAGCAGGTCCAGCCCGGTATCGGCCAGACTGCCCAGCATCGCCACCGATCCGGTGTGCCATGCCGCAAAGGATTTCAGCGCGAACAGGAACAGCGCCATCGCCACGCTGGCCAGCGCGGCGCGAGTCGCCAGCGGGATCAGCTTGCGGCGCTCGTCGCTGGTCACGGGAACAGCAATCCTTCGCTCCAGCCGCTGATGGTGCGGGTGAAGACGCGGCGTTCGTGCAGGCGGTGCGCGCCGTCCTGCCAGAATTCGATCGCGCGCGGGGTGATGCGATAACCGCCCCAATGCGGCGGGCGGGGCACGTCGCCGCCGTCGAAACGCGCCTTCATCTCTTCGAACCGCGCTTCGAACGTGGCGCGCGAATCGAGCGGGCGGGACTGATCGGAGGCCCAGGCGCCAAGTTGCGAATCGCGGCCGCGGGTGGCGAAATAGGCGTCCGATTCGGCATCGCTGGCCCAGCCCACCGCACCTTCGATCCGCACCTGCCGGCGCAGCGATTTCCAGTGGAACAACAGCGCCGCTTCGGGTGCCGCCGCCAGATCGGCGGCCTTGCGGCTTTCGCGGTTGGTGTAGAACACGAAACCGTCCGGGCCATGCCCCTTCAGCAACACCATCCGGTTCGACAGGCGACCGGCGGGATCGACGGTGGCCAGTGCCATCGCATTGGGATCGTTCGGTTCGGATGTCCGGGCTTCGCAATACCAGGTATCGAACAGCGTAAAGGGGTCGGCCGACATGCCCGCGCCATAGCCCAGAATTCCTAACGCGCCCATAGCGGTGAGCGCCCCGGCCGCGATGGAATCCCCGACGGGAACGATGCCGCGTCTGGCGGATTGAATCGCCTCTGTAACGAAGGTTCGAACCCGCATGGCCGCACGCGCATATTGGCAAGGGCAGATCAGGCTGGCCCTGGTGTCCATCCCCGTAGAAATCTATTCGGCGACGAAAAGCGGCGCGGCCATTTCGTTCAAGCAAATCCACGAACCCACCGGCAAGCCGATCCATTATGAAAAGGTGGTGACCGGCATCGGCCCGATCGACACCGACGAGATCATGAAGGGATATCAGGTCGAAAAGGGCGAATACGTCCTGCTCGACCAGTCGGAGATCGATGCGGTCAAGCTGGAATCCAAGAAGACGCTGGAGCTGACCCAGTTCGTCGATGCCAGCGAGATCGACGTGATCTATTACGAAAAGCCGTATTTCGTCGTGCCCGCCGACGACCTGGCCGAGGAAGCCTTCATCGTGCTGCGGGAGGCGTTGAAGCGATCGAAGAAGGTCGGGCTGGGGCAATTGGCGCTGCGCGGGCGCGAATATGTCGTCAGCCTGAAGCCGTGCGGGCGCGGCATGGTGCTGGAGACGCTGCGCTACGCCGACGAAGTGAACCGCGCGCAAAGCTATTTCCGCGACATTCCGGATGCGCAGCCCGACGCCGAACTGCTCGACCTGGCGCAGGCGCTGATCGATCGCAAGACGGGGGCGTTCGACCCGTCCGAGTTCCACGACCGCTACGTCGATGCGCTCAAGGACCTGGTCGAGCGCAAGCGCAAGCAGAAGGGCGACACCAGGATCATCGACGACAAGGACGATGCCGCGCCCAAGGGATCGAACGTCGTCGACCTGATGGCCGCGCTGAAGAAGTCGATGGAAAAGTCCGGCAAGGCCGGTACGCCCGCGAGGGAGGCGCCCGAGAAGGCGCCGGCCAAGAAGGCGCCGGCGCGCAAGACAGCGGCGAAGAAGGCCGACGCCCCCGCCCCAGCTCCCGCCAAGCCCGCGGCGAAGAAACGTGCCTGAGACCGATCCTCTCGCCCGTTATAACGCCAAGCGCGATTTCGCGAAGACCGCCGAGCCGGCCGGCACGCTGGCGCCGGATCAGGGCAACAGCTTCATCGTCCAGAAGCACGATGCGACGCGGCTGCACTGGGATTTCCGACTGGAAATCGACGGCGTCCTGAAAAGCTGGGCGGTGACGCGCGGTCCCAGCATTGACCCCGACGAAAAGCGGCTCGCGGTGCGGACCGAGGATCATCCCTTGTCCTATGCCACGTTCGAGGGGACGATCCCGAAGGGCGAATATGGCGGCGGCACGGTGATGCTGTGGGACCGGGGCACATGGGCGCCGACCGCAGGGAAATCGGCCAGGGATCTGGAAAAAGGGCATCTTCACTTCATCCTGGATGGCGAAAGGATGAAGGGCGAATGGCTGCTGATCCGCCTGAAACCGCGCGCCAAGGAGAAGACGGAGAATTGGCTGCTCCGCA
>NZ_DASVTO010000067.1:0-20632 GCF_036387535.1 Sphingomonas sp.
GTGTCGCGCATCGCGGAGATCAGCCAGCTCGTCTCCAACATCACCACCTCGGCCGAACAGCAGGCGTCGGGCCTGCAACAGGTCAACACCGCCGTCGGCGAAATGGACTCGGTGACCCAGCAGAACGCCGCCATGGTCGAGGAAAGCACCGCCGCCGCCCGCAGCCTGGCCGCAGAGGCCGAGGATCTCGCACGCCACGTCGCCCGTTTCCAGATGACGCAGGCCACCCCCGTGCGCGCCGCACCCGCCGAACGCGCCGCACCCCGCGCCGCCGCATCCGCACCCCGCAAGATCGTCGCGCAACGCCGCACCGCACCCGCACCACAAACCCACGGCGCACTCGCCCTCAAGATCGAAGCCAACGCCGACGACTGGTCGCAATTCTGAGCCGCGACCGCGACCACGGCCGCATGCGGCGGGACGCGTCCTCAAAACAGCTTGCGCAGCGACATCTTCACCGTGCGGCCGATCGGATCGAGATAGGCGGGCTGGAAGCGGTTGGGGACGCGCCCGGTGCCGTCCCGCACCCGCTGGCGCGCATCGGTGACGTTGCTCACGTCCAGCTTCAGTTGCAGCTTGCGTGTCCACGCCACGTGCGGCGTGAAATGATGGATGCTGAGCGTGGCGCCCATGTTCAGCTTCAGGATCGGCGCGAACCGCAGGTCCGCGACCGGGCTCGCGCTGCGCACGCGGCTGGCGGCGCTGTACCAGGCGTCGAACGTCAGGCCGTTGCCGAGATGATTGACGCCGCCATAGACATAGCCGGACACGCGTGCCGTGCCGCCGCCGGTGATCGTCCCGCCGTTCAGGATGTCGATCTCCGCCGTCCCTGGCCGGATCTGCAACCGGTCGCCAAGCTTGATGCTCGGCCCCATGCCCGCATAGAAGCTCGGTCGGCCGGGGCCCGCCGCGGCGCCCTTGCCATCGGCGGGCCGCGGCGTACCCAGCAGTCCGGACGCGCTGACGACCATGGCCAAGATACGCTGCCGTTCGCGGGCGATGGTGATCGGCGAATAGGCGACGGACACCAGCCGCCCGGCAGCATCGCGCACGAACAGATCGGGCAGGATCGCCGCGGTCTGCGCGGTCAGGGCATAGACCATCCCGGTCTGATTGCGGATGGTGGTGGCGTCATAGGTGGTACTCACGCGCAGTTCGCGCGCGGCAAACGGCTTGATGCTCAGCTGCAACGACCGGCTGCGGCGATGTTCGGGAACAAGATCGGGATTGCCGCCCTGCAGCAGTGTGACGTTCACCGTGGATCCGGTCGTGAAATCGAACACGGGGACATTGGCGAACCGCACCTGCGGCGTCGAAAGCTGCGCGATCGCCGGCGCCGTGGTGGTCCGCTTCTGCGTGGCGAGCAGTTGCACCCCGGGCACCATGCCCCACGTCAGGCCATAGGTCGTGTCGTACAGCGATCGGAATCCCTCCACCGCCCGCACACGCATCGCGGCGTTGACCGACAATTCTCCCACGAACGGCAGCACATCCTCGCGCCGCGACGCGATCGGCACGTCGACAGCAACCCCGCCCTCGATCCTGGTGCGGCCCAGCCGCAGCGCGAACGGATCGGCACCGCGGGTGGAGGAGACCGCCGTCGCACGTTCGGCTTCGCCGGTCGCGGTGACCGTCACCTTCCCCGCCGGCAACCGGATCGGGGTGTTGGTCAGCACCGTCTTCGCCGACGCGCTGCGGGTGCGCAACCGCCCGCGATCGATCACCCGCATCGTCAGTAGCGCCGGATCCAGCGGCGCGAACGGGTTCGTCCCGCCGGCGATGGCGGCATTCGCGGCCGCCGGATCGATCCCGCGCGCGCTGCTTCCGCGGATCTCCTGCTGATCCAGCGCCCCGCTCAGATCCCAGCGCCATCCCGCGACCACGCCGCGCAGGATGCCGCCGGCATGCAGCGTGGTGGTCGTCTGGACCACGCGCAGCGGATCGGCCTCGACCAGATAGCGGTTGAGCAGCACCGGCCCTGCGAAGGGCGAGAACGGGTTGCCGCCCGGCACCGTCAGGATCGCCGTGGCCGGCCCCGCCAGGTTGCGGTCGCGGCTTCGTTCCGCCGACAGGCTGATCGATCCGTCGGTCGTCGCGCCGACCCGGTCGGCCAGCACCGCTTCGGCCTTCACCGCATCGTTCCGCGGCGTCAGCATGCGGTCACGGCCGATATCGAACGGTCGCGGCTGCCCCGCCCCCGCCGCAAAGCCGGCGATCGTCCGGTCCGCTTCATTTTCCGGCGCGCGCGCGACCGTCACCACCCGCCCGGCCGCGGCCGATAAGACAGGATCGATCTCGCCTCCGCCGATGCCCGTGACGTTGCCGATCGCGTCGAACAGGATATCCGGATCGGGCAAGATGGTCCGATCCGATTGGCGCAGCGGCTCGGCATGGCGATATTCCAGCCCCACCGTCAGGCGGCTGTCCTTGGCCAGCCGGGTCAGCCCGAAATTGGCAGTGCCGATCGCATATCCGCCGCGGGTCGCACCGCCGCCGGTCGCGCGGACCTCTGCCTGCCGGAACCGGCGCTTGGTGATGAAGTTCAGCACGCGGCGTGTGGGAGGATAGCCGAATTTCAGCGCCACCGGCTCCGGCAGCACCTCGACCTTCTCGATCGCCTCGGGCGGCAGCGTCGCGATTTCCTCATAGCCCGATATGCGCTGTGCATTCAGCAGGAAGATCGGATCCGATCCGTCCGCAGCCTGCGTCACCGCCCGGATCACGCGCAGCAGCTCCGCGATCGTCGTCGCGCCCGTGGCCGCGATCGCGTTTGCATCGAAGGTCGCGACGGCCTGGATACCCGCAGCCAGCGACCGCCGGTCCCCGGTCACCGTCACCTCGCCGGCATTGCTGTCGCGGTCGGCAGCCGGCGGCTCACCCCCCGCCTGCGCCGTGGCGACGGTGCCGCACAGGCCCAGCAGCAGCACCGGCAATCGGCGGATCCGCCCTGCGGACGCCGCACGGCCCGACACTTCCCTGCGCATTCGATCTCCCGCGCCACCCGCCGCACGGCTGTGCCGCGCTCCGTTCCTCGGGCGCGCCTTCCGGGTCGACGATCGCAAGGCTACGCGAACGTCCCTGTGGCATCAACGGTTTAGCGTCAGGCGACCAGCCGATATCCGATGCCGGGTTCGTTCAGCAGCAGCGCCGGAGCCGCGGGGTCCACCTCCAGCTTCAGCCGGAGCGCGCGGATCGCGACCCGCAGATATTCGACATCGTCCACATGCCCGTCCCCCCACACCGTCCGCAGAAGATGCGAGTGGGTCAGCAGTTTGCCGCCGTGCCGCACCAGTTCGGTAAGCAGTGCAAATTCTTTCCGGGTCAGTTTCACCGGCTGGTCATCCCGCCGGACCTGATGCGCGACCAGATCGACTTCGATCGCCCCCAGGCGCAGCCGGTCCTGCCCCGCCGGTGCGGCGCCACGGCGCCGCAATGCGCCGCGGATGCGGGCGAGCAATTCCTCGGTATCGAACGGCTTCACGACATAATCGTCGGCACCCAGATCCAGGGCCGCCACCTTTTCCGCCGTGGCATCGCGCGCGGTCAGCACGATCACCGCGCGGTCCGCCGCCTTCAGCAACGGAACCAGTTCGATACCGTCGCGATCGGGCAGGCCCAGATCGAGCAGCACCAGCTCACACCCCGGCCGCCTGGCCAGCGTCAACCCCTCCGTCGCGGTCGCCGCTTCGTCCACGCGCATCCCGACGCGCTCGATCGCGCCGCGCAGCAGCCGGCGGATCGCACCTTCGTCATCGATGATAAGGATCTGGCCGGTCATTCCGACGTGCTACGCCGGATCAGGGTGTTGGGCCAGGACAGGAAGAAGCTCGAACCGCCATCGTCCCGGTTCGCCGCCGACACGTTCAGCCCCATCGCGTCCGCAAATCCCCGCACGATCGCCAGTCCCAGCCCGGTGCCCCCGCTCCGGTCGTCGCCATCGACACGGGTAAAGCGATCGAACAGCTGCGCCTCCTGCCCCGGCGGCAATCCCGGTCCGCGATCATGGATGCCCAGGATCAGTTCATAGGGCGTGCGGCGCCCCTCGATCAGGATATCCGTCCCGGCAGGCGCGAACTTGGCGGCGTTGCCCAACAGGTTGATCAGGACGTGGTGCAACATGCGCGGATCCGCCTCGACCAACGGCAGGGTGGGCGGCACCGCCAGCACCAGCCGGTGCCGCGCCAGTTCGGCGCGCAGGTCGCGCGCCGCCGCCGCGACGGCATCGGTCAGGTCGGTCGCCTCCCGCTTGACCACCAGCGCGCCCGCCTCGATCCGCGTCATTTCGACCAGATCGTCGAACACGCGGCGCAGGCGGCGCGCCTCGCCCTTCAGCATCGCGGTGGCAGGGGACGCACCATGCGCCATCGCCAATTCGTCGGCCGCTGCGACGACCGCCGTCAACGGCGTCTTCAGGTCATGGCCGATCGACGACAGCAAGGTCGCCCGCAACGCATCGCGCTGCTGCAACGCGCTGACATCACGCGCCTGTTGCTCCAGCTGCAGGCGCTCATGCGCCAGGGCCGCCTGACCGAGCAGGGTCGCGAACAGCACATGCTTGTCCGCCGCAACCGGATCGCTGCCGGCATCGCGCGCGATGCCGAGCACGCCCAACACACCCAGCGCGGTCTTGAGCGGATGGAACTGCCATTCGCTTGCCGCCAGCGTGCCGCTGGCCCGCCCCGCCACTTCCCCGCGGTCGAATGTCCAGTCGGCCGCCGCGGTATCGATCGGGCCAAGCTCCACCGGATCGGGCGCGGCCGCAACGACGACATGACGTCCCTCGCGCCGCGCGATCAGCACGGTCGACACACCCAACAACGCGGCGATCTCTTCGCAGGTTGCCGTCGCGGTGCCGGTTTCGTCGGACACGGCGGCGAGACGCTGACCAAAGGCGGCAAGCGCAGCGTTTTCGGTTGCGGTCCGCGCGCCGATGTTCGCTTCGTTCCGGACCCGCCCGGCCAGCTGGCTTCCCACCACCGCCACGATCACGAACACCGCCAGCGTCACGACATTGTGGGGATCGGCGATCGTCAGCGTGTAGAGCGGCGGCAGGAAGAAGAAGTTGTAGGTCAATGCCGCACTGAGACCGGCGACCAGCGACGAGCGCAGACCGTAGAGCGTCGCGGTCGCGATCACGGGCAACAGATAGAGCAGGTCGATCGCATCGGCGCCGACCAGCGGCAGCAGCAATCGCGCCAGCACCGTCGTCGCCGCCACAAACCCCAGTCCGGCAATGCTGCCGCGCGCGAACATGGGCCCCGCTGCCGCCGTGGCCACCTCGCGCGGTAGCTCTCCGGGGGTGGACAGCGGCACGACATGGACCGCGACGTCATCCAGCCCGCGCACCAGCCGGTCGACCACCGATCCATGCCGCAGCTCGAACCACCAGGACCGGCGCGACTTGCCGATCACCACGGCGGTGGCGCGCGCTTCACGGATCTGCGCGACCAGCCCTTCCAGCACGGTGCGCGCCGGCACGGTGACGATCGCGGCCCCCAGTGCAGCCGCAAGGTCGAGCGTCGCCGCCATCCGCGCCCGCGCCGGCACCGACAGCGCGGCGGTGCGCGGCGTCTCGATCACCACCGCCGTCCAGTTCGCGTGCAGCGCGTCGGCCAGCCGCTTGGCCGACCGGATCAGCGCATCGCTGCCCGGCTGATCCCCCACCGCGACCACCACCCGCTCGCCTGCGGCCCAGGTGCCGCTCTCGCCCAGGCTCGCGACATGATCGAGCAGGTGGCGGTCGACGGTCTGCGCGGCGCGGCGCAGCGCCAGTTCACGCAGCGCCGACAGGTTGGACTTGGAAAAGAAATGGCCGAGCGCGCGGGTCGCCTCGGCCGGGATATAGACCTTGCCGGCCCGCAAGCGTTCGATCAGCTCGTCCGGCGGCAGGTCGACCACCTCGATCTCCGCATCGTCCAGCACCGCGTCAGGCACGGTTTCGCGCACCCGCACGCGCGTGAAGCCGGCGACCACGTCGTTGAGGCTCTCGACATGCTGGACATTGAGCGTGCTGAGCACGTCGATACCCGCTTCGCGCAGTTCCTCGATATCCTGCCAGCGCTTGGGGTGGCGGCTGCCGGGCGCGTTGGTGTGCGCGAACTCGTCGATCAGCGCGACCTGCGGCGCCCGGGCCAACATCGCATCCAGGTCGAATTCGGTCAGGACGTGCCCGCCGTGCGGGATGCGCGCGCGCGGCAGGATCTCGAACGGCGCGGTCAGGCCCTCGGTCTCGCTCCGCCCATGCGTCTCGATCACCCCGGCGACCACGTCGGTGCCGGTCCGCAGCAATTCCGCGCCCTCGCGCAGCATCTCGAACGTCTTGCCCACGCCGGGCGCCGCACCCAGGAAGATCTTCAGGCGGCCGCGCCGCTCGCGCCGCGCCGCCTTCAGCAGCGCGTCAGGAGAGGGGCGGACGTCCTTCACCTGCGCATGCTAGCCGAAAGCGCGTCCAGCTGTCGATTGAGCTGCAGCACATTGACATGCGGCTCCCCGATGATGCCCAGCGTCGGCATCGCGGTGTGCGCAGCGATCAGCGCCCTGACCTGCGCGTCATCGATCCCCCGTGCCCGCGCAACCCGCGGTGCCTGCAGCAGCGCGGTCGCCGGGCTGATATCGGGGTCGAGGCCGGACGCGCTGCTGGTCACCAAGTCGGCAGGCAGGTCGCCCGTCATTCCTTCCGCGCGTGCTTCGGCGGTCCGCTCGGCGATCGCATCGCGCAGGCTCTTCGATCCCGGCGCCAGGTTGGTCGCGCCTGACGCGCTCGCATCATATCCCTTGCCCGCCGCCGACGGGCGCGGGTGGAAATAGCCCGGCGTGGTGAAATCCTGGCCGATCAGGCTCGATCCGATCGGCTTGCCCGTACGGTCGGTCACGATGCTGCCATTCGCCTGCGCCGGCAGGGCGACCTGGGCGATAGCGGTGATCACCGCCGGATATAGCAGTCCGGTCACCAGCGTGATCAGCAGCAGCAGGACGACGGTCGGGCGCAGCGCACGGAGCGTTTCGGTAAGCATGAGAAGATCCTTGAGTCCGGAGATCAGGCGAGGTGCAGGCCGGCGACGATCAGGTCGATCGCCTTGATACCGACGAATGGCGCGATCAGCCCGCCCACGCCGTAGACGGCCAGGTTGCGCGCCAGCAGCGTCCCCGCCGCGGCCGGGCGATATTTCACGCCCTTCAACGCCAGCGGCACCAGCGCGGGAATGATCAGCGCGTTGAAGATGATCGCCGACAGGATGGCGCTTTCCGGGCTGGCCAGTCGCATCACGTTCAGCCCGCCCAGCCCCGGATACAGGGCGACGAAGATCGCCGGCAGGATGGCGAAATATTTGGCGACATCGTTCGAAATCGAAAAGGTCGTCAGCGCGCCGCGCGTCATCAGCAACTGCTTGCCGAGGCCCACGATTTCGATCAGCTTGGTCGGGTCACTGTCCAGATCGACCATGTTGCCGGCCTCGCGCGCCGCCTGCGTGCCGGTGTTCATCGCCACCCCAACGTCCGATTGCGCCAGCGCCGGGGCGTCGTTGGTCCCGTCGCCGCACATCGCGACCAGCTTGCCGCCTTCCTGCTCCTTGCGGATCAGCGCCAGCTTGTCCTCCGGTGTGGCTTCGGCCAGAAAATCGTCGACACCGCTTTCCGCGGCGATGCTGGCGGCGGTCAGCGGGTTGTCGCCGGTGATCATCACGGTGCGGATCCCCATCCGGCGCAGTTCGCCGAAGCGTTCACGGATCCCCGCCTTCACGATGTCCTTCAACTGCACCACGCCCAGCAGGCGCTGCCCGTCGGCGACCGCCAGCGGCGTCGCCCCACCGCGCGCGATGTCGTCGGCCAGTTTCCGGAGCGCGTCGGCATTGGCAACATCGCCCAGCCGTTTCAGTACGGCATCGACCGCACCCTTGATCAACGCGCGATCCCCGATCTGTAGGCCCGACACCCGCGTCTGCGACGTGAACTTGATCTCCTCCGCGCCCTCCGGCGCCGCGACGGCGGTACTGCCATCCGCATCGGCCAGCACCACGATCGACCGGCCCTCGGGCGTCTCGTCCGACAGGCTGGCAAGCCGTGCGGCCGCGGTCAGTTCGGCGATCGTCACGCCGGGAACCGGCAGGAACGCCGTCGCCTGGCGATCGCCGATCGTGATCGTGCCGGTCTTGTCCAGCAACAGCGTGTCGATATCGCCCGCCGCCTCGACCGCGCGACCCGATTTGGCCAGCACGTTGAACCGCACCAGTCGGTCCATTCCCGCAATCCCGATCGCGGACAACAATGCGGAAATCGTCGTCGGGATCAGCGTGACGAACAGCGCCACCAGCACCGGCACGGCCAGCATGCCGCCCGCATAGGCCGCGAATGCCGGCAATGTCCCGACCGCGATCAGGAAGATCAGCGTCAGTCCCGCCAGCAGGATCGTCAGCGCGATCTCGTTCGGCGTCTTCTGGCGTTGCGCGCCTTCGACCAGCGCGATCATCCGGTCCAGAAACCCCTGCCCCGCGCCGGCGGTCACCCGCACGGTGATCGAATCGGCGATCACGCGCGTGCCCGCCGTCACGGCGGACCGGTCGCCGCCGCCCTCGCGGATCACCGGCGCGCTCTCGCCCGTGATCGCGGCTTCGTTGACGCTTGCCACGCCGGCGATGACCTCGCCGTCCGCCGGGATCAGGTCGCCCGTCTCGACCAATACCTCGTCGCCGACCACCAGCCGTGTCGCGTCGATCATCTCCCACTGCCCGCCGGCGCCGGTCTTCTTCTTCGCGCGCAGTTCGGCCTTGGTGGCGCGCAGCGATGCCGCCTGGGCCTTGCCGCGCCCCTCCGCCAGCGCCTCCGCGACATTGCCGAACAGCACGGTCAGCCACAGCCAGAACACCAGCTGCCCTTCGAACAGCGGGTGGCCGGTTCCGGTGATCGCCCCCTTGATCAGCAGCAGCGTCGACAGGCTGGCGACCATCGCGGTCACGAACATCACCGGGTTGCGGATCAGCGTGCGTGGATCGAGTTTGCGGACCGCGTCCCGCATCGCGGCAACAAGCAAGGGACCGGTGAAGAGCGATGTGTTCTGGTGTGCCATGATCGGCCCTTTCAGAGCAGAGTGCCGGCGGCGACCTGCGCCTGGTCCGCAATCGGCCCCAGCGCGAGCGACGGCAGGAAGGTGAGGCCACCGACGATCACGATGATCGCCGCCAGCAGGCCGATCCACAGCAGGCCGGTGGTCGGGAACGATCCCGCCCCTTCCGGCACGCGCCGCTTGGCCGCCAGCCCGGACGCGATCGCCAGCACCGGCAGGATCACGCCGAACCGCCCGACGATCATCGCCGCCGCCAGCAGCAGATTGTAGAAGGGCGTGTTGCCGGTCAGGCCGCCAAATGCGGACCCGTTGTTCGCGGCGGCGCTGGAAAAGGCATAGAGGATCTCGCTGAACCCGTGCGCGCCCTTGGCCAGCGGACCGGCCAGCCCGGCGTCGGTGACGCAGGCCACCGCGGTCAGGCCCAGGATGGCGAGCGGCGGAATGGCGATGGCGATCACCGCCAGCTTCATCTCGCGCGCCTCGATCTTCTTGCCGACATATTCCGGCGTCCGGCCCACCATCAATCCCGCGATGAACACCGCCAGGATCGCATAGATCAGCACCGCATACAGGCCCGACCCCACACCCCCGATCACGAGCTCGCCCAGCTGCATGTTGAACAGCGGCACCATTCCCCCGATCGCGGTGAAACTGTCATGCATGCCGATCACCGCGCCGCACGATGTGGCGGTGGTAATGACGGCGAACAGCGCGGTCGCGGCCACGCCGAACCGGACCTCCTTGCCCTCCATATTGCCCCCGGCGACGCCCAACGCATGATGGATCGGGTTGCCGGCCGCTTCGGCGCTATAGGCCACCGCGACGCCCGCGATGAACAGCAGCAGCATCGCGGCGAGGATCGCCCATCCCTGGCGGACATTGCCGACCGCCTTGCCGAACGTCAGCGTCAGGCCCGCGCCCAGTACGAAGATCGTGAGCATCTGCAGCAAATTGCTCAGCGCGCTGGGATTCTCGAACGGATGCGCAGAATTGGCGTTGAAGAAGCCGCCGCCATTGGTGCCCAGCATCTTGATCGCCAGCTGCGATGCGACGGGCCCGACCGCGATGGTCTGATTGGCGCCTTCCAGCGTGGTGACGGTCACCGACGGCCCGAAGGTCTGCGGCACCCCCATCGCGACATAGGCCAGCGCCAGCACGATCGAGATCGGCAGCAGCAGGTAGAGCGTGACGCGGGTGATATCGACCCAGAAATTGCCGATCCCCTGCGCCTGCCGCCGCGCGAAACCGCGGATGAAGGCGAAGGCGACGGCGATGCCGACCGCGGCCGACAGGAAGTTCTGCACCGTCAGCCCGGCCATCTGCGACAGGTTCGACAGCGTCGTTTCACCGCCATAATTCTGCCAGTTGGTGTTGGTGACGAAGCTGACCGCCGTGTTGAAGGCCAGCAGCGTCTCCACGCCCCCGAACCCTTGCGGATTCATCGGCAACACGCCCTGCAGCTTCAGCAGCGCAAACAGCAGCGCGATGCCGCCGATGTTGAACAGCATCAACGATGCGGCATAGCCGACCCAGCTCTGCTCCGTCCGCGGGTCGATCCCGGCCAGCCGGTAGAAACCGCGCTCGACAAAGCCTAGCGGCAAGGTCTCGCGCGCATACAGCGCATGCATCCACGCCCCCGCTGGCTTGGCCAGCGCGACGATCAGCAGGGTGAAGAGGAGGATCATGCTCCAACCGGAAAGCGTCATCGCCGCCCTCCTCAGTATCGCTCGGGCTGTGCAAGCACAGCGAGCAGGTAGATGAGCGCGATCACGGCGACGGCGCTGCCAAGAAGAAGATCGAAGGACATGAGGACGCTGGCCTGTTCTGGATCAGACCCGTCCCCTGCATCCTGGCGGCATCAACGCGCGTGGTGGATTAGGCGATATTCACGTAAAGCGAGCGTAAAGGCGGGGGTCGCCCCCCGCCCGGCGCTAGATCGTCGACGGCATCCGCGTCAGCTTGCCCGACAACACCACCGGCCCGGTCGGCGCGCCGGTCGGCGATCCGCCGATCGGCTCGATCGACACCGCGATCGTTGCGGCCTGTCCGGGCTGAAGCGCGCTTCCGTCGATCCAGCGCGCGCTGGTATCCACCAGCCCCATCGACCGTGGTCCGCCGCCTTCGACGATCAGCCACAATTGCCGCGAATGCGCGGCATCGATCGGCAATGCCAACGGCCGGATCTCGTACCGGCCGCTATCGCCATGCCATCCGACCAGCAGGGCCGGCGTCGTGCCTTCCGGCGTCAACGCCGCCACCGCATCCATCGGCGCGGCGCCGGCGGGCCGCCGCCAGCCGACCACCGCCAGGCTGGAACTGACGGCCGCGATCAACGCCGCCGCGACCGCCAGCGACCGCCAGCCCCGTGCCACGCGGTTGTCGTTCGCGGCGCGCAGGCCGGCCGCCGCCTCGATCCGGTGCCACAGATCGACCGACGGCGTCACCTCCGCCGCGGTCGCGTCCAGAACGGCGAACCGCTGGCGCCAGATCGCGACCGCCGCCACCGCACGCGGATCGTCGACCAGAACATGCTCGAACGCGCGCCGCTCCTCGGGATCGAGCGTGCCCAGCACATATTCGGCTGCGGTCATGTCCATGTCGTCAGTCATCGCCAAGACACGCTTTCAGCGCCGCGAGCCCGCGATGCAACCAAGACTTCACTGTCCCCACCGGACGCGCATGCCGTTCCGCCAGTTCCTCGCGGCTCAGCCCCTCGCAATAGGCGGATACGATCATCGAACGCTGCACCGTGTCCAGCGTATCGAGGCAGCGGCGGAGCGCCAGCCCCGATTCGGCATCGATCCCCAGCGCCGCACCGGCGAGATCGGGCAGATACTCCACCTGCCGGCCCAGCCCGCGCGACGATTCGCGCCGGCGCATGTCGATCGCCAGATTGCGGGCGATCGCGGCCAGCCACGTCACCGGCCGCCCGCGCGACGGTTCATAGCCGGCGGCACTGCGCCAGATACGGACATAAACGTCCTGCATGACATCGTCGGCTAGGGTCATCTCGGGCAAGATACGCCGCACGATGCCGTTCAGTTTCGCGGACGTCCGCTGGTACAACAAAGCGAAGGCAGCACGGTCCTGCCGCCCGACCCGCGCCAGCAACTCTTCCAGGTCATCCATCCACGCCATCCCAACGTTTCGCCGCGTCATCATCCTCGGTCCGCGCCGCGACCCATGCCGTCCGGCCATCGGCATGAAGTTCCTGTTTCCAGAATGGCGCGCGGGTTTTCAACCAGTCGATCAGGAACATCGTCGCCTCCAGCGCGGCCGCGCGGTGCGGCGATGCCGTTCCCACGAACACGATCCGCGCCCCCGGCACAAGCGTGCCATGCCGGTGGATCAGTGTCAGGCCCAGCAGAGGCCAACGCGCCAGCGCGGTGTCCGCGATCGCCCGCATCGCCTTCGCCGTCATGCCGGGATGATGTTCCAGCATTAGCGCCGCCAGCCCGTCGCCACCGCGCACGATCCCGGTAAAGCTCGCCACGCCGCCACCGCCCAGCTGTTCCAGCAGGACCAGTTCGGCGCCCGGATCGAAATCCTCCGCCTGCACGCGCACCGTGACGGTAGGGGCCAAGGCCGGGGTCACCGTCGGATCACGCTGGCGGCCGACACGCCGCTCCCTCCCGTGACCGGCGGGAACAGCGCAATTTCGCGCGCGCCGGCGATGGCGGCGTCCGGCCCCACGAACTGGTCGTCGATCGCTGCACGGACCCTGTCCCGATCGGCGAACGCCGCGGCATGCCCCGCCGACCGCGTCGCCAGCCAGGCGACCAGCTCGGCTACGGTCGTGACCTCGGCCGGTGGATCCACCCGTTCCGCGCCCGTCCCGATCCGCTCGCGCACCCAGGCGAAATACAGCATCTCGACCGCCATCGCTCAGTCCATGTGCTTCAGGCCGACGCGGAGATAATCCCACCCCGTCAGCACCGTCAGCACCGCCGCCGCCCACAGGCTGAACAGACCCACCGCCAGGATCCAGCCCTGATCCGGCACTGCACCCGCCAGAATGATGGCGCCCAGCGACACCAGCTGGAACGTCGTCTTCCACTTCGCCAGTTTCGACACCGGCACCGACACGCGCAGTTCTGCCAGAAATTCGCGCAGCCCCGATACCGCGATCTCGCGCAGCAGGATCACCAGCGCCGCAATCACGTGCCAGCTGCGGATATCGCGCGTGAAGATCAGCATGACGATCACTGCCGCCACCATGATCTTGTCCGCGATCGGGTCCAGGAACACGCCCAGCTTCGACACCGTCCCCTGCGCGCGCGCCAGATAGCCGTCGAAATAATCGGTGATCCCCATCAGGCAGTACAGCCCGAACGCCAGCGCATAGTCGAACCGGCCGGGGTTCCACAGCAGGAACACCAGGATCGGCATCGCAAAGATGCGCGACAGGGTCAGGATGTTCGGCAGGCTCAGCATCGCGCCGCTTCTAGCGCGTCACGACACGGTTGGGGAGGCGTCGCAAGCGGGTCCATGCGAAATCCACCACCGCTTCCGCCAGCCAGCCGATCGCCGCGCCGGCCGCCACGTCGGTCGGATAATGCGCCTGTTTGGATATCAGGCCGCTGGCGATCGCGCTCATCGCGGTTCCGGCGGGCACGCCGGCCGCCGGATATTCGCGGGCCAGCGCACGCACCACCGCCACGCCGCCCGCCGTATGCCCGGACGGGAACGAGCGCAGATCGCTGTCGTCGCTGTCCCCGGCGCGCATCGCATAGTGCCCGCGGTGGATCAGAACGCGCGGACGCGACCGGTCGATATGGTCTTTCAGGACGCCCTTGGCCCAGGTCGCCAGCGCATGCGCCGCCAGCATCCGGGCGCCCGCCCGCGCCAGCCGCGCGTTCCGCGTCGCCAATCCGGTCAGCGCGACCGCAGCCGACAGCGCGACCAGCGGCGGCTGGTCCGCAACATCGGTGGCCGCGCTCACTGCGCGGACGGCCGGCATGTCCGCCGCCGGCGCCAGCGCCGCTGCGGCCTGTGCATCTGCTTTCTCGATCGCGGTGCGTCCGGACGTGGCCCGCTTCGCCCGTGCGCGATGGCCATCCGGCGCCTGTGCCTTGTTCGTGTCGCGCCCCATGCGCGCTCAACCGGGCGCTGCGACGAAAGTTGCACCCGCCGCGCGTGCAAAGGTCGATACCGGGCGATCATGATACACGGCCTCGCCGGTCGGTCGGTATCCCAGCCGCTCCGCCAGCCGCACGGACGCCACATTCTCCGGGTTGATCATGCACACCGTTCCCGCTTGCCCGGCGCCGGCGTCCATCCAGGCCAGCACCGCGCGGATCGCCTCCCCGGCAACGCCGGTGCCATGGACATCGGGGTGGAATCCCCATCCCATCTCCGGCCGGCGCCCGAACCCGTCGCCGATCCCGCGCCGGAAATCCATTGCCCCCGCCTCGCCCAGGAACCGCCCGGTCGTGGCGTCCAGCACCGCGAAGAATCCATAGCCGAAGCTTGTCCAATGGCCGATGTAGCGCAGCACACGGTGCCAGCTATCCTCTTCGGTCGCCGCCTGACCGCTGGTGTAGCGATAGAATTCCGGCATCATCCCCAATGCCCAGCGCGCGGCCAGATCCTCCGCCACATGCGGGCGCAATCGCAACCTTGGCGTCCGGATTTCGATCGGATCGTCGATGATCGCGGTCATGACGGCCATCCGGTTTGGCACCCGCACCCCGGATGGTCTATGACGTGCCTTCCCAGGAACGACGCGATTCCAACCTTCCGCATGACACCATCCTTCCGGCTCCTGGCCAAACGCCGGTTCCTGCCGCTGTTCGTCACCCAATTTCTGGGTGCGTTCAACGACAACCTGTTCCGCACCGCGATGATCATGCTGGTCACGTTCGAAATCCTGCGCGATCCGGCGCAGGAAGCGTCGTTTTCCGCCGTGGCGGGCGGTCTGTTCATCCTGCCCTTCTTCCTGCTGTCCGCACTGTCCGGGCAACTGGCGGACGGGCGCGACAAGGCGCGGATCGTCCGGCTGGTGAAATCGGCGGAAATCGCGATCATGGTATTCGGCGCGGCGGGCCTGATGCTCGGCAACATCCTGCTGATGCTGACGGCACTGTTCGCGATGGGGGTGCATTCCACCTTCTTCGGCCCGATCAAATATGCGATCCTCCCGCAACACCTGCATGGGGACGAAGTGCTGGGCGGTACCGGCCTGGTGGAGGCCGGCACCTATGGCGCGATCCTGCTCGGGACGATCGTCGGCGGCATCGTGCCGGCGTCGGTCGCCGCGGTGCTGGTGCTGGCGGTCGCGGTGATCGGGCGGATCGTCGGTCACCAGGTGCCACCGGCGCCGTCCGAACATCCCGACAGCAGCATCGATTTCCATGTCGTCCGCGCCTCGATCCGGCTGGTGCGCGACACCATGCACATCCGCCATCTGTTCCTGGCGATCGCCGCGATCAGCTTCTTCTGGGCGCAGGGCGCGATCCTGGCCGCGCAGTTTCCGCCGCTGGTCAAGAACGCGCTGTCCGCGAACCAGTCGGTCGCCACGCTGTTCCTGTCGATCTTCTCGATCGGGGTCGCGGTCGGCTCGATCATCATCAATCGCCTGTTGAAAGGCGCGGTGTCCGCCCGGTTCGCGCCCGCCGCCGCGATCCTGATGGGGCTGTTCGTCTGCGATCTCTACTGGACCGTCGCGCACTGGCCGCCGTCCGATGGCACGCTGCTCCCGCTCCGCGCCTTCGTCCGGCTTGCCCATGCCGATCGCGTGCTGTTCGATCTGTTCGGCGTCGCGGTGGCCGGCGGCATGTTCGTCGTCCCGCTCTACGCCTTCCTGACGACCAGTGTCCCGAAGGCACAGACCGCGCGGACCGTGGCCGCGAACAACATCGTCAATTCCGGCGCGATGGTGTTTTCCACGCTCATCCTCGCGGGGCTCGTGCATGTCGGCGTCTCGGTCGCCGGCACCCTCCTGCTGGTGGCGATCATGAGCCTTGGCGCCGCTTATCTTGCACTCCGCCTTCACCGCGCCTGTGTCGATCGCGGCTGCGCACCTGCCGAATAGGCTACAGCAGCATCGCCAGGAAAAAGGCCAGCCCGCCGGCGTAGGCGGTCAGGAAGAACCGCAGATCAGCACCGGCGCCGGCGTTCGGCCGATGCTCCCGTGCAACTATTGCGGATAGGGATTGGGTGCCGTGAACGATCATTGTCACGGCTTAACGCTTTCCTAACCGGTTCGTCGCGCCCGATTCGCAGTTAAGGGCCGTCCCGATACGGGACAGCCGGCACCTCATTCCGCGTCAACGTCAGCGTCTGAGTCCGCCATGTCGGACAGCCGCGCCTTGGTGGCGTCCGCGGCGCTCGACGCCCCCTTGGCGATGCGCTTCGTGCCGACCGCCGCCACAACGCCGGCGATCAGGCCGATCGCGGCGGCCGCCGCGCCGATCGCCTTGCCGCGCGGTGTCGTGGCGGCGCGGGCCGCGCTACCCGCCGCCGCGCGGACCCGGTCCGCCGCGGTTGTAGGCGCGGCTGGCTTTGGGTGCGGGCGCGGTGTCTGCGCGGCGGCGGTCTTCGCCGGCTTGGTCGCCTTCGGCTTCTCGGGGGCGGCCTTGGGCTTGCGCGGCTTTGCGGAGGTCGACTTGGCGGGGGTCGACTTGGCAGTGGTCGATTTCGGTGTTTTCGCACGCGCCTTGGCGGGGGTCCTGGGCTTGGTCGTCGTCGCGGTGTCGGCGGTCGGGGTCGCTGTGTCGTCTGCCATCGCGTGGCTCCTGGATCGATTGCGGATGCGGTCTCTGGATCAACCGCCGCGGGCTTGGCGCGGTTCCGAAACGATCCCGCCGGGATGGACCGGCCCGCCGGCTTCGTCCATGGCGGCCATGGTTTCCCCAATGCTGGAATGTGCGATCGCGTCCTCCCTCTCCGATCTGGCGCAAGCCGCCGCCACGCTCCGTCGCGGCACCGATTTCATCGCGGCCGGCCTGCAATCGCCGCCCGGGCGCGGTACCACCCGCGCCGCCACCGGCAACAGCAAGGTGATCGGCAACGGCCTGCGCGAAATCGATCGCTTCCTCAGCATCCTGATCGACGCGGTGGCCGACGGTCTGGTCGTCGACGCGGCGGATCGCCGCACGCTTCGGAGCCAGCGCAATACCGCGCGCAAGCTCACCGCGCTGCGCACGACCCTCGCGCTCGCCAGCCCGGATGACGCGGCGCTCCGTGCGATCGGGCGGTCGCGCGCCTGCCTGTTCCACACCGCCGGCATCGTCCGCCATGCCGGCCCGCATTCTGCGCCGACGCATGGCTGGGCCCATCCCGATGCCGCCACCGCGGTGCTGCCGCCGGCCCGGTTCGCGATCGGCGATCGGCTCGACGTGTCGATCGCCGATCTTCGTCGGATCGGCCGGTTCTACGATCGGATCGCCGACGATCTGCTCGCGCTTTCGGTACGAAAAACCGGGTTCGATTGATATTCCGATGCCGTTGGTCTATAGCAATTTTGCACACGTCGCCTGCGACGGAATTTGATGCCCTCGGGCGGAGTTTTCCTTTTCTTGCTTCCTGGCGCGCCGGACGCAGTGTTCGGGGCTTCCTCGTTTCTTTGAAAGGAAACATCTCATGCCGATCGGCACCGTCAAATTCTTCAATTCCGACAAGGGCTATGGCTTCATCGCCGCCGAAGACGGTTCGGGCGACAGCTTCGTCCACATTACCGCGGTCGAGCGCGCCGGCATGCCGACGCTCAACAAGGACCAGCGGGTCAGCTACGAACTGGAAACCGACCGGCGCGGCAAGCAGTCCGCCGTCAACCTCCAGTCTGCCTGATCCGATTATGGCCAGGGAGGCGTCGATGACACTCTCTGGCCTGATCATCTCTGTCCCCGGCGCCGATGGCGACACATCCCGGCCGGGGACATCGATAAAGCACCGCCATCCGCACGGGCGGATCGCGCCTGCTCCGGCCGGCGCACGGACGCTCCCGTCGCGATCCTGCGTGCTCCGACGCCGCGTGCTCCGACGTCCCGATCTTCAGCCACCGACCGTCTTGCGGCGACCGCGCCCTGCCGCCCCGCCCTTCCGCGCCCGGTGCGTCGTCATCCGGTTTGCGCGACCTGCCGCGCCGCATGTCACGGCATCGTGGCGCAGATGCGGGACCGACCACCGCCTTCCCATCCGCTTCGATCGAGGAGATCCATCATGTCGGTGACCAGCGAATTCTACATGGCCCGTGCCGCCGAAAGCGCACGCGACGCCGAAGCCGCGACGCTCGACAACGTCCGTGACCGCTGCCGCCGTTCGGAAGCGGCCTGGCTAACAATGGCCGGCCGGATCGCGCAGGGCGAAGCGATGCGCGACACGCTGGCGATCGAAAAGGCCGCGCGCCCGGCGATCGGGCTTTGAACCGCCCGTTCCGCAAGCGCTTTGACGGCCCCCGGCTTTCGGCGGAGGAAGCCGACCGCCAGGGCCGGGTCACGCGCCTCGCGTTCGAGGCATTGCGCGACTCCGGTCGCGTCGTCACCTTTCTCAACACCGCCGATGCCGATCTCGGCGGCCGCCCGATCGACCTCGCCGTCGCCAGCGCCGAAGGCCTTGCCTCCGTCGAACGCGCGATCGCCGCCCTGCACTGATCGCAAGGATCGACGGCGGCACACTCGGCACGCGGTCGCCGCTTCGATATCGGGATGTGCGTGTGCGTGACGCCGTTGCGTCACGGCGCATGCCACCTCCGCGGTACATCCCGCCGCATTCCTTTGCAGCGGGATTTTCAAGATCGCAGGCGTGACCCGATCGGCTTATCTGGGATAATAGCGGCCGGTCCTCTTCGCATCCGCCACAAGTTCCGGGATCGTGGCGTTGCCGACGCTATAGACCGTACCGGTCATATCGCCTGCATTGTCCACAATGGCGGAATAGGGGTTCAACTGAATCCCAAGGTCATGGGCCTGCACACCGGGAAGATGATATTTGATGAAGTTGGGGATGAGGGTCAGCGCGTTCAGCGTGTCCTGATCCTTCTGATCGCCGATCATGACGATCCCGCCATAATGCGGGAAAATGCCGCTGCTGCCGGCTTTATACCCCAACAGATTACCCGGTATGTCGCTACTGATATTGCCGATCGTGTCCCCCCACGTGACGACGTTGACGAAGTTGCTACCCCGGTTTTGCGTGTTGCCCATGGCAGCGATCAGACCGAGACCTGTCGACTCGAAGCCGATCCCGCCCAAGCCGATCTGCGACGACACATATTCCGCCTCGATCCCGCCCAAGGAGTGGCCGGTCACAAAGATATTGCTGGCGGCATAGCCCTGGGCCTTTCCTGCAGCCACGACCCGCTTCGCAAATGTCAGCGACGAGACGAGAGCCGGCGCGGCGACGTCGACCAACGCCAGCGTGACTTGAGCATCGGTAAGGGCCTGGCTGATGAGGGCCGACGGATGGGTGATCAGGTTTTCGCCACCCGTCGTTCCCTGATAGGCGATGACGAGCTGATTTCTCGGCGTAATCCATGTCGCGGCAACCGCTCCCGTGATCACATCCCGCAGTTTCAGCTGCCTGCCGTCCACCAGGAATGGCTTGAATCCCTCCGGCACCCCGCCGAGAATATATTGGGCATTGGACGCATTCAGAAACTGAGCGACCGTTGGGGTGACCGACGATGTCTGCGCCAACACCGGGGTTGTTGTCAGCAGGAACGAAAGCGCACTTGCAAAGATTCCAGTCATCTTAAAGCGCATAACATCTGCCTTTCCCGATATTCGATAGGACATCATCAATCCAGTCCGACGCTCTCTTGCAGGGAAATCATCGTCGATTAAAGTGCTGCATTCGGCATCTATGTGCCAATAAAACACACCATGAGCCATGTGGCAACGTCATCATCCGCATCAGCCATCAATCGCGTATTTGTCGCCGGGAGGCCGGACGGCGCACGACCGAAAGCACTCACGCCCGGACCGCCGCCGCGCGGTGTCCGCTCCCGGATTCAGGCCGATCATTCATCAGGGCAATCCCGGTTTTGCTACCCGCGGCGTGAGCTTGGGCGCGGTACGAGACGATCCAGCGCATCCGGATTGTCCCGGCCCCAGCCATAGAGCAACTCCACCGGCTCCACGAAGCGCCGCCCCAAATCGGTCAGGCGGTACTCGACCATCGGCGGCATCGTGCTCTGGACATGCCGGCTCAGCAGCCCGCTCGCCTCCATGTCACGTACCGTCTGGATCAGCATCTTCTTTGAAATGCCGGGCAGGCTGCGGTGGAGCACGCCGGTGCGCGCGACCCCGTCGTGGCGGACATGGAGCGTGTGGAGCACCATGCTGGTCCACTTGGTCGCGAACAGCTCCAGCACGCGGCGCGGCGCACAATCTTCCCGCCACTCCTCATCCGGCGTTCCGGGCTGCATAGGGTTACCTCCTGGTGCCTGGGGGCGTGAATGGTGCCGTCTGGAAGCGCAGCGCTCCCGTACCTAGAGGTTGTTATGAACCTGCGGCGATAGCAACGGCCTGTTTCATCATGAGGCAGGCGAAGGCGACGACGTGAAGTCCCGCGAGTGTTTCGGCATAGCGCTCGTAGTCTTTGACGAGGCGGCGGAAGCGGGTTGCCCAT
>NZ_DASVTO010000068.1:0-7252 GCF_036387535.1 Sphingomonas sp.
CCGCGGGCTTTGTCGCGGTGCTCGCGGTGCTGGGCATGGTCCTGCCGTTGCTGGGGCTGTCGATGCTCGCCGTGCTTCTGGTCGAGCGCCTTCTGCTGCGTCGGCTGCCGCGATGTTGGCGCTGGCTGGGGCTGCGTCCGGGATCGGTCTAGGCGCGGTCCAGGAACACGACGCCCGGAACGCTGGCAAAGGCGCCGGTGCGGGTCAGCCGGCCGTCGGCGGCAAGCGCGAACGGCACCAGCGTGCCCGCCCGCTCGTTGGCGACCACCAGCCGGGCCTCCGCTTCGCACAGCAGGAAAAATCGCGGCCAGGATCCGCCGGTCGCGACATGCTGGATCCGCGCAAGCCCGCCGGCGGCGTCGATGGCGAACACACCCACGCTGTCATGCCCGCGATTGGAGACATAGAGGCGGGTGCCTGCGCGGTTGAGCGCCAGATGCGCGGCCGAGCTGTCGCCGTGGAAACCGGGCGGCAGGGTGGAGAGCGTCTGCACCGCCCGAAACCGTCCGGCACCGGCGGGTTCCAGCACCGTCAGGCTGTTACCCAGTTCGCTGACCAGATAGGCGCGCGGCCGGTGCGGATGGAAGGCCAGATGGCGCGGCCCCGACCCGGCCGGCGCCTGGTAGGCGACATCGGGCGGGCCGATCGTCCGCCCGCGCGAATCGAAGGGGTAGGACAGGACCGCGTCGGTGCCCAGATCGACGCTGTGCAGCCAGCGGCGATCGGGTGAGAAGCCGACCCAATGGGCATGCGGCCCCTGCTGACGCGCGGGGTTGGGGCCATGACCCCGGTTGGCACGGATCAGCGGCGGCGCGATGGGGGCGCCGGTTCGTGGATCGAGCCGGTAGAACGCGACGCTGCCGCTGCTGTAATTGGCGACGGCAAGGCAGGTCTGCGCCGGATCCAGCGCGGCGTGGCAAGGATCGGCGCCGCCGGTCGTCACGCTGCCGATTGGCATCCGGCCGGAACCGGTGCGCCAGGCGCCGAGCTGGCCATTCGGGCCTTCGTTCAGGAAGTAGCGCGTGCCGAAGCGGGCCGACCGCACGCCGAAAGACGCGTTGCGGACCGCCGGATCGGGCGTGCCGACGGACCAGCGGTCGGCGGGTCCCAGCGTAACCGGGTACAGACCGCCGCCTCCCTCCGCATCATAGGTGCCGGCGACCAGGCGGAGCGGTCCCCCTGTTGGAACCGCGCCGGTGCCATGACCGGAGACCAGCAAGGCCGCGCCGCCGATCAGGGTCCGGCGGCGGATCATCGGGTTGTGGGTCATCAGTGCCTCGTCTCTGCCGATCGCGTGCCGATATCCTTTACCGGTGATCGATCGATTTCCAAGCGCCGGCGATATGGGGCGCGTGTCGGCATGATCGCATTCCGCTACGGTCGACCGCGCGGCGGCTGGTTGCGCGATCGGCTTTCGCAGGGCATCCGGACGGGATCATGGCGAAGAAGAAGCAGTATCTGACGGCCACCTTGCCCGATGGCTATGTGAAGACGATCGGGCCGACGACGACGGACTTCACCCATTATTGGCGAATCGTCGCAACCTTGCCGGGCGGCGGAACGGAGGTGTTCTGGGGCCACACCCGGTCGTTGGCCGAGGCCCGTCGCAAGCAAGCGGCGGCAGCGGATGCGGCCCGGTCGCGTGGTTGGGAGCATTACCGGTTCGAAGTCGTCCCGGTGGTGCGGACCTAGCGCGTCTGGACCTCGCCTTCGGACGGCGCGCCGTACAGCAGGATCCAGCCAGCCACACCGGCGAGCACGGAGCCGGCGAACACGCCGAGCTTTACCGCGTCTACCGCGTGATCGGCGTCGCGAAAGGCGAGACCGCCGATGAACAGGCTCATCGTGAAGCCGATGCCACACAGCGTCGCCATCCCGTAAACCTGTCGCCAGGTGGCGTGCGCCGGCACGTCGACCACGTCCAGGCGCACCAGGGCGAAGATCGTGCCGAATATCCCGACCTGTTTTCCCAGGAACAGCCCGAGCGCGATGCCGATCGGCAGCGGCGACAGGACATCCGCGGCCGTCATCCCGCCAAAGGCAACACCGGCATTGGCGAACCCGAAGATCGGAACGATCAGGAACGTGATCCAGGGATGGATGCCATGTTCCAGCCGTTCGAGCGGCGGATGCGGATCCCGCCCGCCGCCCCGCGCGCGCAGCGGGATGGTGAGCGCCACCGCCACGCCGGCGAGCGTCGCATGAACGCCGGACAGCAGCACGCCGTACCAGATGCCGATCCCGATCAGCAGATAGGGGGCCAGCGCCCGCACGCCCGCCTTGTTCAGACCGATGAGGATGGTCAACCCGGCCATCGCCAGCCCGAGCGGGGCGAGCGCGATCTCCCCGGTGTAGAACAGGGCGATCACCACGATCGCGAGCAGATCGTCGATCACCGCGATCGCGGTCAGCAGGATCTTCAACGAAACCGGTACGCGCGACCCCAGCAGCGCGAGGATACCGAGCGCGAATGCGATGTCGGTGGCGGCCGGGATCGCCCATCCGCGCAGATCGGCCGGGTTGTTCCAGTTGAATGCGACATAGACCAGCGCGGGCATCGTCATCCCCGCGACCGCCGCCGCGCCGGGCAGCAGGCGCCGGCTCCAGGACGACAGGTGGCCGGATACGAGTTCGCGCTTCACCTCCAGCCCGATCAGCAGGAAGAACAGCGCCATCAGGCCGTCATTGATCCAGTGCAGCAGGCTCAGTTCACCGAGATGCGCGTGCAGCGCCGCGAAATAGCGGTCCGACCAGGGCGAATTGGCGACGATCAGCGCGAATACGGCCGACAGCAGCAGGAGGATACCCCCGGATGCCTCGCCTTGCATGAAACGCCGCGCACCCGAACGGATGGCACCACGCGCCCGCACGCCATCGTGGCTGTTCCTGTCCATGACGCTCTTTCCTTATGGTCGCCGGACGGCCTTCTAGCCGGAACGGTTGCCGGCGCTACAGGGTCCGCGCCAGCGCGGCGAGCTGGTCCGCGCATTGGCCCCATCCGGCATCGAACCCCATCGCCGCATGCTGCTGCGTCGCCTCGACCGTCCAATGCCGGACCTGTGCGGTATAGCGGGTGCCGCCATTCTCGTCGGACAAGGTGATGATGCCGAGCATGAAAGGCTGCCCCGACTTCGGCGCCCAGGCGGCGTCGAACGCATCGGTGAACACCAGCCGCTCGTCCGGCACCACCTCCAGATACACGCCGATGGTGAGATTTTCGGTCCCGTCAGGGCCGCGCATCAGTATCCGGCTGGTCCCGCCCGGCCGCACATCCACCTCCGCTTCGGGCACCGTCCACGGCTGCGGCACGAACCACTGTTTGAGGAGCGCCGCCTCGGTCCAGCACCGATACACCGCCCCGCGCGGCGCATCGATCCAGCGGGTCAGCGTCAGTTCGCGATCGGGCGAAAACTTGGTCATGGCATCCTCCCCATCAAGGCACGGCGCGTCATCGAAAAAGGATGGGCAGCGACCTGGTGACCCCTACGAGAATCGAACTCGTGCTTTCGCCGTGAGAGGGCGACGTCCTAACCGCTAGACGAAGGGGCCCTTGCGGGAGCGGTGTCAATATGAAGACCGGCTGCTCCCGTCAAGTCCGGCGTCAGGGCTCACGCGGCTTCGCGTTCGCGGATCCGCATTTCGTCGTTGAGCATTTCGGCCAGCAGGAACGCCAGTTCGATCGACTGGCCGGCGTTCAGGCGCGGGTCGCAATGCGTGTGGTAGCGGTCGCCCAGGCTCTGTTCGGTGACGTCGATCGCGCCGCCGGTGCATTCGGTGACGTTCTGTCCGGTCATTTCGGCATGGATGCCGCCGCCATGCGTTCCTTCGGCGCGGTGCACCGCGAAGAAGCCGCGGACCTCGGCCAGGATACGATCGAACGGCCGCGTCTTGTAGCCGCTGGCGGCCTTGACGACATTGCCGTGCATCGGGTCGCACGACCACACCACCGGCCGGCCTTCGCGCTGGATCGCGCGGACCAGTTGCGGCAGATGCTTTTCGATCTTGTCATGACCATAGCGGGTGATGAGCGTGATCCGTCCCGGCACGCGCGCCGGATCGAGCGTGTCGAGCATCCGCAGCAATGCATCGGGATCGAGGCTGGGCCCGCATTTCACGCCGATCGGATTATGGATGCCGCGCAGATATTCGACATGCGCCGACCCTTCGAACCGGGTGCGATCGCCGATCCACAGGAAATGCGCGGACAGGCCGTACCAGTCGCCGGTCAGGCTGTCCTGCCGGGTCAGTGCCTGTTCGTAGGGCAGCAGCAGCGCTTCGTGGCTGGTGAAGAACTGCGTTCCCTTCAGCTGCGGCACGGTTTCCGGGTTGATCCCGCATGCCGCCATGAAATCGAGCGCTTCGCCGATCCGGTCGGCGACGTCCTGATATTGCGCGGACCAAGGACTGCGGCCCATGAAATCCAGCGTCCAGGCATGGACCTGATGCAGATTGGCATAGCCGCCCTGGCTGAACGCGCGCAGCAGGTTGAGCGTCGCGGCCGACTGGCTGTAGGCGCGGATCATCCGCTGCGGATCGGGTGCGCGCGCGGCGGGATCGAACCCGATGTCGTTGATGATGTCGCCGCGGTAGCTGGGCAGCGAAACGCCGCCAATCTCCTCCAGGTCCGACGAGCGCGGCTTGGCGAACTGGCCTGCCATGCGGCCGAGCTTCACGATCGGCATCTTCGACGCGTAGGTGAGCACGACCGCCATCTGCAGAATGACGCGGAAGGTGTCGCGGATATAGTTGGGGTGGAATTCGGCAAAGCTTTCCGCGCAATCGCCACCCTGCAACAGGAACGCCTTGCCGGCCGCGACCTGCGCCAGCGACGCGGTCAGATCGCGCGCCTCGCCCGCGAAGACCAGCGGTGGATAATGGCCGAGTTCCGCCTCCGCCACCGCCAGCGCCGCGGCATCGGGATAGGTCGGAAGTTGCCGGGCTTCTGCGTGCTTCCAGCTATCGGGCGTCCAGGTGCTTGCCATCTACCATTCCTAATCTGTCGCAATTTCCTTGGCGGAGCGGCCACCGAAACGCAACCGGAGCCGGGCGATCAGGCTGATCGCATGATCACTCCGTCAGCCGCGCGCGCCATTCCCAGCGCGCGGGATCGCCGTCCATCACCTCGACCCCGGCCGACGCCAGCTGATCCCGGATCGCGTCGGAGGCCGCAAAGTCGCGCGCGGCCCGCGCGGCCGTGCGCTCCGCGAGCAGCGTTTCGACGGCGGCGTCGTCCAGCGCCGCGTCCGCAGGGCGCAGGGAAAGCGCCCGGCGATCGAGCGTGAGCAACCCGAGGCCGAGTACCAGATCCATGCTGGCGACCAGGCGCAGCCGTTCCTGCGCCGGGATGACCTTGGCGGCGATCGCGTCCTCCAGCACCGGCAGCGCCTGCGGCGTCATCAGGTCGGCGGCGACCGCCGCATCGAACCGGGCGAGCAGCGCGCGGGCGGGCGCGGACAACCCGACTTCGATCAGGTCGCGCTGGTACCGGGTGGCCGCGCCGCGGCTGTCGCCCGCCTCCGCAACCGCGCGGATCCAGTCCGCCGCACCCGCCTGATCGCGCAGCAGGGTCACGCCGGCGACGATCCGCTTCAACCGCGTCAGCGCCGCGCCCAGGCTGTCGGGCGAGAATTCCAGTTCGGACCGGTAATGCGACGCGAGGCAGAGCAGGCGATAGGCGAGCGGCGGCACCCCGCGATCCACCAGCGAGGCGAGGGTTGCAAAGTCCCCTTTCGACTTCGACATCTTGCCGCCGCGATCGACCAGGAAATTATTGTGCATCCAGAGGTTCGCACCGGTTTCGGCCGAGCAGGTGAAGGCCTGGTTCTGCGCGATCTCGTTGACGTGATGGATTTCGCGGTGGTCGATACCGCCGGTATGAATGTCGAATTGTTTGCCGAGATATTTCAGGCTCATCACCGAACATTCCAGGTGCCAGCCGGGCGCCCCGGGGCCCCAGGGGGACAGCCATTCCATCTGGCGGCGTTCGCCGACGGGGGAGGCGCGCCACAAGGCGAAGTCCGCCGGATTGCGCTTGCCCGCGACCGCATCGATTCGGCCGATCGTCTCGTCGGGCCGCGCCCCGGCGAGGAGGCCATAGTCGGGCACGCGCGTCGTATCGAAATACAGGCCGCCCGCGATCCGGTAGGCGGCGCCATGATCCTCGATCGTGCGGGCAAAGGCGATCATGTCCTGAACATGATCGGTCGCGACGCTCCACAGCGTCGGCGACAGGATGCCGAGCGCGCCGAGATCCGCCTTGAACGCCGCGGTATAGAAGGCGGCGATGTCCCAGATATCCCGGCCCGCGGCGCTGGCTGCAGCCTCCATCTTGTCGTCGCCGGCATCCGCATCGGATGTCAGGTGGCCGACATCGGTGATGTTGACGACGTGATTCACCGCATAGCCCTTCCAGTTGAGCGTGCGGCGGAGCGTATCGGTGAAGACATAGGCGCGCAGATTGCCGAGATGCGCGAAGTTATAGACGGTCGGCCCGCAACTGTAGATCCGGACCAGATCAGGATCGATCGGCGTGAACGGCGCGATGTCGCGGGTCAGGCTGTTGAAGAAGGCGAGCGGGGCAGGGTGGGTCATCGTGCCGCTCTAGTCCCGGGAATATCCGCCGGGCAAAGAAAAAGGCGGGGGTCCGATCCGGACCGCCCGCCTTTTGTCCGATCGCTCCGATCCAGGGACCGAAGCGAGCGCGATCACATCGCGTTGGAAGCGTTCGCGGCCACGGCGCCGTTATCCACAGCTTCCTGGACGTTGTCGGCGGCCGAGTGCATGTTGTCGGCAGCGTTCTCGAGAGCGGCTTCAGTCGACTCGTTCGTCGCGTTGTCAGCCGAAGCTTCGAGATTGTCGGCGGCGTTGTCCAAGGACTCGGCGACGTTCTCGGCGCTGTTTTCGGCCGGAGTATTGTTCGTGCAGGCGGCCAGAGACATCAGGCCGGCGGCGACGACGAAGCTGAGCTTCTTCATATGTGCTGCTCCAAGAAAGGCAAACGGAAGGGCCGGCCCGAATGCCGTCCCCACCCCGTCTGTAGCGGCGTCATCTCTTCCGTCAACGTAGAAATAGGATCGCGCCAACGCGGTTCGTCGCATTTGGTGCGTTGCACCATCATCATGCAACCATCCGTCTTATGAATTGTTAAGTTCGCAGATGCCGGTTTCGTCCACCGTTGCATGTCCACAACAGCACAAAAAGAGGTGTTCAGCCCATGGCGATCCCCAACCATGCCCCTGCCGCGCACACCATG
>NZ_DASVTO010000069.1:0-51871 GCF_036387535.1 Sphingomonas sp.
GCGGTCACCAATCTGGACAGCACCGCCAATGCAGATCATGGCGCCGTCGAAACCGCATCGACCCGCGACGGCATGGGCAATGCCGGCAACATGATCGCCGCATCCACCGGCACGGCGATCATGTTCGTGGAAGTGACCTACAGCTACCGACCGATCACTCCGCTCTTCTACTCGCAAAATCGCACGATCCGGGTAACTCAGGCCTTCAACGTCCGCGAACGCGTCAATTATCCCCTGCGCAACGACGGAAATCTCTCCGGCAACGCACGTTCCGACTGTCGCCTGTTTTCAACGGCCGTGCCGGTGATCTGATACGGATGGTCCGGCGTACCGCTGGCACGCCGGACCATCGGTGGGTTCAGCGGTAACAGACCGTCTTCACGGCCTTCACGACATCATCGACCTTCAACAGCGCCGCCTTCTCCAGATTTGCCGCATAGGGCATCGGCACGTCGACATTGGTCACGCGCAGCACCGGCGCGTCCAGATCGTCGAAGCCCTGCTCCATCGCGACCGCTGCGATTTCGGCGCTGATCGAACAGGTTGGCCAGCCTTCCTCGACGCACACGATCCGGTTCGTCTTGGCAAGGCTGGCAAGTACCGTCTCCGTATCCAGCGGACGCAGCGTGCGCAGGTCGATCACCTCCGCGTCGATGCCCTGCTCCGCCAGCTTGGTCGCCGCGTCCATCGCGACGCCGACGCCGATCGAATAGCTGACGATCGTCACATCCTTGCCGTCGCGCACGATCCGCGCCTTGCCGATCGGCAGGACATAATCGTCCAGCGCCGGCACGTCGAAGCTCTGGCCGTAGAGCAGCTCGTTTTCCAGAAACACGACCGGATCCTGGCTGCGGATCGCGGCCTTCAGCAGCCCCTTCGCATCCGCGGCCGAATAGGGTGCGATCACGATCAGCCCGGGAACGCTGGCATACCAGGGCGCGTAATTCTGCGAATGCTGCGCGCCGACGCGGGCCGCGGCGCCGTTCGGCCCGCGGAACACGATCGGGCATCGCATCTGCCCGCCCGACATATAGTTCGTCTTGGCCGCAGAATTGATGATGTGGTCGATAGCCTGCATCGCGAAGTTGAACGTCATGAACTCGATGATCGGCTTCAGACCACCCATCGCTGCGCCAGTGCCCACGCCGGCAAAGCCATATTCGGTGATCGGCGTATCGATCACACGCTTGTCGCCGAATTCGTCGAGCAGGCCCTGCGTTACCTTGTACGCACCCTGATATTGCGCGACTTCCTCGCCCATCACGAAAATGCGGTCGTCGGCAAGCATTTCTTCGGCCATCGCATCGCGCAATGCTTCGCGCACCGTCGTCTTGACCATCTCGGTCCCCGCGGGAACCTCCGGATCGGCGACCCGGGTCTTCTCCGCGGATGCGACCAAGGCATGAGTGCCGCTGGCGGACGGATCGGGTGCGGCGCCCTCCGGCGTCGGCGCCTTGTTATGGTCGGTGGGCGCCGCGACGGGCGTGGCATTCGCGGTGCCACCTTCGTCGGCGACCGCGGCATTGTCCGTTCCAGGCGCGGAAAGGTTGGATGCGTCCTCGCCTTCCTCTGCGATGAGTGCGATCACGGTGCCGACCTTTACGCCGTCCGTACCCTCGGCGACCAGGATCTTGGCAATCACGCCCTCATCGACGGCCTCGAACTCCATCGTCGCCTTGTCGGTTTCGATTTCGGCCATGATGTCGCCGGATGCGACCGTATCGCCTTCCTTCACCAGCCATTTGGCAAGCGTGCCTTCCTCCATCGTCGGGGAAAGCGCGGGCATCTTCAGTTCGATCGCCATCAGTAGGATTCCACCAGCACGTCGGTATGCAGTTCGGACAGGTCCGGTTCGGGCGACTGTTCGGCGAAATCCGCCGCTTCCGCCACGATCGCCTTGATGTCCTTGTCGATCTTCTTCAGTTCGTCTTCGCCAACGCCCATCGCCTCCAATTCACGCCGGGCATGTTCGATCGGGTCGGACTTGTCACGCACCGACTGCACCTCGTCGCGCGACCGGTATTTCGCAGGGTCGGACATCGAATGGCCACGATAGCGATAAGTCTTCAGTTCGAGCAGGATCGGCCCCTTGCCGGATCGCGTCCATGCGATCGCGGTTTCGGCCGCGCCGCGTACCGCCAGCACATCCATGCCGTCGACCTGGATGCCGGGAATGCGGAAACTCTCACCGCGGCGATAGAGCTGATCCTCGGCCGATGCGCGGTTCACGCTGGTACCCATCGCATATTGGTTATTCTCGATCACGAAGATCACCGGCAGCTTCCACAGCTCGGCCATGTTGAACGATTCGTAGACCTGGCCCTGATTGGCGGCGCCATCACCGAAATAGGCGAGGCACAGGCCGCCATCGCCCTTGTATTTGTGGCTGAAACCAAGCCCGGCGCCCAATGACACCTGCGCACCGACGATTCCGTGCCCGCCGAAGAACTTATGTTCGACGGAGAACATGTGCATCGATCCGCCCTTGCCCTTCGAGATACCGGCGGCACGTCCGGTCAGCTCGGCCATGATGACCTTCGGATCGATGCCATAAGCCAGCATGTGGCCATGGTCCCGGTATCCGGTGATGACCGAGTCCTTGCCCTCTTCCAGCGCGGATTGCAGGCCGACCGCCACGGCTTCCTGGCCGATATAGAGGTGGCAGAATCCGCCGATCAGACCGAGACCATAGAGCTGCCCGGCCTTTTCCTCGAACCGACGGATCAGCACCATCTGCCGGTAGAATTCGAGCAACTGTTCCTTGGTCGCCACAAACCGCTGCGGTTCCGCGGGGCGTTCGCGGTTCGGGGTTGCGGGAGGGGCGTCGGCCTCTTCACCGCGGGGCTGCACTGCCTTTGCCAAGCGTCCGGCTCCTTCGTCAAAAAATCTGGAACGCGGTCTAGGCGCGCCCGTTGCATTCCGCAACGGCAACCCCGCCCTTTCACCGATTTTGCAGGATTACCTCGTCTTCGCGAACCTGATCGGTTCGGGACCGCACCAGTTCGTCCGCAAGGTCAGGATCAACGCCCCTGCGCGGATCCAGCAGCTCGGACCGGTGCTGCAAGCGCGCGCGCTCCGCCTCGATCCGCACCAGCTCGCCTTCACGCTGCATTCGTGCCTGCTTGTAATCGCCCCAGGCCAGCAGCCCATTCTGTCCGATCACCGCCGCCAGCACGAAATAGCCGATGATGAGCAACGCCGCCGCCGGCGCCGCCGCCGACGCGATCAGCGCAAAGGTGGAACGCTTGTTCGCCATCCTGTTCTCCTTCCTGCCCGCCGCCATCGACCATGACGGCGTCAGCGCAGGATCGACCGTCCCGCATAACGGGCGACGATGCCCAGCTCCTCCTCGATCCGGATCAGCTGGTTATACTTGGCCAACCTGTCCGACCGCGCCAGCGACCCGGTCTTGATCTGCCCGCAATTGGTCGCGACCGCGAGATCGGCGATCGTGGCATCCTCCGTCTCGCCGGACCGGTGCGACATGACCGCGGTATAACCGGCACGCTGCGCCATCGACACTGCCTCCAATGTCTCGGTCAACGTCCCGATCTGATTGACCTTCACCAACAGCGAATTGGCGAGCCCGTCCTTGATGCCCTGCCCCAGCCGCGCCGGATTGGTAACGAACAGGTCGTCGCCCACCAGCTGCGTCTTGTGGCCGATCTTGTCGGTCAGCAGTTTCCAGCCTTCGAAATCATCCTCGCCCATCCCGTCCTCGATCGAGAAGATCGGGTAGCGCGCAGCCAGGTCCGCAAGATAGTCCGCCATCTCGGCCGGCGACAGCACGCGGCCCTCGCCCGTCAGCTGATAAGCCCCGTCCCGGAAAAACTCGGTCGCCGCGCAATCCAGCGCGAGCATCACGTCGTCGCCCGGCGTATAGCCCGCCTTCTCGATCGATTGCATGATGAAATCCAGCGCTTCCACCGGACTGCCGATATTGGGTGCGAAGCCGCCTTCGTCGCCGACCGACGTCGACAGGCCCTTGTCGTGCAGGCCCTTCTTCAGCGTGTGAAAGATCTCGGCACCGCACCGCACGGCCTCGACCATATTCTCCGCACCGACCGGTACGATCATGAATTCCTGGAAATCGATCGGGTTATCGGCATGCATGCCGCCATTGATGATGTTCATCATCGGCACCGGCAGAACATGCGCGGACACCCCGCCGACATAGCGGTACAGCGGCAATCCGCGTGCCTCCGCGGCGGCCTTCGCCGCAGCCAGGCTGGCCCCCAGAATCGCATTGGCGCCGATCCGGCTCTTGTTCGGCGTCCCGTCCAGCTCGATCATCGTCGCGTCGATCGCGGCCTGGTCTTCGGCATCGATACCGATGATCGCATCGGCAATCTCGCCGTTTACCGCGTCGATCGCCTTGTCAACGCCCTTACCCAGCCAGCGCGTCTTGTCCGCATCGCGCAGTTCCACTGCTTCATAGGCGCCGGTCGACGCGCCCGACGGCACCGCTGCCCGTCCGAAGCTGCCATCCTCCAGCGTCACGTCGACCTCGACGGTGGGATTGCCCCGGCTGTCGACGATCATGCGGGCGTGGACATCGACGATGGCGGTCATGGTGCGGGCCTTTCGAGGAGGAACGGGAACGGTTCGCCGGCTCCTACCGGCCTGTCGCGCGGGAGGCAAATAAGGCATGACGATATGGAACGGGGCGGGGTGACGGCGGTTGTCGTCTCGATATCGTAACACTGGATCGGAGAACGACATGGCCATGGGCGACACCCGCCTTCCTGAGGGCACCGACAGCATCATCGGCGGGGCCTCGGTCGGCAACGATCTTTCCGACGATACCGGTGGCACCACGCTGGGGTATGACGACGCGGAAACCCCGCCGGCACGCAGCAGCGACGCGGGTTCGGCATCGGCCCACGCGCAGTCGAAGCTCGTGGACAAGGCCGCCGACCTGCGCGGGCAGGCTGCCGACAAGGCGCGTGAATATGCGACCCAAGGCAAGGATCGCGCGGTCGAGCAGCTGGACACGGTTCAGCGCATGATCGGCGACGCGGCCGCCACGGTCGAATCCAAGGTCGGCGAGCAATATGGCGCCTATATTCGGCAGGCTGCGGATTCGGTCGGTTCGCTTTCCGATCTGATTCGCGACAAGGATGTCGACCAACTGCTGGCCGACGCCCGCGATCTGGTCCGTAGGAGCCCCGGTCTGGCGATCGGTGCCGCGGCCGCGGTCGGGTTCGTGATCGCGCGCGTGGCAAAGGCCGGCCTCGACACGGCACCGGCCGGCTCGGTTGCCGGAACCACGCCAACGCCCAGTCCCGCAGCCGGGACCACCACGGCCCTATGATTCCGCCGCGCGACATCGCGGATGACTCGGTCGGCACGCTGCTGCAGCGGCTGGCCGACGATGGACGAGCCTATGTGCGGGCGGAAGTCGACGTGGCGCGGGCTTCGGTTCGCGCCCGTGTCGGATCCGCAAAGGTCGCGATCATCGCGGGCTTTGCGGCCCTCTTCATCGCCCAGGCCGGCTTGACGGTTCTGTTCCTCGCAATCGGCTCGGCGCTCGCCATGCTGATGCCGCTCTGGGCCGGCCAGCTGCTGGCGGCCCTGCTGGCTTTGGCTGCCGCGGGCCTGCTGGTGAAATATGCGATCGCCCATGCCTCGCCACCGACCGGCGATCCGGAACCCGCGGTGCAGGAAGATCGGACATGATCCTCGATCCAGATGTCATTGCGGCCAAGGCCCGGGCGGCTGCGGCACGCAGCCGGCTGGAGGGGACCTTTACCGAGCTTCAATCCCGCCTCAACCCCGCGTCGCTGGCGCACACCGCCTGGTCCGGCGCCGTCGATCGTGGGGCCGATGCGTGGGAAAGCGCGATCGATCGCGGGACCGAGGCCTGGAGCGTCGCAGTCGATCGCGGCACGCAGGCGACCGAGGAGGCGGTGGCCTTCATTCGTCAACGTCCCGGCTTGACGGCGGCGGTCGCGACCGCGGCCTTGGCACTGATCGCGACACCGTCGCTTGTCCGGCGGGCACGCGGAACCCCGTCCTCCCCACCCGATCGGCAGGACCCGCCACGCCTGACCGGCCCAATCCCTCATCTGGAGACACGCTCATGACCTCCCCTGCCAATGACGACCGCGCTGACGGCGCCTTCACCCACGCCACGCAGAAGGTCGGCGAAGCGGCCGCGTCGGCCGGTCACGCCGTGAGCGAAGCCGCACATTCGGCGAAGGAAAAAGCCGCGGATGCCGCAGCCGCCATTCGCGACCGCGCCAGCGACGCCTATGACGTAGCACGCACCCGGGCGTCCTCCGCGCGGGAAACCGCGGCAACCGGTTTCGACAGTGCCCCGCTGGTGGCACTCGCCGGCGGCATCGCGCTGGGCGCGATCATCGGCGCGCTGTTGCCGAAAACAGACAGTGAAGCCCGACTGCTCGGCCCGGTCGCGGCGAAGGCCAGCGATGCCGCAAAAGCCGCGTTCACGGCCGCGCGCAGTGCCGGGCAGGACAAGCTCGATGAACTCGGCATCAATCGCGAAACCGCGCGTGCCAAGGTCGATCAGCTGGTGGACAGCGCCAGTCAGGCTGCCGGTTCGGCCGGTGCCGCCGCAAAGGACGCCGTGCGGAACCGCGCCGACGCCTGATCCCGGCACGGGCGGACGGGTCAGTTCAACATCGGTTCAGACCGTCTCATCTACGGCGCCCCCAGGAGGGGGCGCCGTTATCATATCATCAGGAGTGCCATCCATGCGTCTTCCCATCCGCGCCGCGTTCGCCGCCGGCTTGCTGTCCGCGACCGCAATCGTGCCGAGCGTCCCGGCGACCGCGCAGGTCCGCATCGATAACAGCGATCCGGCTCGGTTCATCGATACCCTGTCCGATGCCGGGCTCGGCGCCCTGCGCACCGGCAACCGCACCGCCGCGCGTGCGCAGTTCCGGAGCCTGCTCGCGCAGCATTTCGCGGTGGATCAGATTGGTGACCGGCTGATCCGCAGCCAGTTGTCGCGCATCACCCCGCAACAGCGGGCCGCGTACAAGGCCGCCTTTCCCAATTTCCTGATCAACACCTATGCCGACCGGCTGCAGCAATATGCCAAGGCGGACGTGAAGGTGATCCGGGTCGTCCCGGCCGGCAACAGCGCGCAGGTGGTGTCGCAGGTCATCCAGCCCGGCCAGTCGCGGCCGCTCAATGCCACCTGGACCGTCGACCGGATCGGCGGCGTGTGGAAAGTCAGCAACCTGACCGTGGCGGGGATCAACCTTACCATCACCCAGGCGAACGACTTCAATTCGGTGATCCAGCGTCAGGGCTTCGATGGCTTGGTCAAGCTGATGCAGTCACGCGCCGGCTAATCGCTTGTGCGGGTGGGCGAACGCGGATAGCGGTCGCCCACCCGAACCCCCTGGCATCGGACCAAGAACCATGAGCAAATTGCATCTCGTCTTCGGTGGTCGTGTCACCGATCCCCGCACGCTGGATTTCGCCGATCTCGACGGCATCGACTTCGTCGGCGTATTTCCGGACTACAAGACGGCGGAAAACGCCTGGCGCGCGGCCGCCCAGCGGACGGTGGATGACGCCGAGATGAAATATGTCGTCGTCCATCTTCATCGGATGCTGGAACCGGCGACGAAGCCCGGCGAACCTCCGCACGAAGTCGCATAAACCCGATCGCTCCGGCCTCGATCGGCCGGAGCGCCGTTCAATCTGCCGCCAGTGGGGTCAGGCCCGGCGCCAGTGCCAGTGCAGCAGGGGCTTGGCCAGCGCCAATCCCATCAGGAAACCGCCGACATGCGCGGCGGTGGCGATCATCGTGCCTTGAACGCTGGCCAGACCCACGAGCAGTTGAAGGCCGATCCACGCCGCGGCCAGCCACAGGATCTGGAGTGCCGCGCCAAGGCGTCCCTCGCGAAACCGGCCACGGCGTTCGCCATAAAGCAGCGCATAGGCCGCGAAGATGGCCGATACCGCGCCGCTGGCACCGACCATCGGTGTCATCGCCGATGGATTGATCGCGAACTGTGCCGCCGCAGCGCCATAGGCCCCGGTCAGATACAGGATCAGCACCCCCGACCAGCCGATCGACGGTTCGACATAGCGCCCGCAAAAGCCCAGCATCAGCATGTTGAAACCGAGATGCACGATCCCGGCATGCACCAGCGTGGCGCTAAGCGGGGTGAGCCAGACCGGCAATGCACCGGCGAGCGGCAACCCGCTGACCCGCGCCGGGATGAACCCCGCGACCACGCCGGCCAGATGATCCCCGCCGCCAAGCGACGTTCCCGCCCATGCCAGACAGGTCAGCACGACCAGAGCGGTGGTCGCACGCGCGGGTGGCAATTGCATCGGTTCAGAGCCGGCTGATCGGGGTCGGGATCAGATGAACTCGATCTTCGACACGACATAATAGCGGTCGCCCGACGGCACCGTCACCTCGACCTCATCGTCGATCGTGCGCCCGATCAGCGCACGGCCGAGCGGCGAGTTATAGGAGATGCGGCCCAATTTCGCGTCCGCCTCGGTCTGCCCGACCAGCTGATATTTCACCGGCTTGTCGTCCTCGTCGATCAGATGGACGGTCGCGCCGAACACCACCTTGTCGCCCGACAGGGTCGTCGGATCGATCACCTGCGCCCGCGACAGCTTGTCCTCGATATCGGCGATCATCGCCTCGATCTGGCCCTGCCGTTCCTTGGCTGCGTGATATTCCGCATTTTCGGACAGATCGCCATGCGCGCGCGCTTCCTCGATCGCGTCGATCACGCCAGGCCGCTCGGCTTTCAGAAGCGCGAGCTGGTCGTTGAGCATCTTGTGCCCTTCCGCCAGCATCGGCATCTTGTCGACCGTCGCCATGTCTCTAACCCCTTCGTAAATAGTCGTCCTCCGGCCGCCGCCCCTGTTCGGGACCGCGTCCGCACCATACCGGATCTGGCGGTGGTCAGACGTTCAGTGACGGATAATATGACTGGAGCGGCCGCACTTCAAGGTTGCGGTCGCGCAAAGCCCCGATCGCACGCACCACCGCGACGCTGGCCGCGGCCGTCGTGAAGTAGGGAACGCGGTGCTTCAACGCCGCCCGCCGGATCGATGCCGAATCCTGCAAAGACTGCCAGCCTTCCGTCGTGTTGAACACCAGCGCGATACCACCATCGATGATCCGATCGACGATATGCGGCCGGCCCTGCGCCACCTTGTTGACGACTTCGACCGGGACATCATGCGCCTTCAGATAGGCGGCCGTACCGTCGGTCGCGACCACCTTGAACCCCAGCGAGACCAGATCGCGCACCGCCGGCAGGACGATCGGCTTGTCGCCTTCCTTGACAGACACGAATACCGTGCCCGTCAGGGGCAGCACCGTCCCCGCGCCCAGTTGGGATTTGGCGAAGGCGGTCGCAAAATCCCGATCGATCCCCATCACTTCGCCCGTGCTCTTCATCTCCGGGCTCAGGACGGGATCGACGCCGGGAAAGCGGTTGAACGGAAACACCGCTTCCTTGACGGCGATATGGTCAATCGCGCGGTCGATCTTCGGCAGATCGGCCAGTATCTCGCCGGCCATGACCCGCGCCGCGATCTTGGCGACCGGCACGCCGATCGCCTTCGCCACGAACGGCACCGTACGGCTGGCGCGTGGATTGACCTCGATCAGATAGACGCCGCCATCCTTCACCGCGAACTGGATGTTCATCAACCCGCGCACGCTCAGCGCATGCGCCAGCAACACCGTCTGCCGCTCGATCTCGGCGATCGTCTCGTCCGACAGGCTATAGGGCGGCAGCGAACAGGCGCTGTCGCCCGAATGGACACCCGCCTCCTCGATATGCTGCATCACGCCCGCAACCACCACATCCGTGCCGTCGCACAGCGCGTCGACATCGACCTCGATCGCATCGCGCAGATATTGATCGATCAGCACCGGCGAGTCGCCCGACACCTTCACCGCGGTCGCGATATAGGTTTCCAGCTGCGCCGGTCCGTCGACGATCTCCATCGCGCGGCCACCCAGAACGTAGCTGGGCCGCATCAGCACCGGATATCCGATCCGGTCCGCCACGCTCAGCGCCTCGTCGCGGCTGCGCGCGATCCCGTTGGCCGGTTGCAGCAGCTTCAACGATGCGATCAGGTCGGCGAACCGCTCGCGATCCTCCGCCAGGTCGATCGCATCCGGGCTGGTACCCAGGATCGGGATGCCGGCGTCTGCCAGTTCCGCAGCCAGCTTCAACGGTGTCTGTCCGCCGAACTGCACGATCACGCCGACCAATGTCCCACGCGATTGTTCGACATGCAGGATCTCCAGCACGTCCTCTGCGGTCAGCGGCTCGAAATACAGCCGGTCCGACGTGTCATAGTCGGTCGACACCGTCTCCGGATTGCAATTGACCATGATCGTCTCATAGCCCGCATCCGCTAGCGCGAAGCAAGCGTGGCAGCAGCAATAGTCGAACTCGATCCCCTGCCCGATCCGGTTCGGCCCACCGCCCAGAATCACGATCTTCCGGCGGTCGCTCGGCGCCGCCTCATTCTCGGCCTCGCCAAAGGTCGGCGCCTCATAGGTCGAATACATGTACGGCGTCTTCGCCTCGAACTCGGCCGCGCAGGTGTCGATCCGCTTGAACACCGGCCGGACGCCCAGTTTGTGACGCAACGCACGCACCTCGCGCTCGGTCACCCCGCCTGTCATCGCCTTCATGACATCGTGGATCAGGCCCGATCCATGCGCCTGTGCCCGGTCCATGCCGCGCAGATTGGCGGACTGCATCGCCAGATGCGCCAGCCGCTTGTCGGAAAAGCCCATCGCCTTCAGCTTGCGCAATCCGGCGGCATCGCGCGGCAATCCGTCCTGTGCAACCGCTTCCTCCGCTCGGATGATCGCCGCCAGCTGCTCCATGAACCAGGGATCATAACGGGCGACGCGGCAGACATCGTCGACCGTGAACCCCTCGCGCAGGGCCTGCGCCGCCACCAGCAGCCGGTCCGGCGTGGGCCGCGACAATGCCGCCTCGATCACGTCGCGACGCGCGCCCTGCAACGTCTCGACGAAGTTCAGCCCCGCCAGGCCGGTTTCCAGACCACGCAACGCCTTTTGCAGGCTCTCCTGGAAATTACGCCCGATCGCCATGACTTCGCCGACGCTCTTCATCGCGGTCGACAGCGTGTCGTCGGCGCCCTTGAACTTTTCGAACGCGAAGCGCGGGATCTTGGTCACCACATAGTCGATCGTCGGCTCGAACGCCGCCGGCGTGGCGCCGGTGATATCATTGTCGATCTCGTCCAGCGTGTAACCGACCGCCAGCTTGGCGGCGACCTTGGCGATCGGGAAACCGGTCGCTTTCGACGCCAGCGCCGATGAACGCGACACGCGCGGGTTCATCTCAATCACCACCAGCCGGCCTGACTTCGGATCGACTGCGAACTGGACGTTCGAACCCCCTGTTTCGATGCCGATTTCCCGGAGTACCGCGATCGATGCGTTGCGCATGATCTGATATTCCTTGTCGGTCAGCGTCAGCGCCGGCGCGACGGTGATCGAGTCCCCGGTATGGACGCCCATCGGGTCGATATTCTCGATCGAACAGATGATGATGCAGTTGTCGTTGCGATCCCGCACGACCTCCATCTCATATTCCTTCCACCCCAGCACCGACTCCTCGATCAGCACCTCGGTGGTCGGGCTCGCATCCAGCCCGCCGGTCACGATCGCGATGAACTCTTCGCGATTATAGGCGATGCCGCCGCCGGTTCCGCCCATCGTGAACGACGGCCGGATGATCGCCGGCAGCCCGACGACGTCGAGCAGCGCGATGGCTTCGTCCAGCGTATGCGCAACGTCCGATCGCGGGCTTTCCAGCCCGATCTTGTCCATCGCCTGCCGGAATTTCAGCCGATCCTCGGCCTTGTCGATCGCCTCGGCATCGGCGCCGATCATCACGCAGCCATATTTCTCCAGCGTGCCGTCGCGCGCCAGCGCCAGCGCGGTATTCAGCGCGGTCTGTCCGCCCATCGTCGGCAGGACCGCGTCGGGCCGCTCCTTGGCGATGATCTTGGCGACGATCTCCGGCGTGATCGGCTCGACATAGGTGGCGTCGGCCATGTCGGGATCGGTCATGATCGTCGCGGGATTCGAATTGACCAGTACGATGCGATATCCCTCTTCCTTCAAGGCTTTGACCGCCTGTGTTCCGGAATAGTCGAACTCGCACGCCTGGCCGATCACGATCGGCCCCGCGCCAATGATCAGGATGCTGGAAATGTCGGTGCGCTTGGGCATGGCTTAATGGTCCGTCCCGGCTTCAAGATGGCAGCCCCAGCCATCGTAGGTCACGCCATGTTTCTCGGCGATCGCGATCATCCCGGCGGTCAGCGCATGGATCAGTTCGCGGGTGATCGCCTGCTCGCGCACGACCTCCAGCACATGTTCGCCATCCTCGCCTTCATACACCTCGTCCGCGTCCCAGCCTTCGGCTTCCAGCGCATCCGCCAGCGCCTCCAGCTTTTCCGGATCGCCGACAAACCCGACATCGACATCGCGGGGGATCTCATGCCGGTCGCCATCGCCCGCCAGATGCTCCAGCAGCGCATCATCTTCCGCGAAATGCTCGGCCAATTGCTCATCGGTCATGATCGTTCTCCAATCGGAGGAATGGGTTAAGCGGCGGACTTCAACTGCGCGACGAACTGCTCGAACAGATAGTGGCTGTCCTGCGGGCCCGGGCTCGCTTCCGGATGATATTGGACGGAAAAGGCCGGCCTGTCGGTCAGGCGCAATCCGGCCAGCGATCCGTCGAACAGAGACACATGCGTCGCCTCCGCATTGGCAGGCAGCGATGCGGCATCGACCGCGAAGCCATGGTTCATGCTCGTGATCTCGACCCGCCCGTCGGCAGTGCGCTTGACCGGGTGGTTCGCCCCGCGATGTCCCTGGTGCATCTTGGACGTGGTCGCGCCGACCGCCAGCCCGAGCAGCTGGTGGCCCAGGCAGATCCCGAAGATCGGCGTCCCGACCCGCAGCAGTTCCTGGATCACGGGCACGGCATAGACACCGGTCGCCGCCGGGTCCCCCGGCCCGTTGGACAGGAACACGCCGTCCGGCCCATGCACCATCACATCCTCGTAACGCGCGGTCGCGGGGACCACCGTGACCCGAGCCCCCGCGGCAACAAGGTTCCGCAGGATGTTACGTTTCAATCCATAATCGATCGCGACGACATGCGGGCCATCAGGGTTTGCAGCATGGGTGGCATAGCCCGCGCCCAGCGTCCACAGCCCGTCCTGCCAGCTGTAGCTCTGCGTCGACGAAACCTGCCGGGCGAGGTCCATGCCCTCCAATCCGGGCCAGGCGCGCGCTTGTTCACGCAACGCGTCGAGATCGAACTGTTCGTCGGCGGCATGCGCGATCACGCCGTTCGGCGCACCCTGGATCCGGATCGCCCGGGTCAGCGCGCGTGTATCGATGCCGGACAGCCCGATCCGGCCATGGTTGCGCAGCCAGCCGTCGAACCGCTGCGTCGACCGGAAATTGCTGGGATCGGTGACATCCTCCCGCACGATGCAGCCCAGCGCGTGCGGATTGATCGCCTCGACATCCTCGGCATTGGCGCCGACATTGCCGATATGCGGAAAGGTGAAGGTCACGATCTGCCCCGCATAGGACGGATCCGTCATCACTTCCTGATATCCGGTCATCGCGGTGTTGAAGCAGACTTCGCCGACGGCGGCGCCTTCCGCGCCGAAGCCGCGTCCCCACAGGACGGTGCCATCAGCCAGCACCAGGACGCCGGTCGCGCCATCGGGGCGCGCAGGATCGGTCTCGGCCACAAGCGGGCTCCTTCTGTCATGTGCGTCGGGTAAAGCGGCGTCGAACTAGGGAGTGCGACGCGGAGGGTCAACGCCTATCAAATCGGCGTCGTTTCGCCTATCCTGATCGCTTTCCCGGAACCGGACGCGAAACCCCATGATTCGAGACGATATCGCCGCGGCGCAGATTGCCGCGATGAAGGCCCGCGACAAGGGCACCGTGGATGCGACTCGGCTGATCCAGGCCGCGATCAAGAATCGCGACATCGAACTGCGCACTGCCAGCACTCAGCCCGACGACGACCTGATGGTCACCGAAGTGCTGTCGAAGATGATCAAGCAACGCCGCGAATCGATCGCGATGTACGAACAGGGCAACCGCCCCGAACTGGCCGCGAACGAAGCCGCCGAGGTTGCCGTGATCGAACGCTTCCTGCCCGCGCAGATGTCGGAGGAGGAAGCCCGCGCCGCGATCGACGCGATCGCCACCGAACTCGGCGCGGCGTCGGTGAAGGACATGGGCCGGGTGATGGCGGCGGTGAAGGACCGCCACGCGGGCAAGATGGACATGGCCAAGGCCAGCGGCCTGGTGAAGGCGCGGCTGGCGGGGTAACTTTCGCATCTCGCTCGCCCGCCCTCCGAACGGCTGGGTGCGCGGGACGAACGGAGAAGGTGGGATCGACCTCGTTGTGACCTCGAACGTCATCATAATTCCGTTCGTGTCTAGCGTAGTCGAGAGACCCACCGCACCCACAGCCCCCACCCCATGACCCTCACCCCGCAATGGCTTGACGAACTCCGCGCGCGCACCATGCTCAGCACGCTGATCGGTCGCACGGTGAAGCTGCAAAAGGCCGGCCGCGAATATCGGGCCTGCTGTCCCTTCCATCAGGAAAAGTCGCCGAGCTTCTACGTCAATGACGAGAAGGGCTTCTACCACTGCTTCGGCTGCTCCGCGCATGGCGATGCGATCAAGTTCCTGACCGAGGCGCAGGGCCTGCCGTTCATGGATGCGGTCAAGGAGCTGGCCGCCGCCGCCGGGCTGGAGGTGCCCGCCGCCGATCCGCGCGCGGCCGAGCGGCAGGCGCGCGCGCTGGGCCTTCACGATGTGATGGCCGCCGCGTCTACCTGGTTCACCGAACAGCTGGGCAGCCCGGAAGGCGCCCCCGCCCGCGCCTATCTCGCGAAACGCGGGGTCACGCCGGCCCAGATCACGGCATTCGGCTTCGGCTTCGCACCCGATGCCCGCAACCGGCTGAAGACCGCGCTCGCGTCGTTCGGCGTGCCGATGCTGGTCGAGGCCGGCCTGTTGATCCAGGTCGAGGACAAGGATCCCTATGACCGGTTTCGCGGACGGCTGATGATCCCGATCCGCGATCAGCGCGGCCGCGCGATCGCGTTCGGCGGCCGCATTCTGGGCGATGGCGAGCCGAAATATCTGAACTCGCCCGAAACGCCGCTGTTCGACAAGGGACGCACGCTGTTCAACCTTGATCGCGCCGCCGCCGCCGCACGCAAGACCGGTCGGGTACTGGTCGTCGAGGGCTATATGGACGTTGTCGCGCTCGACCGCGCCGGGATCGCGGAGAGCGTCGCGCCGCTCGGCACCGCGTTGACCGAAAGCCAGATGGAACGGCTGTGGAAGCTGGCCGATATCCCGATCCTCTGCTTCGACGGCGATCCGGCCGGGCAGAAGGCCGCGGCGCGCGCCGCCGTTCGCGCGCTTCCGCTGATCCGGCCCGGCCGCACGCTGCGCTTCGCGACGCTGCCGCCGGGCCAGGATCCCGACGACCTGATCGCGCAGGCCGGCCGGGCCGCGTTCGAAACGCTGCTGGACCGGGCCGAACCGCTGTCGGCCCGGCTGTGGGCGATCGAGGTTGCGGCCGCATCGCTGGACACGCCGGAGGCCCGCGCGGGCCTGCGCCGTCGGTTGGCCGACCACGGCGCGACCATTGCTGACCGCGATGTTCGCGAGCAATATCAGGCGGATTTCCGCGAACGCTTCGATCAGTTGTTTCAACGCCAGCCACAGCAGAGCGGTCGAAACTCGTCACCGCGACCGGGCGGGCGCGGCATGTGGGTCCCAGGCAAGGGATTTGTTCCCGCCCCCCGTCCGCTGACCGACCGCGCCCGGTCGATCGGCAACGACGGCGTGACGTCGCTGGTGGCACGCGCCGTCCTTGCCGGCATCCTGCGCTATCCGTCGACGCTACGCACACATTATGAGGCGTTGGCGCTGCTGCCGATCCCGGACGCGGGGTTGGCGGCGATTCGCGACACGCTGGTGGACGCTGCGTTCGATGATCGGGTGCTTGAAAGCGGTGGAATTGCCCTCATATTGCAAGAAGGTGGCCACGCGGCCGTTTCGGGAGAGCTGATCCGGACGAACGGTCTTGCGTTTTCCTTCCTGCGCGGCAATGCCGACCCGGAACGTGCGGTGCGCGATCTGGGCGTGGTGATTGACGCGGTTGTGGAACGGGCGGAGCTGGAAGCGGCGCTCGCCCACGCGACCGATCGGTTCAAGGCAAACCCGGAGGACGAGGCGGCGTACGCCGAGCAGTTGCGGCTGGGCGCGGCACGCAATGCCGCTGCGCAGACGTTGGCCGCTCTGGTGGCGAACCAGGACGGCCTCGATTATTGAGATAGGGTATCGGACGGCATGGCGAAGACGAACACGGTGGATGCGCAGGAGAAACCGGATGCCGGTGATGCGCCCCTGATCGACTTGAACGAAGCGACGCTGAAAAAGCTGATCGCACGTGCCAAGAAGCGCGGTTACATCACTTATGATCAGCTGAACGAGGCGCTGCCGCAGGATCAGATGTCGTCGGAGCAGATCGAGGACGTCATGTCCGCGCTCAACGAAATGGGCGTCAACGTCGTCGAGAATGAGGAAGGCGGCGAGGAAGAGCAGGCGCAGGAGGATGCGCAGGACGACGCCGAGGAAATCAGCGAGGATGGCCCCGCCCAGGTCCTGCAGGCGACCGCCAAGAAGGAGACGGTCGATCGCACCGACGATCCCGTCCGCATGTATCTGCGCGAGATGGGGGCGGTCGAACTGCTCAGCCGCGAGGGCGAGATTGCGATCGCCAAGCGGATCGAGGCCGGGCGCGACACGATGATCCTGGGGCTGTGCGAAAGCCCGATCACCTTCAACGCGATCATCGACTGGTCGACCGCGCTCAACGAAGGCACGATCCAGCTGCGCGAGATCCTGGATCTGGACGCCATGCTGTCGAAGGGACCAACGCCGGAGCAGGTCGAGCAGGCCGAGGACGGCGACGAGATTTCGGAAAAGACCGCCGGACCCTCGTTCAAGGACGAGCCCGAACCCGAGGAAGCCGCCGCTGACGAGGATGAAAGCGGCGAACCCCGTATTCCGCGTCCATCCGATGACGAGGAGGAGGAGGACAACACCCTCAGCCTTGCGCAGATGGAAGAGACGCTGAAGCCGATGGCGCTTGAAAAGTTTGCCACGATCACGGCGCTCTACAAGAAGTTCAGCAAGGTCCAGCAGGCGCGCCTGGTCGCGTTCAGCAATGGCGACGACTTTGCGGCGTCCGAAGAACGCAAATACCAGAAGCTGCGCGAGGAGCTGACCGAGCAGGTCGAAAGCGTCCAGTTCCACGGCGCGAAGATCGAATATCTGGTCGACCAGCTCTATAGCTTCAACCGCCGCCTGACCGCGCTTGGTGGGCAGATGTTGCGCTTGGCCGAGCGTCACAAGGTCCCGCGCAAGGCGTTCCTCGACGCTTATGTCGATCATGAGCTGGAAGACGGCTGGCTGGAAAAGCACGCCAAGACCGACAAGAAATGGGCGGCGTTCGCGGCGACCGAGGGCGACGCGGTCGAGCGCGTGCGCGCGGAAATCGGAGAGATCAGCCAGGCGACCGGCATGTCGCTCAACGAGTTCCGTCGCATCGTCAACATGGTGCAAAAGGCGGAGCGCGAGGCGCGGATCGCGAAGAAGGAGATGGTCGAGGCCAATCTGCGGCTCGTCATCTCGATCGCGAAGAAATACACCAATCGCGGGCTGCAGTTCCTGGATCTGATCCAGGAAGGCAATATCGGCCTGATGAAGGCGGTCGACAAGTTCGAATATCGCCGCGGCTACAAGTTCAGCACCTATGCCACCTGGTGGATTCGTCAGGCGATCACCCGCTCGATCGCGGATCAGGCGCGAACGATCCGCATCCCGGTTCACATGATCGAGACGATCAACAAGCTGGTCCGCACCAGCCGCCAGATCCTGCATGAAATCGGCCGCGAACCAACGCCGGAGGAGCTGGCCGAACGGCTGTCGATGCCGCTCGACAAGGTGCGCAAGGTGATGAAGATCGCCAAGGAACCGATCAGCCTGGAAACGCCGATCGGCGACGAGGAGGATTCGCATCTTGGCGACTTCATCGAGGACAAGAATGCGATCATCCCCGTCGATGCCGCCATCCAGGCGAATCTGAAGGAAACCGTGACCCGCGTGCTAGCGTCGCTCACCCCGCGCGAGGAACGGGTGCTGCGCATGCGGTTCGGTATCGGCATGAACACCGATCACACGCTGGAAGAGGTCGGGCAGCAGTTCAGCGTGACCCGCGAACGCATCCGTCAGATCGAAGCGAAGGCGCTGCGCAAGTTGAAGCACCCGAGCCGCAGCCGGAAGATGCGCAGCTTCCTCGATCAGTGATCGCGATCGGACGCGTCCGCCCGTCGGCGGGACGGGGTTGATTCAGAGACGGCCATGCCCTCCGCATCATGCGGGGGGCATTCCTACATGGCTCGCCGTTGTCCCGAAACGGCACGGAAACGCGTTTTCATCGGCAAATGCCGTGTCGATTTTTGATGTACTTTCAAATGGCTAACGCCGCGTACACCGTGTCTTTACGCAGGCTGGTATAGATATTCGTCCATCGCAGTGAGGTCAGGCGTTCCGCCGCCACGAGGAGTATATCGATGGCCTCAATGCTCAACACGACCGGCGTCGCGCCGGGGCTCGGCTCCGATATGGTCGCGCTGGTCCAGAAGGACGGCAGCTTCGGCCATGGCTGGCGCCAGGATCGCGCTTTGCTTGCCGGCTCGGAATCCGCGCGCAACCTGGCCGATATTGTTCATCACATGGCCGTGCTTCATGGTCGTCATCCCGGGTTGGTGGATCTGGCGGGGGGTGGCGACATCCTGGGTGCCGTGCAGACCCGCATCATCCGCGGCTTCGCACAGGAACGCGATTTTCTGGCGCGGCTGGTCGTCGCGGTCGGGCCGCTCCCCGCCACGCCGGGGCATGCATTCAGCCAGGCCGCAATTCTCGGGCAACGACACGCGCTGGAAACGCTGGCCCATTCGGACCGGGCGGGATGCGCCAGCGGGGCGGTGGCCGCGCTGCTGATGGATTGGGCTGCGATCCGTCCGGTGCTGGATGCCGCTGCCGTGCGCTTCGGCCTCGATCCCGTGCCCATGCTGCTTCCGGACCCCGCCAGCCTCGCCGCGACCATCGACGCGGTGGAGACCGACGCCGGTCTCAGCCGCGCGATCGGGTTCGGCGTCCGCCAGTTCCTGCTCCAGCATCGCGGGCTGTGGGATCTGCTGGAGGTCCGCGCCCACGCGCGTCGCCACGGCTGACCGCTTGCGATCACCGGGCGCGCCGCCTATCCGGGGATGTATTGACGTCCACGGAAAGGGCCGCCACCGATGCGCTTCGAAGGCACCGACGATTATGTCGCCACCGATGATCTGAAGGTCGCGGTCAACGCGGCGGTCACGCTCCGCCGTCCGCTGCTGGTCAAAGGCGAACCCGGCACCGGCAAGACCGTGCTGGCGCACGAAATCGCCCGCACGGCCGGCGCCCCGCTGATCCAGTGGCACATCAAGTCGACCACCAAGGCGCAACAGGGTCTCTATGAATATGATGCCGTCGCCCGGTTGCGCGACGGCCAGCTTGGCGATGCGCGCGTCCACGACATCGCCAACTATATCCGCCGCGGCAAATTGTGGGAGGCGTTCGAAAGCCCCACGCTGCCCGTCCTGCTGATCGACGAGATCGACAAAGCGGATATCGAGTTCCCGAACGACCTGCTGCAGGAACTCGATCGCATGGCGTTCGATGTCTATGAGACGAAACAGACCGTCGCCGCGCGCGAACGCCCGATCGTCGTCATCACGTCGAACAATGAAAAGGAACTGCCCGACGCCTTCCTGCGCCGCTGCTTCTTCCATTATATCAAGTTCCCGGATCGCGACACGATGCAGGCCATCATCGATGTCCATTTTCCGGGCATCCAGAAGCTGCTGGTCAACCGCGCGATGGACATCTTCTACGAAGTCCGCGACGTGCCGGGCCTGAAAAAGAAGCCATCGACCAGCGAGTTGCTCGACTGGCTGAAACTGCTGCTGGCGGAGGATATGCCGCTCGAAGTGCTGCAATCGAAGGACAGTCGCAAGGCGATTCCGCCGCTGCACGGCGCGCTCCTGAAGAATGAGCAGGATGTCATGCTTTTCGAACGCCTCGCCTTTCTCGCCCGGCGGCAGGGCGGATGAGCCCGTCACCGCGTACCGGGGGATGCCTGTGCGGCAGGGTGCGCTACCGTGCCGACGCCGCGCCGCTTGCGGTCCGCACCTGCTGGTGCCGGCTCTGCCAGTATCTCGGCGGTGGCGGGGCGACCGTGAACGTCTGCTTCCCCGCCGACGCGGTGACCATCACCGGCACGCTGCGCTGGCATGGGAGCACCGCCGACAGCGGCAACGCCATGCGCCGTGGATTCTGTCCCGATTGCGGGACGCCCGTCGTCAGCAACGCCGAACAACGCCCGCATCTCACCTTCCTGCGCGCCGGAACGCTCGATGATCCGGCCGATGCCGCGCCCGAAGCGACGATCTGGGCATCGGCCGCCCCGGCTTGGGCGGCGATCGACCCGGACATCCCCTGCCATGCCGGCCAGCTGCCACCGGTCGCATGATCCCTGCCCCCGCTCCGTGCTGGAACCCGTCATGCCGCTGACCACGCTTGCCGACCTCGACGCTGCCAGAACCCGCGCCCGCGCCGATGTTCACCGACGCGCGATCAAGGCCGGGGCGAAGGCCGCCGAACCGCTGGGGATCGCCAGTTCGATCTGGGGCGAGACCGTGACCGACCTGATCGCCGACATTCAGGACATCTACCAGCTGACCCCCGATCAAAAGGCCGAGCTGGAGCCGGAACTGCTCCACGGGCTTACCGATCTGCTGGCGCATTATGCACCCACCGCCGCAAAGGCCGGGACGCTGGCGTCCGTCGCGGCCACCTTGCGTGGGTCCAGCCTGGCGCGGCGCGCCGCGGCCAGCGTCGCCACCCGCGCCGCCGGCCGGATCGGCACCCGCGTGGCACGCAGCGGCCGGTTCGGTGCGTCCGCTGCGGGTGCCATCGCTCGCCGCGCCTGGCTGATCCCGCTCGCGCTCGGCGGCGGGACGACCGCGCTCTATGAAATTCTCGGCCGGCGCTGCATCAACCAGTGCTACGACTATCTGCACGCGCGGATCGCACCCGCCGCGCCCGATCAGGCACCATAATCGCCGACCGCTTCGTAGATGGTGGTCAGCGCGGCGCGTTCCCCCGCATTCAGATCGGGGTGCCAGATCTCGAACAACAGGATGACGCGCGTCTCGGCGCTGTCGTTCCAGGCTTCATGCTCGATCGAATCGTCGAAGATCAGCAGTTCACCTTCCCGCCAATGATGCACCGCATTGCCGACGCGCATCCGACACCGGCCCTCCGGCACCAGCAACGGCAGGTGACAGATCAGCCGGGAATTGAGCATGCCGTTGTGCAACGGGATGTGCGTACCCGGCTCCAGTCGCGAAAACAGCGCCATGGGAGACCGGCCGACGATCTGCGGCATCGGCGCCTGCGCCAGCGCGGCCATCGTGGCCGGACAGCGGTCGGCATTCACGGGCAGCGGCCGCCCATCCTGATACAGATGCAATGCGCTCCAATCCGCCTTGCCCAGCAGGCCATGCGCGCGTTGCGGTCGGCGCGGATCGATGGTGAGGTAGGGCGGAAAGGCGACATCCGTCGCCATTACGGCCAGCAACTCCTCGCGGATCATCGGCGTCGCGGCTTCCATCGCCGGCACCCAGCCGAACGCGGAGGTGTCGTAAATGGGCCGTGCCGGCAGACCGGGCACATAGAAGCTGGTCGGCGCCTGCGGGTACAGCGTCGCCCGGCCGGTCGCCAGCGCGATTGCCTCGCCGATCCGCCCGTCCAGCGCGCCCAGCCCGGCGTCGGCCAGCCGGCGATCGAGATGCGTGGCATAATCGACGGTGTTGGCCGCCAGCACCGCGCTGACCCGCGCGAGATCGGATGCCAGTGCGGGCGGGATCGAAGGCATGCCCCCCGCGATCGCGACCGCCTTGGTGTAAAAGGCGGTTGCCGCGCGGGCGTCGGCCTCCGCCCGGCGCAGGTCGCCCTTCATGATCAGTCCGCGCACATGATCCGCATCAAGCGCGAGCAATCGGTCTAGCGCCGCATCCTCCGCGGCGGGATCTCCCGCCAGATGGCAGGCCTGCGCCAGCAACAGCCAGGCCGGCCCGATTTCCGGCGCGTCGCGGGTGACCGCACCGAAGCGGGCACGCGCCGTCTCAGCATCGCGGCGTTGCATCGCCGCCACGCCCTCCCGCAGTAATCCGTCCACGACCGCCGCCGTCAGACCCGCCATAATCGTCCTCCCGCTGTCCGCCTTAGCCGTTGCCGATGCGCCGCGAAAGCGGGGGCAAGCGTAGCCGCCGCCTGGCTGAATGCGCGCGACATTGGGTCCGAAAGCTCGTAAAAATCTAGTAGTTTTGATAAATCTAATAGTTTATAGATAGCGAAATCAATCACTTGTTCTAAGACACACGAATGCGCTCGCGGCGCCGACGTTGCTTGTGACGCTTTTCGAAATCTACTACATCCATGAAATCCACTGATGCCGAACCGGGGATCGATTGCGTCAATGTCCGAACAAATGCCCTTTCCCGACCATATCGCGCACGCCCCGGTCTATGCCTTGCCCTATAACGCGCTCGATCCCGATCATGGTGGCGACAGCGATGTCCAGTTTCTCAGTATCGGCTGGGCGCAATGGGACCGGCACGAACTGTCGGCCAAGATCGTCCGCTATTCGGGCAAGCGCTGGTCCCGCCAGTCGGAGGAAATCCCGCTTTCCCGCCTGGTCGATCTCGCGGCGATGCTGGCGCTGGTCTATGAACGGCCCGAGGGCCCGGTCGCGGTCGACAGCGGCTTTTTCGAAAATCAGCCCGCGCCCATGCTGATCAAGCACAAGCCGCAAAAGGCGCGCGATGCGCTTCGCCATGCCCTGGACGCCGACGAAACGCTGGTCCGCCGATTGGGCGCGCTTGCCGATGTCATGATCCGCCTGCGCGAAGATGGGCGGGTCTGATGTTCCTGAACTTCTTCGACGCGTTGCGCGGCGCCGGCATCCGGGTCGGCCTGCAGGAACATCTGCTGCTTCTGGAAGCGCTGGATCGGGAGGTCATCGCCCGCCGGCCGGAGGACTTCTACTATCTCGCGCGCGCCACCTTCGTGAAGGACGAGGGGCTGCTCGATCGCTTCGATCAGGTGTTCGCGAAAGTCTTCAAGGGTATCGAGAGCAGCTACGGCGCCCCGGAAGCCGAGATCCCGGCGGACTGGCTGCGCAAGGTGGCCGAACGCTATCTCAGCCCGGAGGACATGGCGAAGATCGAGAGCCTGGGTGACTGGGACGCGATCATGGAAACGCTGAAACAGCGTCTGGCCGAACAGCATGAGCGTCACGAAGGCGGGTCGAAATGGATCGGCACCGGCGGCACCTCGCCCTTCGGTCATGGCGGCTATAACCCCGAAGGTGTGCGGATCGGCGGCGAAGGGCGGCACAACCGCGCGGTCAAGGTGTGGGACAAGCGCGAATTCCGCAATCTCGACAGCAGCAAGGAACTCGGCACCCGCAATATCAAGATCGCGCTCCGCCGGCTCCGCCGGTTCGCGCGTGATGGCGCCGCCGATGAACTCGATCTCGACGCCACCATCGCCGGCACCGCCAAACAGGGCTGGCTGGACGTTCGCATGCGTCCCGAACGTCGCAACGCCATCAAATTGCTGCTGTTCCTCGACATCGGCGGTTCGATGGACGCGCATGTCAAGCTGTGTGAGGAACTGTTCTCGGCTGCGACTGCGGAATTCAAGCATCTCGAATTCTTCTATTTCCACAACTGCGTCTATGAAGGCGTCTGGAAGGATAATCGGCGCCGGTTCACGGAACGCACCCCGACCTGGGACGTGCTCCATAAATATGGGCATGACTACAAGCTGGTCTTCGTCGGCGACGCGGCGATGAGCCCCTATGAGATCCAGGTACCCGGCGGCTCGGTCGAACATATGAACGAGGAAGCCGGGGCCATATGGATCGAGCGGATGACCCATGTCTATCCCAGCGCCGTCTGGCTCAATCCTGCCCCGAGCCAGCATTGGGATTATTCGCAATCGACCGCGATCCTGCGCGATCTGATGGCGGACCGCATGTACCCGTTGACGCTCGACGGACTGGACGACGCGATGCGGACCCTGACGCGCAAGGCCTGACATGTCCTGGAACCGGTTGCTAACGCCTTGCCGTTAGACGCCGATCGCATGATCGACGTGACGCCATGCGCTTCGCGGCCCGCCCGGCTGGCGGAGCTTGACGCCCTGCGGGGATTGGCGGCGCTGGCGGTGCTGCTGTTCCATTTCACGACCCGCTATCAGCAGATCCACGGCCACGCCCGACCACTCGTCTGGGGCGTTCCCTGGGGCCATTACGGCGTGCAGCTCTTCTTCGTGATCAGCGGCTTCGTGATCTTCGTCACGCTGGATCGCACGCGCTCGCTGTCCGATTTCGTGATCGCGCGGGTGTCGCGGCTCTATCCGGCCTATTGGACCGCGATCCTTCTCACCACCGCAGTCCTGTGGCTCAGCGGCCGATCCGATCTGCTGCGATCACCCTGGATCGTTCTCGCCAACCTGACGATGCTGCAGAGCTTCCTGCGTCTGCCGGCGGTCGACGACGTCTATTGGACACTGGCAATCGAACTGACGTTCTACGCCGTCCTGGCGGCGCTGTGGCGGGTGGGCGGGTTCCGGCGGCTGAACGGGCTGCTCACGGCCTGGCTGTTACTGCCCTGGGTCTGGACATACGCCCCGCTGCTGGTGGGGTGGGAGCCGTCCTGGCTGCTGGGCCTGCTCCTCGTTCAGGCCCATATCCCCTATTTCGCGATCGGCATCGCCACCTACCGCCTGCGCACCGGCACCGGTGCACGCGGGGCCACCGGAGTGATCCTGTTCGCGCTGGCCACGGTCGCAGCATGCCAGGGCGGCGCAGCACTCGCCGCGGCGCTGATCGTCACCGCCGCCATCCTGCTGATCGCGTTGCGGGGATCGTCACCGCTCCGCTGGCCGCCGCTCGTCTGGCTCGGCGGTATTTCCTACAGCCTCTATCTGCTGCACCAGATGATCGGCTATGTTCTGATCGAAGGGCTGGAGGCACGCGGGCTGTCGCCGACTGTCGCTGTCCTGATCGCCACCACGGCCATGATGCTGCTTGCCGCGCTGGTGACCGATCGCATCGAACGTCCGGCGCTGCGCGGTATCCGCCGCTTCTATGGGCGCTGGCGGGACCGCTCCGCCGGATCGCTCACGGGCGGTGGATCACCCCGCCCGCCATCGCCGCCGGCACCCCCGTCGTACCCGGAAAGCTGATCGGCAGTCCGGCGAGCGTCCGCACCGCCATATAGGCGAAGCCCTCCGCCTCGGTCGCATCCCCGTCCCAGCCCATCGCCTCGATCGGCTCCGCCCGCATGCCCACGCGCGCCGCGATCATCTGCATCAGCGTCGCATTGTGACGCCCCCCGCCTGCCACGAACAACCGCACCGGCCGTTGCGGCACGAGCCGCAGCGCCAGCGAGACGGTTTCCGCCGTGAACGCCGTCAACGTCGCGGCCCCGTCCACCACGGACAGGCCACGCGCCGGCTGCATCGAGAAATCGTCACGGTCCAGCGACTTGGGCGGTGGCAGGTCGAACCACGGCGTATCGAGCATGTTGGTCAGCACGGTCTGGTCGACACGGCCCTGCGCGGCGAGCGCCCCGCCGGCATCATGAGACTGCCCCGCTTCGGCCCGTACCCAATCGTCGATCAACGCATTGGCCGGGCCGGTGTCGAACGCGATCAACCCGCCATCGGCCCCGATCCAGGTCAGATTGCCGACGCCGCCCAGGTTCAGCACCGCCACCGGCCGCGGCAGACGGGCGCATAGCGCCGCGTGATAGACCGGCAACAATGGCGCCCCCTGCCCGCCCGCCGCGACATCGGCCGACCGGAAATCATCGACCACCACGATCCCCAGCGTCGCCGCCAGCGCCGCGCCGTCGCCGATCTGCCAGGTCCAGCCGCGATCGGGGCGATGCGCCACCGTCTGTCCGTGAAAGCCCACGACCGCCACATCCGCGGCGGCAACCCCCGCCTCCAGCAGCAGCGCGCTCACGGTTGTGGCATGGCGCTCCGTCACGACATTCGCCGCCGCCGTCATCGTGGCGCTCGGCTCCGGCCGCCTGGCCTGCAACGCCCGTGCCGACGCCGCACGCAACTGCGCGCGCACGGCTTCGGGATACGGATCGCTGCGGAACGCGATCGGGCGGACATGTCCGACGCCGTCGGTTTCGACCAGCGCCGCATCGATCCCGTCGAGCGAGGTACCGGACATCAGGCCGATCGCCAGCACGCTACCCATGGCCCCATTCTCCATGCTAGACGCCCGCGCGTCATGATCGAATATCGCTCCGAACTGCTGCGCCTACTCGATAGCCGCGGCTATATCCACCAGACGACCGACGCCGTCGCGCTCGATGCGCTGGCCACGACCCGGATCGTGCCGGGCTATATCGGGTTCGATCCGACGGCCCCCTCGCTGCATGTCGGCAGCCTGGTCCAGATCATGCTGCTCCGCCGCCTGCAACAGGCGGGGCACAAGCCCATCGTGCTGATGGGGGGCGGCACCGGCAAGATCGGCGATCCCAGTTTCAAGGACGAAGCGCGCAAGCTGCTGACCACCGACACGCTCGCCATCAACGTGGCGTCGATCAAGCGGATCTTCGAACGCTTCCTAGTCTTTGGCGACGGCCCCACCGATGCCGTCATGCTCGACAATGCCGAATGGCTCGACGCGCTCGCCTATATCCCGTTCCTGCGCGACATCGGACAGCATTTTTCGATCAACCGGATGCTCAGCTTCGATTCGGTCAAGCTCCGGCTGGACCGCGAACAGTCGCTCAGCTTCCTTGAATTCAACTATATGATTCTCCAGGCCTACGATTTCCTGGAACTGTCCCGCCGCGCCGAATGCCGGTTGCAGATGGGCGGATCGGATCAGTGGGGCAACATCGTCAACGGCATCGAACTGGCCCGCCGTGTGGATGGCACCGAAGTGTTCGGCATCACCACCCCCCTGCTCACCACCGCGGACGGCGGCAAGATGGGCAAGACGGTGTCGGGCGCGGTCTGGCTGCATGAGGATCAGCTGCCGCACTACGACTATTGGCAATATTGGCGGAACACCGACGACCGCGATGTCGGCCGCTTCCTCCGCCTGTTCACCGATCTCCCGCTTGACGAAATCGCCAGACTGGAGGCGCTGCAAGGCGCGGAAATCAACGCGGCGAAGAAAGTGCTCGCGGATGCCGCAACCGCCCTCTGCCGCGGCGCCACTGCCGCAGCCGAAGCGGCCGAAACCGCACGCCGGACGTTCGAGGAAGGCAGCAGCGGCGGGGCACTGCCGACCGTTTCCGGTCCGATCGGTGTGGTCGATGCGCTGGTGCAGTTAGGCTTTGCAGCCTCCAATGGCGAGGCCCGCAGAAAGATCGGCGAAGGCGCCGTCCGGCTCGACGGCGTTGCGATCACCGACGCGGCCCAGACGCTCGCCGCCGGCCGCCTTTCTCTCGGCAAGAAGAAGCACGGCCTGATCGGCAACTGATGGACCCCTCCGCGAAGGCGGGGGTGCGGTTCCGCCTGCCCCTACTCCGCCGCTTCCCGCACGAAATCCGCCTCCGCCAGAAACCGCTCCGCATCCAGCGCCGCCATGCAACCGGTGCCGGCCGCCGTAATCGCCTGGCGATAATGCTTGTCCATCACGTCGCCGCACGCGAACACGCCCGCGACATTGGTGCGCGTCGTCCCTGGCTGCACCTCCAGATAGCCGTCGGCATCGGTGTCGAGATGCCCCTTGAACAGCTCGGTCGACGGATGATGCCCGATCGCGACGAAGCCGCCATCGACCGGCAATCGCTCGATCGCGCCGGTCCGCGTGTCGCGCAGGTCGAGCGCGACCAGGCCTTCATTGCCCGCGCCCGCCACGAACTCCGCCACTTCCCGGTTCCACAGGACGTTCACGTTCGGATGCGCGAACAGCCGTTCCTGCAGGATTCGTTCTGCGCGCAGGGTGTCGCGGCGGTGGATCAGCGTCACATGATGGCTGTGGTTGGTCATGTACAGCGCCTCCTCCACCGCGGTATTGCCGCCACCGATCACCGCCACCTTCTTGCCGCGATAGAAAAATCCGTCGCAGGTCGCGCAGGCGGACACGCCCCGGCCGCGCAGGGCGGTTTCGCTTTCCAGGCCCAGCCAGCGCGCCTGCGCACCGGTGGCGACGACCAGCGTGTCGCCGGAATAAATGGTGCCGTCATCGCCCACCAGCCGGAACGGCCGCTGCGAGAGGTCCACCGATACGATCTGGTCCCACATCATCGTCGCGCCGACATGCTCGGCCTGCGCCTGCATCTGGTCCATCAACCAGGGGCCCTGGATCACGTCCTTGAAACCAGGGTAGTTTTCCACATCGGTCGTCGTCATCAATTGCCCGCCCGGCTGGATGCCCTGCACCACGATCGGGGCCAGACCAGCCCGCGCGCCGTAGATGGCCGCGGACAGCCCGGCCGGACCGGAACCGAGGATGAGCATGCGGGTGGAATGGACGGCGGCCATGGAAACTCCGGAAGGGATATCTGTTGCGGCGGAGATAGGCGCGACGGTCGTCAAACCCAAGCGGAACATGGATCAGGGACGGATGCCCCCTCCCCTTCCGTCATCCCGGCGCAGGAGGCGACCCCAACGAAAAAGGCGCGGAGGTTGCCCCCCGCGCCTTCCATTGTCCGGAGACGAAAGCCTTACGCTTCGTTCGTCGCCTTGGCCGGGCGCGGATCGCGCCGCTCGACGATCCGGGCGGACTTGCCGGTCCGACCGCGCAGATAATAGAGCTTGGCCCGCCGCACGACGCCGCGGCGGACGACATCGATCGAATCGATGTTCGGCGAATAGAGCGGGAACACGCGCTCGACACCCTCGCCGAAGCTGATCTTGCGGACGGTGAAGGACGATCCCATCCCGCGCTGGGCGCGGGCGATGCAGACGCCTTCATAGAACTGGACGCGGGTGCGTTCGCCTTCGACCACCTTCACGCCGACCTTGACGGTATCGCCAGGGCGGAATTCCGGGATCGCGCGGGCCGCGGTGTATTTTTCGATCTGCTCGGCTTCGAGCGTCTGGATGAGGTTCATCTCATCGGTCCTTCTGTCGTTGCCGCGCGCCAGAGGGCGACTGGACCCGAGCGCCCTCATGGCGCTCCCAAAGATCCGGCCGCCGTGACCGTGTGTCGATCTCCGCCTGGGCTTTGCGCCAGGCCTCGATCTTCGCATGATCCCCCGATCGCAGCACCTGCGGGATCATGCGCCCTTCCCATTCCACCGGGCGGGTATAATGCGGATATTCGAGCAGCCCCGTTTCGAAGCTCTCGTCATCCCCGCTGGAAGCTGCGCCCATTACGCCGGGAATCAGCCGGACGCAAGCATCCAGCAGCGTCAGCGCCGCCATTTCGCCGCCCGACAGGATGTAGTCGCCGATCGACACCGGCTCGATCCCGCGCGCGTCGAACAAGCGCTCGTCAATACCCTCGAATCGCCCGCACAGGATGATCACGCCAGGCCCAGTGGACAGCCGTCGGACCCGGTGCTGCGTCAGCGGCGAACCGCGCGGTGTCATCGCCAGCAACGGCCGCTCCGGGGCCTGTGCCGCCGCGGCATCCACCGCCCGCGCCAACACGTCGGCGCGCATCACCATCCCGGCTCCGCCGCCTGCCGGTGTATCGTCCACGGAACGGTGCCGATCGGTGGCGTAGTCGCGAATCTGCACCGGATCGCAGGACCAGAGTCCGTCCGAAAGCGCGCGCCCCGCCATGCTCGCGCCCAACGGGCCGGGAAACATCTCGGGGTACAAGGTCAGGATCGTCGCGGCCCAGGTCATCGGCGCTCCTTCCCCCCGCACGCGCGGCTTGGCAAGGCCCGCGGAACGAAGCTCCGCCTCGTGGTTTTCCGAACCGACAGTCCGGAGCCTGTGATCGATGAGCGAACACACCCATGACGCGCTGGTGATCGGCGGCGGTCCCGCCGGACTGACCGCCGCGATCTATCTCACGCGCTTCCACCTCGATACGCGGATCGTCGATTCCGGACGCAGCCGTGCCGCGCTGATCCCGCGCACCCACAACCATGCCGGCTATCCCGATGGCATTCGCGGCACCGAACTGCTCGCCGCGATGCGGCATCAGGCCGAAAGATATGGCGCCTCCGTCACCCACGCGGTGGTCGACCGACTTGACCGGAATGGCGACGGCCGCTTCCACGTCGTGCTGGACACGGGCGAGACACTGTATGCCCGCGCCGTCCTGCTGGCCACCGGCGTCGTCAACACCCGCCCGCCGATGAGCGACGCCGTCCATCACGAGGCGCTGGAACGCGGGCTGCTCCGCTACTGCCCGGTCTGCGACGGGTACGAGGTCACCGATCGCAAGGTCGGCGTGATCGGCACCGGAACGCACGGCATGAAGGAAGCGGTCTTCCTGCGCAGCTACACCGCCGACGTCACCCTGGTATCACCGGGCGCCGACGAAGAATTGACGGCGGACGAGATTGGCCACCTCGACACGCTTGGTATCCGCCGTGTCGGCGGGCCGTGTGGCGACATCCGCATCGCCGGCGACCAGATCCTGATCCCGACACCCGGCGGTGATCTTGGCTTCGACAGCATCTATCCCGCGCTGGGTTCCGATATCCGCTCGCGACTGGCGGTGGGTCTGGGGGCGGAGCATGGCGACGATGGCTGCATGCGCGTCGATGACCACCAGCGCACCAGCATTCCCGGGCTTTATGCCGCTGGCGACGTCGTGATCGGTCTCGACCAGATCAGCCACGCCATGGGCGCGGCCGGTGTCGCGGCCACCACGCTTCGCAACGACCTTGCAGCTACACATGCACTGATCCGCTGAGCCAGGCGGTCACACCAGATACGCGTCGTCCACCACGACCCGGTCGGCTTCCAGCAGCGCCGCCGGCTCTTTGAACGGCGTCATCGCGCGTCTCCCATCGGGGCGTTCGATCTCGATCACGTCACCCGCGCCGAAATTCTCGATCGCCACCACCCGGCCGATCTCCACGCCCGCCGCATCGATGCACGGCAGGCCGATCACGTCGGCATGATAATATTCTCCGGGTTCCAGCGGCGGCAGCGACGCACGTGGTACCCACAACTCGGTGCCACGCCGCGCTTCGGCCGCGTTGCGGTCCGCAATCTCCGCGAACCGCGCGATTGCGCCATTGGACCCGGCCCGCACGGATTTCAGCGTCAGCGCGCCGTCATTGAACGTGGCGTAGCGTTTCAGCCCGTCGGCGTCTTCGGCGAACAGCTTCAACCGGACCTCGCCCGCGATGCCATGTGCACCGATGATGACGGCCAGGGTGATCGGACGATCGGTCATGCGGAACACCCATCAACGCCCCATCCGTGCCCGGCACGGATGGGGCTGTCGGACATCAGGCCTCGGCCGTCTCGGCGCCCTCGGCGGGGGCGGCATCGGGCGCGCCCTCGACAGGATCGGTCGCCGACTTGGCTTCGTTCGCGGCGGCTTCGGCGGCGGCGGCCTTGGTGGCGCGCTCCTCGGCGCGCTCGACGGCCTTCTCGCCCGGCTTGCCCTTGTCCGGGTTGGAACGGGCGGCCCGCTCCTTCACGCCGGCGGCATCGAAGAAGCGCGCGACGCGGTCGGTCGGCTGCGCGCCCATCGCCAGCCAATGCTTGGCACGCTCGGTGTCCAGGATCACGCGCTTCTCGTCATCCTTGGCGAGCAGCGGGTTGTAGGTGCCGATCTTCTCGATGAAGCGGCCATCGCGCGGCGCGCGCGAATTGGCGACGACGATACGGTAATAAGGACGCTTCTTGGCGCCACCGCGCGACAGGCGGATCGAAACGGACATACTGACTTCCTTCTTTGAAATACGGGAACGAAAAACGAAAGGTCACACAGGGTCACACGGGAAAACGGGACGGGCGGGGCTATTTCTTCTTGAACCCCTTGAACCCTGGCGGCAGGTTGCCCGGACCACCCAGGCCCGGCAGGCCGCCCGGCGGCAACGCCATGCCCGGCGCCATCCCGCCCAGCGCGGCGTCCATGCCGCCCTTGCCGAACAGCGCGCCCAGCCCTTTCAGGCCGCCCATCTTCCGGATCTTCTTCATCGCGGTCGACATATCCTGGTGCATCTTCAACAGCTTGTTGACATCCTGCACCGTCGTCCCGGATCCCTTGGCCACCCGGATCTTGCGCTTCGCGTTGAGCAGTTCGGGCTTGATCCGTTCCTTGGGCGTCATCGACGAGATGATCGCGTCCATGCGTACCAGCACCTTGTCGTCGGCCTGGCCGTTCGCCATCGCATTCTTGACCTGCTTCACACCCGGCAACATCGCGGCCAGCCCGGACAGGCCACCCATCCGCTGCATCTGCGCCAGCTGCGCGCGCAGGTCGTTCATGTCGAACTGACCCTTGGCCATCTTGGCGGCCAGCGCTTCGGCTTCGCCTTCCTTGATCGTCTCGGCCGCGCGTTCCACCAGCGACACGACGTCGCCCATGCCCAGGATGCGCCCCGCGACGCGGCCGGGGTGGAACAGTTCCAGCCCGTCCAGCTTTTCGCCAGTGCCCACGAACTTGATCGGCTTGCCCGTCACCGCGCGCATCGACAGCGCCGCGCCGCCACGTGCATCGCCGTCCATCCGGGTCAGCACAACGCCGGTCAGCGGCACCTGATCCGAGAAATTGCGCGCGACATTGACCGCGTCCTGTCCGGTCAGCGCATCGACCACCAGCAGGATTTCGTGCGGCGTCGCGATGTCGGCCACCGCCTTCATCTCGTCCATCAACGCCTGGTCGACATGCAGGCGCCCGGCGGTGTCCAGCATCACCACGTCGAAGCCCTGCAGCTTGGCGGATTGCAGCGCACGCCGCGCAATCTCCACCGGCTGCTGCCCCACGACGATCGGCAGGGTCGCCACCGACGTCTGCGTGCCCAGCGTCGCCAGCTGCTCCTGCGCGGCCGGGCGATTGACGTCCAGCGACGCCATCAGCACCTTCTTGCGGCCACGCTCGGTCAATCGCTTGGCGATCTTCGCGGTCGTCGTGGTCTTGCCCGACCCCTGCAGGCCGACCATCATCACCACCGCCGGCGGCGCGACGTCCAGCTCCAGGTCGACCTGGTCCGATCCCAGCATCTCGACCAGCGCGTCGTTGACGATCTTGACGACCTGCTGACCCGGAGTCACCGACTTCAGCACATTCTGGCCGACCGCCTGCTCGGTCGCTTTTTCGACGAATTCGCGCACCACCGGCAGGGCGACGTCGGCTTCCAGCAACGCGATCCGCACCTCGCGCATCGCCGCGCGCACGTCCGCTTCGGCCAGCGCACCACGACCGCGCAGCTTGTCGAACACACCGCTCAGGCGATCGCTCAGGGTCTCGAACATGCGTTTCTCCTATGCTCCGCCTGTCGCCAACGCACAAAACGCCGGCGGGCGAAAACTCGCTGGCCGGCGGGCGTCCTCGGACGCTTGTACATCGGTTCCGGGTGGAACGGTCGCGCATCCCTTACGCGCCGGATCGTAAAAACACAATCGTTCAAGATGGGGCATGATACCTTGCGGCTTTAAGGGGATGGAAAGTTTCTGCATGGCAATCCCCTGGGCGATGTGGCCCTTCCTCGCCCGTACCCGCGCCCGCCCGTCCGGCATCGGCGCCACCGCACCTCTTCCGGGCACTGGCCCTGGCGATCAGGCGCTTCTGGTTGCCGCCTTGTGGCTGGTGGCATTTCTCGGCGCACTCGGCACCCAATATCTGCCGCTGAGCATCGCGCCCGCGGCTGCGCGGCAGATGCTGATTTCCGCATTGCTGCTGAACATCGCGCTGACCCTGATCGGGATCCTGCGTCATCGCCGGCTGGTCGAGGAGATCCGCGGGCGTCGCACGCTGGAGGCGCGGGTGAAGACGCTGGCCTCGCACGATCCGCTGACCGGCCTCGCCAATCGCCGCTCGCTCATGGATCTTGCCGGCGCTGCGTTCCTTGCGGCCGGCCGGCGGAAGCTGGCGGTCGCCGTGCTGACGATCAACCTCGACAATTTCCGTACCATCAACGAAGGCTCCGGTCACGACGCGGGCGATGCGGTGCTGATGGCGTCGGCCGATGCCCTGCGGGAAACGGCGCCGGTTTCGGCGACCGTCGCCCGGCTGGGCGCGGACGAGTTTGCCTGCGTGATGGTGTACGACCGCAACCGGCCCCATTCGGTCGACAGCGTCGCGGCCGCGATCCTGGCCAAGCTGTCGCAGCCGATCGCGTTCGGACGCCACATGCTGCATGTCACCACGTCGATCGGGATCGCGCGCACCGAAGCGGGTGATGTCGCGGTCGAACCGGCGATCCGTCGTGCGGATATCGCATTGTCGGCCGCCAAGAAAGCGGGCGGCGACCGCGCCTGCTGGTTCGATGCGGGCATGGGCCACGAACTGGAAACGCGGAACGCGATCGAATCCGGTCTGCGCGCCGCAATCCCCGCCGGCCAGATCATCCCCTATTATGAACAGCAGATCGATCTCGCCAGCGGACGGCTGGAAGGGTTCGAGGTGTTGGCGCGCTGGAACCACCCGACCGACGGCATCATCATGCCCGATGTTTTCATTCCGATCGCCGAAGACGCGGGGCTGATCTCCGATCTCTCGCTATCGATCATGCGGCAGGCCTTCGAACATGCGGCGGGCTGGGACCCCAGCCTGACCCTGTCGGTCAACATCAGTCCGGTCCAGCTGAAGGATCCGTGGTTCGCGGAAAAGATCCTGAAACTGCTGACGGAGGCCGGCTTTCCCGGCAATCGCCTGGAAATCGAGATCACCGAAACAGCGCTGTTCGACAATCTTCCGTTGGCGCGGACGATCGTCACTTCGCTCAAGAATCAGGGCGTGCGGGTAGCCCTGGACGATTTCGGGACCGGCTATTCCAGCCTCGCGCATCTGCGCGCGCTCCCGTTCGACCGGATCAAGATCGACAAGAGCTTCGTCATGGCGATGGGCGACGATGCCGAAAGCATCGCGATCGTCGACGCGATCACCCATCTCGGCCGCAGCCTGCTGGTGACGGTGACCGCCGAAGGGGTCGAAACCGCCGCCCTGGCCGAACGGCTGCGGGCCCTTGGCTGCCACAAGGCGCAGGGCTGGTATTATGGCCGCCCGCTCACCATCGTCCAGACCCGCAGGCTGCTTGCCGACCGCGCCCTGCTCGGCACCGCCCGCGCCGCCTGAGCCCCGCTGTGACCGCGCGGCCAGTGGACTTCCCCCGTCCCCGCACCTAGATCGCGCTGGATGACGCTCCGCTTCACCAAGATGCACGGCCTCGGCAATGATTTCGTCGTGATCGATGCGCGTGCCACCCCCGTCGCGATCGATCCCGACCGCGCCCGTGCCATCGCCGATCGCCGCACCGGCGTCGGTTGCGATCAGGTGATCCTGCTGTCGGAACACCCGGATCCCGACAGCATCGCGATGCGCATCTTCAACGCCGACGGGTCGGAGGTTTCCGCCTGCGGCAACGCGACGCGCTGCGTCCCCGTCCTGCTCGGCCATGATGTGCGGGTGGTCACCGCCGCCGGTCGGCTGGATGCGCGCCTGTCGGATGACGGCGGCGCCGCCGTCGACATGGGCGTGCCCGATTTCGCCTGGGACGCCGTGCCGATCGCCTATGCGATGGACACCGGGGCGCTGCCGGTCGGGTGGGACATGCTCGAACGGCCGGTCGCGCTGTCGATCGGCAACCCCCACCTCGCTTTCTTCGTCGCGGATGTCGACGTGGTTCCGCTCGACCGGCTCGGCCCGACGATCGAAACCGACCCACTGTTTCCCGAACGGATCAACGTCAACGTCGCGACGGTCATCGCGCGCGATCATCTGCGCATGCGGACCTGGGAACGTGGCTCCGGCCTGACCCGCGCGTGCGGCACCGGTGCCTGCGCCACCTTCGCGGCCGGGCGTCGGCGCGGGCTTTTGGATGCCACCGTTCGGATCGACCTGCCGGGTGGCACGCTGACCCTGGCCGATCGCGCCGGTCGCCTGGTGATGACCGGCCCCGCCGTCCGCGTGTTCGACGGCTTGCTGACTGAGGATTTTCACGGATGAGCGAACCCAGCTGGCACGAGAAACTGGTCGGCGGGTTTCGCCGCACGTCCGATCGGCTTGGCGACAATCTGTCCGGCCTGTTCACCAAGGCGACGCTGGACCGTCAGACGCTGGACGATATCGAGGAGGCACTGATCGCTTCCGATCTCGGCCCGGCCACCGCCGCGCGGATCCGCGAAACGCTGGGTGATGCTCGCTATGAGCGCGGGCTGGACGAGGCCGGCGTCCGCCAGGTCGTTGCCGACGAAATCGCGACCATCCTCGCGCGCGTGGCCAAGCCGCTGGAGATCGAGGCTTTTCCACGGCCACAGGTCATATTGGTGATCGGCGTCAACGGCTCCGGAAAGACCACCACCATCGCCAAGCTCGCGCACCTGCTCCAGGAACAGGATTATGAGGTGATGCTGGTGGCGGGCGACACGTTCCGCGCCGCCGCGATCGGGCAGTTGAAGGTCTGGGCCGAACGGCTGAACGTGCCGATCATCGCCGGCAAGGAAGGTGGCGACGCCGCCAGCCTGGTGTTCGAAGGCGTGAAGCAAGGCACGGCGCGCGGCACAGACGTGCTGATCGTCGACACCGCCGGCCGCTTGCAGAACAAGGCCGGGCTGATGGACGAACTGTCCAAGATCCGCCGGGTGCTGGGGCGCCTCAACCCCGCTGCCCCGCACGACGTACTGCTGGTACTCGATGCCACCACCGGCCAGAATGCGCTCAGCCAGATCGAGGTGTTCAGCGCCAGCGCTGGCGTCACCGGCCTGGTCATGACGAAGCTCGACGGCAGTGCCAAGGGTGGCGTGCTGGTCGCGGCGGCAGAGAAATACGGCATGCCGATCCACGCGATCGGCGTCGGCGAAACGATCGGTGATCTCCGTCCGTTCGATCCGAACGAGGTCGCGCGCGCGATCGCGGGCGTCGAACCGCTCGCCTCGTCCAGGAACCCGGCATGACCGCGCCCGCCTCCCCCGCGACCGAACGCAATCCGCTGGTTGGTCTTGCGCTCGATCTTGGCCCCTTGATTGTGTTTTTCCTGACGAATCTGCTCGCGCCGGTGCCGCCGATCCAACGGATCTTCGTCGCGACCTTCGCCTTCATGATTGCCACCGCCGCCGCGATGCTGTTCGCCAAGATCCGCCACGGCAAGATCTCGCCGATGCTCGCCATTTCCGGCGTGATGGTGCTGGTGTTCGGAGGGCTGACGCTGTGGCTGCACAGCGAAACCTTCATCAAGCTGAAGCCCACCATCTACTATGTCATGGTCGCCTGCATCCTCTTCTTCGGCCTCTGGACCAACCGGCCGACGCTGAAGGTGGTGCTTGGTGCGGCCTATCCGGGGCTCAGCGACCATGGCTGGGCGCTGCTGTCGCGGAACTGGGCCTGGTTCTTCCTGGCGCTCGCCATCGCGAACGAGATCGTATGGCGCAACAGCAGCACCGATTTCTGGCTGGGGTACAAGCTGTGGGGCGCGATGCCCGCCACACTGATCTTCGCGCTCGCCAACATCCCGCTGCTGATGAAGCACGGCCTGGACATGCAAACGGCGGAATCGAACCCGCCGATCCCGCCGCAGGGATAGGCGTAGAGGTTTTCATCCGGCGTACGGGTAACCGCTACCGCCCGCCCCGGCCCGCACCACCCCACCTCCGTTCGGTTCGAGCCTGTCGAGAACCCTTCGCCAGGTTCTCGACAGGCTCGAACCGAACGGAAATAGTGGCTGGACAGGTCCCCAGACAGGCATGCCCGCCAGGCATGAAAAAAGGGGCGGACCTTGCGGCCTGCCCCTTTCCCTTCCGAAAAGGACGCGATCAGCCCTTGGCGGCGGCGTAGCGTGCCTCGGCCTTGTCCCAATCGACCACATCCCACCATGCCTTCAGATAATCCGGCCGGCGGTTGTTGTACTTGAGGTAATAGGCATGCTCCCAAAGGTCGTTGCCGATGATCGGCGTGCCTTTCACCTCCGCGACGTCCATCAGCGGATTGTCCTGGTTCGGCGTCGACGTGATCTGCAATGCGCCGTTGCCGTCAACGATCAGCCAGGCCCATCCCGATCCGAACTGCCCGACGCCCGCGGCGTTGAACTTGGTCTTGAAATCCTCGATCGACCCGAATGTCTCTTCGATCGCGGCCTTCAGCGCGCCCGATGGCTGGCTGCCACCCTGCTTCATCGTTTCCCAGAAGAAGATGTGGTTCCAATAGCCGCCGCCATTGTTGCGGACCACCTTCGGATAGGCGGAAATGCCGGCGACGATCTCCTCGATCGACTTGCCGCCCAGCGCGTCGTCGGCGGCGACCGCCTCGTTCAGCTTGTCGGTATAGGCCTGATGATGCTTGTCATGATGCAGCTTCATCGTTTCCGCGTCGATCGTCGGTTCCAGCGCGGCATAGTCATAGGGCAGCGGGGGAAGTTCGAACGCCATAATCTGTCTCCTCGGATGGTGTCGGTCTCGGGCTTCCTAACGCAAGGAAAGCCGGAAGGGTGCGGGAAAATATCGGGCCCGTAACTATCCCAGCAGCGCATGGCGTTTCAGGCAGTGGCGCAGCTGATCATAACTCAGCCCCAACGCCTTGGCCGTGGCGCGCTGGTTGAAACGATGCTTCACCATCGCCGCCTCGATCACGGCCCGCTCATAGCCATCGACCGCGGCGCGCAGGTCGGTGACGGCGTCCGGATCGGGCCGGGCGGGCGCCGTCGCGGCGGACGCAGCCGTCGGTTCGGCGCCATGCTTGTTCGGGATCGAACAGACCGGCTTGCCGACCGGTGCCCAGGGGGAGGCGAACGGATCGAACTGCACCACCTCCACCGGCCGTTCGGGGTCGTCCCAGCGGTACACCGCCCGCTCCACCACATTGCGCAGTTCGCGGACATTGCCGGGCCAGGGATGCGTCACCAGCGCCGCGGTGCCCGCCTCCGAAAACCCGGGCCACCGGATCCAGCCCAGTTCCGCCGCCATCCGCCGCGCGAAATGATCGGCCAGGACCGGCACGTCCCCCTGCCGCGCGCGCAGCGGCGGCAGCGTGATGACCTCGAACGACAGCCGGTCGAGCAGATCGGCCCGGAACCGCCCGGCCTCGCACAGCGCCGGCAGATGCTCGTTGGTCGCCGCCACGATCCGCACGTCGACACGGATCGCCCGGTTCGATCCGATCCGGTTGACCTCGCCATATTCCACGGCGCGCAACAGCCGTTCCTGGGCGCCCATGCTGAGCGTCGCCAGTTCGTCCAGGAACAGCGTCCCGCCATGCGCTTCCTCGAACCGCCCGGCGCGCGCCTTGGTCGCGCCGGTAAACGCTCCGGCGTCGTGCCCGAACAGCTCGGCTTCGATCAGCGTCTCGGGCAAGGCCGCGCAATTCAGCGTCACCAGCGGCCCGGACCAGCGCTGCGACAGGCGGTGGAGGCGTTCGGCGATCAGCTCCTTGCCGGTACCGCGCTCGCCGATCACCAGCACGGGCCGGTCCAGCGCCGCCGCCCGGCTGGCGCGCTCCACCATGTCGAGGAAGACCGACGACTCGCCGATGAAGCTGCTGGTGCGTTCCATGGCGAAACATTGGCAAGATTTCCCAACCGTTCGCAAGCCCGTCCTGCCGGACGGCATCCCAGCCGCAGGAAAATCGGCCTGGCCCGCCATGTTCGGCAACTGGCACGCTCCATGCAAATACCCTGTCATCACCGGGCATGAGCACCGGGACATCAGACCACCGGTTCAGGGAGACCGACCATGTTCCACTCCGACCTCAAGCATGTCATTCTTTCCTCCATTGGGGCGCTGCTGCTCTCCGCCACCTGTGTCGTCGCGGCGGTCGGGCCGGCCCGCGCCGCCGACACGGCCGGGGCGGCAACGGCGCTCCGCTACTAACCCCTCCTTGTAAGGACCTTATCCGATGGGAATTTTCTCCCGCACCCGCGATATCATCGCCGCCAACATGACCGACATGCTCGATCGTGCCGAAGATCCGGCGAAGATGATCCGCATGATCATCCTCGAAATGGAAGAGACGCTGGTCGAGGTCCGCGCCTCCGCCGCGCGCACCATCGCCGATCAGAAGGAGATGCGGCGCCAGGTCGGCAAGCTCGCCCAGGTGCAGGAAAACTGGACCGAAAAGGCGGAGCTGGCGCTATCCAAAGGCCGCGAGGACCTCGCCAAGGCGGCGCTGGTCGAAAAGCGCAAGGCGACCGACCTGTCGGAACAGCTGCAGGCCGAAATCGACGTACTGGAAGACGCGTTGCGGGCGTCGGAAGGCGACATCGCCAAGCTGCAGACCAAGCTGCGCGAAGCGCGCAGCCGCCAGAACGCGATCTCCGCCCGGCTGGAAAGCGCCAACAACCGCGTCCGCATGCGCGAAATGTATGCCGGCCAGAAGACCGAGGATGCGTTTTCTCGGTTCGAGGTGCTGGAACGCCGCGTCGACTGGGCGGAAGGCCGCGCCGACGCGCTCAGCCTGGGCGCGCCGCCCAAGAGCCTCGAAGAGGAAATCGCCGAACTGCGCTCCTCCGATGCGGTCGATGCCGAACTGGAAGCGCTGAAGGCGCGCCAGCAAGCCCGGGAGAGCTGAGATGATGGAGGATGTTCTCCTGCCGATCCTGATCGTCGGCATGCTCTTCATCGGCCTGCCCTGGCTGGTCTTCCACTATATCACGCGCTGGAAACAGTCGGGCACGCTGACCGTCCAGGACGAAAACCTGATGGATGACCTGTACGAGACCGCGCGCCGGCTCGACGACCGGCTGGCGACGATCGAACGGATCATCGCCGCCGACCACCCGGATTATCGGCTCGCCAGCCAGTCCGCGCCCGACCGCGATCTCTCGGAACGCGCCTATCGCACCGAAGACCGCGACCCCCTCTCCCGCCACCGCCATTGAACGGCCCCGCATTCATCAAGGAAGGAACGACGATCATGTCCGCCCGCCGCACCAGCTTCTACCTCGACAAACGCAACAAGAAGGCGATGGGCGTCTGCGCCGGCCTTGCCGACTATACCGGGATCGACGTCACGTTGATCCGGGTGGGCGCGGTGCTGCTGACCTTCTTCGCGCTCGGCCCGCTGCTTCCCGCCGCCTATGTCGTGCTGGGCTGGGTCGCCGACGACAAGCCGCGCGAATTCTACGCCGCGGACCCGCAGGAAGCGAAATTCTGGCAACAGGTACGGGCCAAGCCCAGCGCCTCGGTCCGCGACGTGCGCAGCCGCTTCCGTGATATCGACCGCCGCCTGGCCGACATCGAAACTCATGTCACCAGCCAGAATACCCGCCTGGCCAACGAAATCGACGCGCTGCGCTGATCAGCCGGTCCGCGCCCCAGCAATCCTCATCCGGAGTAGAGTTGATGAATCCGTTCGAAATGGTCGTGCTCATCGTCGCGATCACGGCAATCGCCGGCGTCTTCAGGGCGAAATATCGCAAGCATGCGGACGATGCCGATCTGACCCCGCAGAACCAGGTCGACACGCAGCTGATGGCGGACGAGGTTCGCCGCCTGCGCGACCGCGTCGCCGTGCTGGAACGGATCGCGACCGACAATGACGGTCCGTCGAAACTGGACCGCGAGATCGAGGCGCTGCGCCTCAAGGACCGCTGACCCCGCCTGGCCGCTGAAAGGAGCCGGACCATGACCCCAGAAGCCTCCATCTTTGCCATTGCCGCCGTCGCGGCGCTGGCCGGCCTGATCGTCGCCACCCACGCCGCCCTGACCGGCTGGCGCGGCTGGCTCGACCTCCGCCGGATCGAAATCGAGACCCGTCGCGACGTTGCCGCCCCCAGCCCCGGCGCCCGCATCGAACTGGCCGATCTCAAGGAACGCATCCGCAAGCTGGAGGCAATCGCCGCCGGTGTGGAACTGTAGCGCGCGACCTGTTACCCGCACCACCATGACCGCACCCGCCAACCTGTCCGAAGCGCTGGAGGAATATGAATTCCTCGAAGGCGATGATCGCTATCGCATGCTGATCGATCTCGGTCGCGCGCTGGAACCGATGCCGGACGCGTTGAAAACGGATGCGACGCTGGTCCGCGGCTGTTCGGCCTCGGTCTGGGTCTATCCCACCGACCGTGACGGCGTTCTGCACTTTCTGGCGGACTCGAACGCCGCCATTACCAAGGGGATCATCGCGCTGGTGCTGCTGACCGTGCAGGACCGCCCCGCCGCCGCGATCCTGCGGACCGATATCCCGGCCGAACTGGCGCCGTTCGATCTCAGCCGCCAACTCAGCTCGAACCGGACGCAGGGCATTCCCAACATGATCGCGCTGATCCAGGAAACCGCCCAGCGCTACCGGGCGCCCTGATCCTCACCCGTCATCTCCAGTCGGAGGCCAGGGACGCCACGACCGCCTCGGTTGCCGTGCCGGCCGGGATCAGCAACCACTCCCGCGGGCGCGCGGCGTCCACGACGACGACCGCGCGCTTGGGGCAGATCTTCAGGCATCCGACCTCCACGACACCGGCGGCGGCCTTGCGGCCCTTCCCGCCGCCCAGCGCCGCGCGCAGCACCTTGGCCAGCGATTGACGACCGCCCGGTCCGAACCCGCCATCCAGCTTCTTCGAACATTTGCGGCAGACCAGCACCACCTGGCCCCACTCGGCGCGGACCCGGTTCTTCACCGGCGCTTCTGCGCCTGCTCCCGCCGCTCGTCGGCCGCGCGCAGGACCTCATAGGCGGTCTGGACCGCCTGGAACCGCTCGGCGGCGGCGGGGTCGTTCGGGTTGACGTCGGGATGGTTCGCCTTCGCCAGTCGCCGCCACGCAACCTTCACCGCATCCGCCTGGACATCGGGGTCCAGCCCCAGCACCTCCAGCGCGCGCAGTTCGTCGCGCGATCGGCTGCCGTCGCCGGATCCGCCCCAGCCATAATGCGACGCCTCGGCATAGCCGGACGCCGTGCCCCGCTCCGCCGCCTCGCGCGCGGCCGCTTCCTCCGCCGACAATCCCTCGAAATAATTCCAGCCCCGATTATATTCGCCGGCATGCTCTTCGCAGAAATACCAGCGTTCCGGGCTGTTCGGTGATTTCGGTGCGGGCCGGTCGCCGGGCTTGCCGCATCCGTCCCGGTCGCACATCCGCACCTGCGTCGCCGCGCGCTCGCCGCCATAGCTGCGCCAGCGCGGAAAACCCCAGTCGTTCGATCGTGACGTGCCTGCCATATCCGCAACCTAGGCGCGCATCCGCTCCACCACCATGGCCGAGCCCGATTTAATTGTCAGAGGGCCTGTAAGCCGGGTTCTGTCCACCCGCCGAAATGACGGGATGGGCGACCATTCCTCTAGGACCGCGGTTGCCCGCGGCCTCCAGCGACCAACCCGGACGACGGGGCGAAGCAGCCCATATGCCGTCCCTATTCGGTCTTGCTCCCGGTGGGGTTTGCCGTGCCGTTCCGGTTACCCGGTCCGCGGTGCGCTCTTACCGCACCGTTTCGCCCTGACCCGGCCGAAGCGCGGGCGGTTTGTTTTCTGTGGCACTGTCCCTAAGATCGCTCTCGCCGGGCGTTACCCGGCACCGTTGCTCCTTGGAGCCCGGACTTTCCTCCCGCACGATCGCTCGCGCCGGCGGCCGCCCGGCCCTCTGACGGCGCCGCTATTGCGGCAGCGCGGCGCCGCTGTCCAGCAGCAGTGCGAGCAGGATCGCGCGACATTCGCCGTCCGCGATCCCGTCGATCGTCTCGGGCCGGAACCGCCGCTGGAACGCACGCACCGCCGCCGGGCCGTCCGCCACATCATATCCGAAACGTTCCAGCGCCACCAGAAACCCGCCCGGGGTCCAGTGCGGGTCCCGAAACGCCAGCTTCGGGCGCGGGATCGCAAGCCGATGCCGCGCCAGCCGGCCCCAGTCGAACAGTTCGCCCGGGTCCTGCTTGCGGGCGGGCGCGATATCGGAATGGCCGACGACATTCACCGGCGGGATCCCGTGTCGTGCCACGATCGCCGCAACCAGCGGCAACAGCGCCGCCATCTGCACCTCCGGAAACGGGCGATATCCCCATTCATGGCCGGGATTGACGATCTCGATCCCGACGCTGGCCGAATTGACGTCATCGATCCCGCGCCAGTGCGATCGGCCCGCATGCCAGGCACGATCGGCCTCATCGACCAGGGCGTACAGACTGCCATCCTCATCGACGACATAGTGAGCGGACACCTTCGCCTCGGGATCGCACAGCCGTTCGATCGCCGATGCGCCATCGGCCATGCCGGTATAGTGCAGCACCAGCATCGACACCGGCAGCGTGCGCGCGTCGAAATTGGGCGATGGTCGCGCGATCGGTTCTGGCATGGCCTCGCCGGGGTGAAGGATGGACCGGCTCCTTGCACCGCCATCCTGGCTGTCCGACAAGCGGTTCGGGTGGCCACCGGTCGATAAAGCCCGCGGTCGACCGGATCGGACGCGAACCGATCGGTCTGGCCGATCGCGGTTTCGCCCGCCCCCAGCAACAGCACGCCGTCGGCAGCAACCGCGTCTGCCAGGCGGTCGAACGCCCGCCGCCGTACGTCCGGGTTGAAGTAGAACAGCACGTTGCGGCACAGCACAATATCGAACCGGCGCGCCGTCGGCGGTGGATTGAGCAGATTGAGCCGCTCGAACCGCACGCGCCGCCGCAATTCATCCTTCACCGTCCAGATGTCGTCGGTGCCGTCGAACCAGCGCAGCAATTGCCGGATCGGCAGACCGCGCTGGATCTCGAACTGCGAATAGACGCCGCGCCGCGCCTGCGCGACGGCGGTGGGCGACACGTCGGTGCCGTGAATATCGATCTTCCAGCCATCCAGCGCCGGCGATTCGCACAGCGCCATGGCGATCGAATAGGTTTCCTGCCCCGTAGAACAGCCGGCGGACCAGATCCGCAACGTCCGGTTCGGCCGCCCCGCGATCAGCAGCGGCAGCGCCTTGTCGAACAGCAGGCGAAAGACGTTGGCATCCCGGAAAAAGCTGGTTTCGTGGTTCAGCAACGCCTCGACCACCGCGTCGGCAAGGCCGGGATCGCGACCGGTGGTCAGCGCCGCCGCCACCGCGTCCGCATTGCCCAGGCCATGGGTCCGGCCGATGATGTCCAGCGCCACGTCCAGTCGCCAGTTGCGGCCATCCGACAATGTCTGTCCGGTCTGCTGCTCCAGAACGCTGGCGAAGATCCGCGCGCTGGCCGGGTTCATCTCCATACTGCCGCTCCCATGGCCTGCATCGCCGCAACGGATGCATCATATCGTGCCGCGATCCGGCGGCCGAGCGCCGCCGGCGGCAGGACCGTCGTCGCAATTCCGGCGCGTGCGACCGCCCCCGGCATCCCCCATACGGTCGCGGTCGTGGCATCCTGCGCCAGAACCTCGCCGCCGGCGGCGGCCAGCCGGCCCGCGCCCAACATGCCGTCACGCCCCATCCCGCTCAGGATCACGCCGATGCCCGCACCGCCATAATGATCCGCCACCGCGTCCAGCATCGGATCGACCGAGGGCTGACATCCCGACACGGCCGGACGCTGGTCATAGGTGATCCGCGCGCCGTTCTGGTCGCGGATCAGCGACAGATGGGCGGTTCCCGGCGCGACCAGAATGCACTCCGTCCCGATCCGCTGCCCCGCTTTCGCGACCATCGCGGGCCTGCCCGCCATGGCCGCCAGCTGATTCGCGAAATAGGTCATGAATTCGTTCGGCAGATGCTGCGTCACCAGGATCGGGACCGCACAGCGTTGGCCCAGCCCTTCGAAGAAGCTGGCCAGGGCGACCAACCCACCGGTCGACGCACCGATCGCGATGCATCCGATCGGATCGGTCCGAACGCTGCTTGCCTGTTCCTGCGCCCGCGCCGCCGGCGCCACCAGCGGCGCGCCGTGCCGCGATCGACCCAGCCGTCGCAGCCGATCGGCCAACTGGTCGCCAAATCCATTGGACAGGTCGCCCGCCGCGGGTTTCAGAAGCGTGTCGGACGCGCCCAGTGCCAGCGCCTGGACGGATGCGACGGCCCCGTCCGCGCAGGCGGACGACACGATCACGACGTGCGCACCCTTGCCCGCCGCCAGGATCGCGGGCAGCGCCGTCAATCCGTCCACGCCCGGCATCTCGACGTCCAGCAGGATCACGTCGACCGCCAGATCGGCCAGCATCGTGAGCGCCTGGTCCGCGCCGCGCGCGATTCCCGACACGGCGAAACCCGCACGATCCGTCAGCATGCGCTGGAACACCGTTCGCGCGACGATCGAGTCGTCGACGATCAGGACGCGCAGCGGGTCGGCATCGCCAACCGGGCGACCGCTCGGGGAAAAAGGCATCGGACAGCTCCGGCGCGACGGGATCAGGCCACGCCGACCAGACTGAGCTTGCTGTGCAACGTGTCGCGGTCAAACGGCTTCATCACATATTCGTCCGCGCCCGCCTCGATCGCGGCGCGGATGTGGGCAATCCCGTTTTCGGTGGTGCAGAACACCACTTTCGGACGCGGCGTGATCCCGCTGACGCCCAGTGCCTTCAGGAAATCCATGCCGCTCATCACCGGCATGTTCCAGTCGAGCAGGACGACGTCGGGCACCGATGCGGTGCACAGTTCCAGGGCCTCGCGGCCGTCGCCGGCCTCTTCCACACGGAAGTCCAGGGTCTCCAGAATGTGGCGCGCGACCTTCCGGATCACCTTGGAGTCGTCGACGACGAGACACGTCTTCATGAAACTGCCTTTGGAAAAAGGATGACGATGGGGTGTAGCGAGGATCGTGTAACGATCCTCTTAACGGGCCGGGGCCGGCACGGCGGCACCCGCCACCAGCCGGGCCGGATCGACCAGCAGATATTGGCGGTCCTGGATCACCACCGTGCCATCCGCCAACGCGCCCCAGGCGGCCGACGCCATGCCGTTCGTGGGCGACGGTGGGCCGTCGGCCGGCAGCACATCCAGCACGTCGTCGACGACGATGCCATAGGGGTGGCCCTCGATCGGAACGACGACGGCCGAGAACGGGGGGGCCAGTGCGGCGCCCTGTCCCAGCATGGACCGGGGATTGATGATCGTCACGACCCGGCTGCGCAGTGCCGCCAACCCGGCGACATGCGGCGGCGCCAGCGGGATCGCGCTCATCGCCTCGATCTCCACCACCGATTCCACCATCCCGGCCGGCAGGGCGACGATCTCGTCCGCCATCTGCACGATCAGCATCAGACGGTCCATCAACGCCCTCCTCGTGCGGCGTGCAGTGCCTGGACCAGCGCGGTGCGATCATATCGCCAGATGCCGTCCGTGCCGTTCGATTCGCTGCGCAGCCGCAATCGCACCGCTTCGCCCCCGATCGCGTCGGAAAGCGTACCGTCGCCGATCACGATCCGCGCGCCATCGGCCGCGGCCTCCCCGGCGAAGGCGACCCGATATCCCGCCGCCTCCACGATCGGGCGCAGGATCTGACGCATCCAGCCATCATCTTCGGACGCCAGCAAGGCGACGGGCAACTGGCCCTTCGGCATGTGCGATCGCACCACCGCCGCGAACATCCAGAACGGATCGACCAGTTCCATCAGCCGCTCGCCGACCACGATCACGCCGGCAACCAGCCCCGGATCGGGCGCCGGGGCCATCATGTCGGCCAGCTCCACGATGTCCACCACCTGATCGATGACATAGCCCAGCTGGTCCGCGCCGTCCCCGATCCGCAGGACCCGCTGCTTCGGCCGCTCCGCCAGCCGGCCGTTCACCGACAGCAGCGGCACGACCAACCCATCCCTGTTCAACCGCAATTCGCCACCCGCGCGCGCGCAATGCTCCGTCGACACTTCATCGATCCGCTCGACCACGTTCAGGCGGATCGCCCGATCGGCTCCGTCCAGGTCGCGAAACAGCAGCGTCGGGATCGTCGGCGCCGCCACTGCCTCCGCCCCGGCGCTCGTTCGGTCCGCGACCGCGGTCGTGTCGATCGCGGCGCGCGTGGCGATGCCGGTGGCGTCCAGCAACAGCATCGGGCGATTGTCATCCGGCATGGTGACGCCGCCATAGATGCCGATCGCCATCACCGCCGGTGCGGCGGGCTTCACCACCAATTCCTCATGATCATGTGCGGCATCGACGCCCAGCGCGTAACGTCCGCCATTGCCCGGCCGCAACACGACCAGGATCGCCGGATCGACGTCGGTTTTCGGCGCACCCAGCACATCCGACAGCGCTACGAGCGGCAGGCGTTCGCCCCGGATCGACACCGTCGTCAGCCCGCATCCCCGTTCCACCCGGACCGATGTGGCGGCGGATCGCACGATCTCCTCGATCACGGACCGGGGAATGGCAAAGGGATGTCCGCCGACCGATACCGTCAGCGCCGGAATGATCGTCAACGTCATCGGCACGCGCATCACGACGCGCAGCCCCTGCCCCGGCCGGCTTTCGATCGATACCTGACCACCGATCCGCTCGACATTGGCGCGGACCACATCCATGCCGACACCGCGCCCGGATATCGCGCTGACCGCCGCGGCGGTGCTGAATCCGGGGCGGAAGATCAGCTCCACCGCGGTCTGCGCGTCCATCCGCTCGGCTTCGACCGCGGTCAGGATCCCGACCGCCACCGCTTTCGCCACGATCCGGGCGGGATCGATGCCGCGTCCGTCGTCGGATACGGTGATCAGGATCTGGTTGCCCGATTGCCGCGCGGCGACCTGCAGCGTGCCCGCAACGGGTTTGCCCGCCAGCACGCGATCGGCCGGCGGCTCGATCCCGTGATCCACGGCATTGCGCACGATATGCGTCAGCGGATCGCGCACCATCTCGATCATCTCGCGGTCCAGCTCGACGTCGCCGCCCTCCACCTGCAACACGACGCGCTTGCCGAGTTCGGTCGAAAGATCGCGGATCAGGCGCGGCATCGCGGAAAACAGATGATCGACGCGCGCCATCCGCGTCCGCGTGATCGTCTCGCGCATCTCGACGATCGCGGTCGACAGGCGTTCAAACCCGTTCAGGACCGCATCGCCCTCGGCCGATCCGCGCAGGCTGCGCGATACCTCGTTGCGCGCCATCACCAGGTCGGACATGCCCGCCATCATCCGGTCGAGCAGTTCGACGGGCACGCGGATGCTGCGCGCCACCGTACGCGGCGCCGCACTGGGCTGCGTCTCCGCGATCTGTTCGGCTTCATCGGCGCCGGTCGCATCGGATCGTTCCGACAGGGCCGCGATCAGCGCGGGATCGTCATGGTCGGAAATGCTGGCCCCGGTCTCGATCGCATCGACCAGCATGCCGATGCGGTCCATGATCGCCAACACCGCCGTCACCAGCCTGGCATCCGGCGTCCGCATACCCGAACGCACCGCCGCCAGCGCATCCTCGGCGGCATGGCTCAGGCGCTCCAGCCGCGGCAGATCCAGGAACCCGCAGCTTCCTTTCACCGTGTGAACGAAGCGAAATATGCTGTCCAACCGGGCATGATCGGTCGGATCGGCCTCCCACAGCACGATCTCCTCGGCGATCGCCTCCGCCGTTTCGCGCGTCTCCGCCACGAAATCGTTCAGCAGTTCGTCCATGCCATGTCCGTCATGATGCCCATTGGCCGGGCTTTGCACGACGATGGTTAAGGGCGTGTTATCCTGCACGATCCCGCAAGCCGCCACCCCCGATCCCGCACGCCTCAGGACAGCATGTCGGCCACCGCCGACGCATCATGGTGATGAACACCATGCCCGCATCCGCACGTCTTTCGCGATCACGCGCAGCTTCGCCTTGCCAACAGCCCAGGATCACGGCAAAGGCACATCGTTCGGGGAGTGGCGCAGCCTGGTAGCGCATCTGGTTTGGGACCAGAGGGTCGCAGGTTCGAATCCTGTCTCCCCGACCACTTTATCGCGAAAGCGACGGATTTCCGCCACTTTGCGTGTGTTCTATTCTGGTCTGTGCACAGAGCTGTAGCACACGCGGAAAAGGCTAAGACCCCTGTGTGCAACATCCCCCATGCCCATCGCCGTGCCGGCCGATACACCTTCCGGCGCCGCGTCCATTTCCGAAATCTTATCTCCACTCCGCTATCGGTAGCATTGGACACCGCCGAACGAAAGGTCGCGCGCACCCGCGCGGCGATCCTGTCGGCGCGCTTCGTGCGGGTAAAGTCGAGCGTGGGTACGATGCTGGAAGACGGACCACGCCTGACCGGACCCGAGATCGAGGCGCTCTTTCGCGCCGCGCTTGAAGGCGAACTCGCGGCCTACGTCCATAGTGCGTATGAAAATGCGTCCTGGTCATCGTCCGTGCCCGAGGTCGCAGCGCAGGAAGCCGAAGCATACGGGATAATCCGCCGCCCCGACCGTCATATCGGGCTGACTGATCAGGACCGGGCCGAATTGACGCGACGCGGGCTTGGTGCCGACATCCCGGCAATCGAGGACTACGCACGGCAGATCCGCGATGTGCTGACCGATGATGTGGTCGCGAAGCGCCTCGAGGCAATCGGCGCACCTGTTCACGCCCAAACCATTGCCGTCGCCCGGACACACCTGATCCGGGCTGCGGCAGGCGCCTGCACGCGGGTCCAGCGCATCTTCGACGATGACATCATGGACGCAGCCGATCCCATCGCTGCGCTGATGGCCGACCTTGGTCCACCCCCGTTGCCCAAGCTGACTGCCATCGAACCAGTGGTCGTTCCCATCACGCCGCCGATCGACAGTCAGTTTCAGGTCTATGACCCACGTCCGTTCAGCGCAGCGATCGACGACATACTTACCGACCTGAAAAATGACGGTATCTGGAACGGCGACCTGAGGCAGCAGCGCCGCATCATGGAAACATTCGCCTGGGTCACGGGCGACAAGCCACTCGGCGCTTACACCCACCTTGATGCTGCAGATTTCAAAAAGGGTATCCAGAAACTGCCCGCCCGCTTTTACTGCGGCTCGCTGACAGCGGGCGCGATGTCGCGCCCGTTCGCAGAGGTGATCGCCGAACTGCCGCCGGTTGCCCCCGCCGATCGGCGCAACCCCAAGACGACCAACCGTGACCTGTCGACTATGGCGACGGTGGCCAAGCATCTAGCTACAACGGCGTGGAAGCCGCGGATCCCAGGTGCGACAGTGATGGATTTCGGTGCCGGGCGCGTCGCGATCAAGGTCGATCCCAATATGGACACCCGCCCGCCTTGGACGACTGCGCATCTGGAGCACCTCTTCCGCTCTCCGATCTACACGGGCCGCGGCGGCGCGCTAAAACGCCTGCGCGACGATGGACTTGGTCGCTAGGTTTGGCACGACGCCGCCTACTTCCTGCCGCTGCTCTGGTTTACCATCATAGCTGCCGGGAGGAGACCGCCTGGCTTGAGGTCGCCGACGTCATCACGAACCACGCCGTCCCGCGTTTTCACATTCGCGACAACCTGACCCGCGGGCGCGATGGCGAAATGGCTGGTGAGAAGCGCGGTGCCCGCAATCGTAAGCTCCCCATCCATGCTGAACTGATTCGACTGGGATTCCTCGACTAGGGTTCAGACTCATTCAGAGCCAGAATGCCACAGCCGTTGCGAGGGCGACGGCTGATAGGAAGTTGGCGGCGAGCTTGTCGTAACGGGTGGCGACGCGGCGGAAGTCCTTCAGGCGGCAGAAGGCGTTCTCGATCAGGTGAC
>NZ_DASVTO010000070.1:0-8582 GCF_036387535.1 Sphingomonas sp.
AGCCGCTGATAGCCATAGCCGCGCACCGATCCGCCGCCGCCGCCATAATAGCGCCGCGACGGCGCCAGATTGTCGCGCGCGATGCCAAAGATCGACCCGGCCCGCGCCCGCCCCGCGATCACCAGTTTCTGGCCGATCGGATAATATGCGGTTCCCTCGATCATCGTGCGCGCATAGGGCCGCGCCGCGCCGCGCACCGATCCTTCCGGGCTGACGTTGATTTTCAGGCGATATCCCTTGGTCGGGTTCAACAGGCTGTCCGATCGGTCGAACATCGCCTGTCCGGGCAGCGCCGCGATGAAATACGTGCCGCGATTGCGCTCGCCGGCCTGGAAATCATACACGCTCTCGTTCGTGCCGACCAGTTCGAAGCCATAGGAATAGGTGAAAGTCTTCTGCCAGATCGGCGTCGAATCGTAACTGATCCGGCCCGACAGCGTGCCGGTGAACGCGCTGAACGCGTCGTAATTCTGGTGCAGCGCGGATGCGACCAGCGTGACGGTGCGATCCCGCCGGCCGGCGTTCTGGCGGCGGAACGTCGCACTCGCGCCCTGCTGCTGCGTGCCCGCAATGGCGGTCAGGATCAACGCACCTTCGGGCTTGAACAGGTTGCGGTGGGTATAGCTGCCCTGCACCGTCATGCCCTGTCCGGTCGAATAACCCGCCTCGCCCGCCAGCGAACGCGCCGGCCCCTTGGCCTGGCGGATCAGCAGGTCGACCTGTTCGGTGCCGTCCGGACCGGAGCGGCCGGTGCGCACCGGCTCGACGGACACGGTGCGGAACAGGCTGGTCGCGACCAGTGCGTCGCGCAGGTCGTCGACCATGCGCGTGTCGTACAATTCACCCGTCTTGAACCGCGGGAAGACGTTCAGGTGATCCAGTCCGAACACCGGCCCGGTCGCCGGGTCGCCCTGGGTGGTCAACTGCCCGAACGACGATCGCGGACCGGTATCGACCGGCAGCGTATAGGCACCGACCGGCTCGGGCGACTGATCCTCCAACAGGATATCGCGGTCGCCGACCTTGACGAAGGGATAACCCTGTTGCGGCAGCGTCAGCGACACGTTCGCCTCCGCACCCTGGATGCGATCGGCCTGGATCGGATCGCCGACCTTCAACGGCAATTGCCGGCGCACCAGCCCCTCGGGCACCGTTGCTTGCGTGTTCACGGTGATCGACGACAGCGTATACAGCCGTCCCGGCGACGCGGTGATCGTTGCGCGCAGCCGTCCGGGGTTTCCGGGAAGCATGTCGATCGTCGAAAGCGCGGTGGCGTCGTAATAACCCAGCGACTTCAACAGCCGCACCGCCAGCGCTTCGTCCTCACGCGCGCGGGCCGACACCTGCGTGGCGTTCGCCGCCTTGCCGCCGCCTTCGCGCAGGGCCGACAGCGATTTGAACCGCGCTTCCAGATCCTGCTTGTCCAGCCCGTTGACCACCGTCTCGTACCGCAATTCCGGCGCGTCGCGCTCCGCCACGTCGGCGGCGGTTTCCAGCGGCGCGGTGTCGAAACTGTTCAGCGGCGTCAGCGGCTGCGCCAGTTGCGGATCGCCAGGCCCCGTCGGCGGCAGCACGTCGCCGATAGCCGCCGGCGCAGCGGTGGTGGCAGGCGCAGCGGTGGTGGCGGGCGCAGCATTGGAAGGCCGGGCGGTCGAAGCGGGCGCCATCGGCTCCAGCGGCGCATTGATATCGCCGCTCAACGGCGGCAGCGCGGCGTCGAACTCCGCTTCGGGAACGATCGGCGTGTCGGGTCCCGCCGGCGTCGGCGCCGCACCTGCGCCGGGTCGCTGGGGCTGGATGTCCTCCTTCGGCGCGTCGGGGCCGCGCGCGGGCGCGGTGCCGGGCCGCGAAATCTGCGCAGCGGCCGGCGACGCGACGACAAGTCCGGCTGCGATCCAATAGTGTCGCCCGTTGGCTCGTCCGAAATGCAACGCTTCGCCCCTTTTACCCCAGGGACGCCGCGTTCGGACTCACCCCCAATATTTTCTGCAACTCCGTCGCGCCGATTTGGTTGCAAATCGCCGTGGCGTCAATCGGTTGCCTTTGCGATACGGCGAAACGCGTGGAGCAGCGGCTCGGTATAGCCGCTGGGCTGATCCAGTCCCTCGAACACCAAAGCGCGCGCGGCGCGATAGGCGGGGCCGTTCGCTGCGTCCGCCATCGGCCGATACACCGGGTCGCCCGCATTCTGCGCGTCCACCTTGCGCGCCATCCGGTGAAACGCCGCATCGATATCGTCCGCGCTCGCGACGCCGTGGAGCAGCCAGTTGGCCATATGCTGCGACGAAATGCGCAAGGTCGCGCGGTCTTCCATCAGGCCGACGTCGTCGATGTCGGGCACCTTGGAACACCCCACGCCCTGATCGATCCAGCGCACGACATAGCCCAAAATGCCCTGCGCATTGTTGTCCAGCTCGCGCGCGATTTCTTCGGGCGCCCAGTTGCGCCCGGCGGCGACGGGCACGGCCAGCAACGCGGACAGCGGCGGGATCGGCTCGCCAGCGATGTCGCGCTGGCGGGCGAACACGTCGACCTGGTGGTAATGCAGCGCGTGCAGCGTCGCGGCGGTCGGCGACGGCACCCATGCCGTGTTCGCGCCACTGGTCGGATGCGCGATCTTCTGTGCGACCATGTCGGCCATGCGATCCGGCGCCGCCCACATCCCCTTGCCGATCTGCGCCTTGCCCGACAGGCCGTGCGCCAATCCGATGCGCACGTTGCGATCCTCATATGCCTTGATCCAGCCGGACGCCTTCATCTCGGCCTTGGGGATCATCGGCCCGGCGTGCATCGCGGTGTGCATCTCGTCGCCTGTGCGATCCAGGAAGCCGGTGTTGATGAACACGATCCGCCCGCGCACCGCAGCGATACACGCCGCCAGATTGGCCGACGTGCGCCGTTCCTCGTCCATCACCCCGATCTTGACCGTATGCCGCGCCAGCCCAAGCAGATCCTCGACCGCATCGAACAGCCGGTCGGCAAAGGCGCATTCCTCCGGCCCGTGCATCTTGGGCTTGACGATATACACCGATCCGCTGCGACTGTTGCGAAACCGCCCCAGCCCGCGCAGGTCGAACAGCGCGATCGTCGCCGTCACGATCGCGTCCAGGATGCCCTCGGGCGCTTCGCCACCGCCGGCCAGCAGTACCGCGGGCGTCGTCATCAGATGGCCGACGTTGCGCACGAACAGCACGCTTCGCCCCGCCAGCACCTCCCCGCCGTCCAGCGTCACATCGTCCGCCAGCCGCCGCGTGACGGCGCGACCGCCCTTGTCGAACGTCTCCTCCAGCGTCCCCGTCATCAGCCCCAGCCAATTGGCATAGGCCGCCACCTTGTCCTCGGCATCGACCGCCGCGATCGAATCCTCCAGATCGACGATGGTGGTCAGCGCGGATTCCAGCACCACGTCGGCGATGCCCAGCGGATCGTCGCGGCCGATCGCGGTCGACGGGTCGATCACCACTTCGATATGCAGCCCGTTATGCCGGTACATCTGCGAAGCGCCGCGCGTGCCGACCAGCTGCGCCGGATCGGCCAGCGCGATCGTCGTGGCATCCTGCCAGCTCCCCGACGCCAGCGGCACCGCGTCGTCCAGGAACGCCTTCGCCCGCGCGATCACCTGCTTGCCGCGCACCGCGTCATAGCCGCCGGGCGTGGCCGTCCCCGGCAGCACGTCGGTGCCGTACAGCGCATCGTACAAGCTGCCCCAGCGCGCATTCGCCGCGTTCAGCACGAAACGCGCGTTCAGCACCGGCACCACCAATTGCGGCCCCGCCAGATCCGCGATCTCGGCATCCACCGCCGCGGTCTGGATCGCGAACGGCGCCGGTTCGGGCACCAGATAGCCGATGTCGCGCAGGAACGCCTCGTCCACCGGCTCGCCTGCCCGGTATCGCGCATCGATCGCCGCCTGCAACGCATCGCGCGTGTTCAGCAGCGCGGCATTCTCGGGCGCGAACCGCGCGAAGATCGCCGCCACGCCCGCCCACCAGGCGGCAGTATCCAGCCCCAGCGGCGCCAGCACGTCGCGTTGCAGGAATGCCGCGAGCTGCGGAGCGACCATCAGGCCGGCACGGTCGATCATAAAGGAAACCCTCCTTGGGAAACGTCGATACGGCCTGGGGAGGACGGCTGCCCTTTAAGCCGGCATCGCTGCCGGGTTCAACCCTGCAATCCGCCCGCGGCCACCTCGACCCGGTCGAGGACGGCGCGGAAATGCGCCAGGTCCGCGGCGCCCAGCCCGGCGAAGATGCGCGATTCCATCTCCAGCGCCTTGGGCGCGACCTGTTCGTACAGCGCGCGCCCGGCCGGGGTCAGCGACAGCAGGTGCGATCTCTGATCGTCCGGGTTGGCCCGCCGCGCGATCAGCCCGCGCTCCGCCAGCGCGATGGCGGCGCGGCTCACCGTCACCTTGTCCATCCGCGTCCGCGCGCCCAGCGCCTGCTGCGACAGCCCGTCGCTCTCGGCGATCACCGCGACCAGCCGCCATTCGGCTATCCGCAGCCCGAACAGCGCGTGATATGTCGATGCGATCGCATCGGATACCGCATTAGATACGATAGACAGTCGGAACGGCATGAAATCGTCGAGGGACAACAGCGGATCGGCCATCCTGCCATTGTGCATTTCGCCACACCGATTTCCACTAATGAATACGTGTCATATTGATGCAGATTTTACCGGTCTTCGGGAACGGCGCGGGCGATTCGAACGTAGCGCTGATCCATGACATCGCCCGCAACTCCCATGTTTCCCTGGCGCCACGATGCGCAGGCGGAACTCGAATCGCTGCTGGAGGCGCACGTCGCCGCCCGCGACTTCCCTTGCGTCGGCGCAAAGGCCGCGCTCGCCAAGGGTACGCTCAGCGTCCTCGCCGCCAATCGCATCGACAGCGCGTGGGACGATCTGCGCATCCACGACGGCCTGCTCCGCTTCGCTGACGCCTACCGCGAGGCACCGGGCCTGTACCGCAGCTTCGCCGTGGTGTTCGAAGGGCCGGACACGCTCGACGAAGCCGGTTTCGAAGCGGCGGTGTGGCACCGTATCCAGTCGCTGTCGGACAAGGACGTCTGGCGCGGCCAGCCTTACGACACCCGCGTCAGCGCCGATCCCGATTCGCCGCATTTCTCGCTCAGCTTCGGCGGCGAAGCGTTCTTCATCGTCGGCCTTCATCCCGCCGCCAGCCGCCTCGCCCGCCGCTTCGCCCGGCCGACGATGGTGTTCAACCTGCACGACCAGTTCGAAACGCTGCGCGCCGACGGGCGGTACGAAGGGATGCGCGAAAAGATCATGGTCCGCGACGAAGCCATCGCCGGTTCGCGCAACCCGATGCTGCAACGCCACGGCCAGGCCAGCGAAGCCCGCCAGTACAGCGGCCGCGCCGTCGACGGCGACTGGCGCTGCCCGTTCCGCTATTCCGGCGCGGGAGATTGAGGCCCGCGCCGCCGGGAACCGCGATCGAGATCGCCGAACGCGCGGGGACCGCGTTCCGGCTGTCGCGCGGGCAGACGCTCACCGTCATCGATCCGCGCGGGATGCAGGTCGCCGATCTGCTGGCGTTCAACGCGGAGGACGTGGACGAAGTCCTCTCCTCGGGCCGCACGCTGGATTATGCAGAGACAATCCGGCTGACGACCGGGCACATCCTGTATTCGAACCGCTCGCAACCGATGCTGGAGATCGTGGCCGACACCGTGGGTGTCCACGATTTCCTGCTGACGCCGTGTTCCTACGACACCTTCCACCATTTCTATCCCGATCTGCCGCCGCACCGCGGCTGCTTCGGCAATCTGGCGGAGGCACTCGCGCCTTACGGGATCATCCCCGATCGCATCCCGATCGCGTTCAACTGCTTCATGAACGTCCCCGTCGACGCCGCGGGCCGGCTCAGCGTCCTGCCGCCGATCAGCAAGGCCGGCGATCACATCGCCTTTCGCGCCGTGATGGACCTCATCATCGGCCTGACCGCCTGCTCCGCCCCAGCCTCCAACGGCGGCACCTTCAAACCCATCCACTATCGAATTGGATAGGCGACCCAGCGCCGCGGGCCGTCGCTCATATTCTTCTCTCCGCGTCCTCCGCGCGTCCGCGCGAAAAACGTTCAAAGGCGACACGCCAAGGTCATCATCGCCCAATCGCTGGAATCCGGAACGACCGGCAGGAAGTCCTTGGCCGGCGTATACCGCTGCTTCCCCGCCGTGCCCTTCTTCGTATAGGCGATCGCCGCATCGTACCGGCTCAGGTTGCGGCGACAGTCGAAACTGACCAGCAGTTTCTCGGTCTTCACTTTCTTCTTCTTCGTCGTGTCGCGCCGCGTCCACACCTTCACGACATATTCGTCGACATGCTGCACGGTCGCCGGATCGACATACACCGTCGTCCCGTCCAGCCCTTCGGCCGCCAGCCGCCAGTTCGGCGTCACCGCCAAGGGCGGGGGCGGCGGCGCCATCGCCAGCCCCGCCCCCATCGCGACAGCCAAGATCATCGCTCCATCCACCGCGCTCATCCGATCTGCCGTGCCACGCTCTTGCGCAGCGCCGCGCCATAGGGCGGCTTCAACCCCGCCAGTTTCGCCACGTCGAGCCGCGATTGCTTGAACACCGCGCGCGCATGGCTGAAGGTGCGAAAGCCGTCCTGCCCGTGATAGCTGCCCATGCCCGAAGGCCCGACACCACCGAAGGGCAAATCCTCCATCGACACATGAAAGATCACGTCGTCCAGCGTCACGCCGCCCGATACCGTCCGGTCCAGCACCCGCTGCCGCTCGTTTGCGTCCGTTCCGAAATGATACAGGCCCAGCGGCCGGGCGCCGCGATTGATCCGCCCGATCGCTTCGTCGATGCCACGATAGGTCACCACGGGCAGGATCGGCCCGAAAATCTCCTCCTGCATCACCAGCATGTCGTCGGTCGCGTCGCGAACGATGTGCAGCGGCATCTTGCGGCTGTTCGACGCGGCGAAATCCTCGTTCGCCGGGTTCACCGCTTCGACGCGCGCGCCCTTCGCGCGGGCATCGTCCAGCCAGTGCGTCAGGCGCTGGTGATGGCGATCGTTGATGATCGCGGTGTAATCGGGATTGGCCAGCACCGTGGGATACATCGCCGACGCCGCCGTCTTCAGCCCGGCGACCACCGCATCCTCCTGATCCGCCGGTGCCAGCACATAATCGGGCGCAAGGCAGATCTGCCCGGCGTTCAGCATCTTGCCCAGCGCGACTCGCTCCGTCGCCCGCGCGATATCCGCGCCCGCGCCGATCACCACCGGCGATTTGCCGCCCAACTCCAGCGTCACCGGCACCAGATTGTCGGCGGCGGCGTGCAGGATGTGGCGCGCGATGCCGGTCGCGCCGGTGAAGATCAGATGATCGAACGGCAGGCTGGCGAACGCCTGCCCCACATCGGGCCCGCCGGACACGAACGCCAGTTCCTCGACCGCGAAATACTCGGGCGCCACCTCCTCGAACAGCGCGGCGGTGACGGGGGTGAATTCGCTGGTCTTCACCATCGCGCGATTGCCGGCAGCAAAGATGCCGGCGATCGGCCCCATCACCAGGTTCACCGGGAAATTCCACGGCGCGATCACGCCGACGACGCCCTTGGGCTGATAGTCCACCCACGCCTTCGCGCCCAGCAGGCCCAGCGGAAACTGCACCTTGCGCGCGTCGCGCTTCATCCAGTCGCTCAGGTGTTTCAGGGCATGATCGATCGGGCCGATCGATCCGGCGATATCGGTCAGCATCGATTGGTCGCGGCTGCGATGGCCGAAATCCTCGCTCAGCGCGTCGCAGAAGCGCAACCTGTTGTCCCGGATCATCGCCGCCGCGCGCTTCAATCGATCGCGGCGCACTGGCGCGCTGACCGGCATCTCCGCCTCGAACGCGGCACGCTGAGCATCCAGGATCGCCTTCATGTCCGTCCCCACTCCGCCCATTTTCAGGCTCGAACTCACGTGCAGCCGATCAGGCCGGCCACCGGCACCACCACCACATCCTGCGCCGGCCGCGTGATGACCAGAGTCCCCGACGGCACCGTCGCCCCGCCCGCCAGATCGGCCCGCGTCGCGATCGTCATGTCCAGCGTGACGCGCAGGTCGCCCGCGCCGTAATCGGTGACTTGCGCGAAGCCCAGGTTCCCCGCCCCATTCTGGCCCGCGCGATCGAGATCGAGCGTCCGCCCCCCGATCGACAGCCGCAGCCGCGCCGGATCGGCCCCGGCCATCGCGATCAGATTGCGGTCGCCCGCCGCACTCCACAAAAACGCGGCACACCCCCGCGCCGGCAGCGCCTGCTGACCGATCGCCCCCAACGGCGCCGGCGCCGGCATTGAAGGCGGGGCCGCCTGAAGCAGAAGCGCAAGCTGAAGCAGGAGCATGGGAATCATGGCATCCATGCTATCATGGCCAGCCACGCCGGGTAAGCCGCCAGCGCCATCAGCGTACCCAGCGGCAAGGCGGTGTCGCCCCGCGGCCGCTGCCCCCGCCACGCCAGCCACGCGACCCAGCCCAGCCCGGCGATCCCGGCGATCAACAGCACCGCCGGCAACAGCCGCCAGCCGATCCACAGCCCGATCGCACCGAACAGCTTC
>NZ_DASVTO010000071.1:0-26480 GCF_036387535.1 Sphingomonas sp.
GCGCCATCGGTACCGCCAGCCGCGTCCGTTCGATGGCTTCGATCAGCCGCAATCCGGTCGCCTTGCTCATGCCGTCGCCCCCGTCCCAGCCCCGCGACTCGCAAGCCGCCGGTACACTGGTTCGTATCGTGAAATATTTTCCGACCAGTTACGATCCCGTTCTACGAACGCGCGCGCCGTTGCCCGCCGCACGTCCCATCCGCTGCGGTCCGCCAGCAACGCGGCCAGCGCCGCCGCCAGCGCCGCGGGATCGTCCGGCGGGAACAATGTTCCCGTCACGCCGTCCGCGATCAGCTCGCGGTGTCCCCCGACGTTGGACGCCGCGACCAGCCGCCTCTGCGCCATCGCTTCCAGCGGTTTCAGCGGGGTGACAAGTTCGGTCAGCCGCATCCCCTTGCGCGGATAGGCCAGGATATCGACCAGCCCGTAATAAGCCTCAACCTCTGTATGTGGCACCCGCCCGACGAAACGGATGCGGTCCGCGACCGGCGATGCCGCCGCCTGCGCCGCCAGCGCCGCCTCCATCGGCCCGCCTCCGACCAGCAACAGCATCGCGCGCGGTCGCGCCGCCACCAGCGCCGGCATCGCGGCGATCAGGTCGTCCAGCCCTTCATAATCGTAAAAGGATCCGATGAAGCCGATCACCTCCGCATCGGTCAGCCCCAGCGCCGCGGCCAGCGCCGCATCGGGCGGCGGCGGCGATCCGAACAGGTCCAGATCCACCCCGTTCGGCGACACCAGGATCTTGTCGCCCGCAATTCCGCGCGCGACCAGGTCGTCGCGCAACCCGCCGCAGATCACCGCCACCGCATCCGCCCGCCGCACCGCGCGCGTCTCCAGCCAGCGCGTCGCCCGGTAACGCAGCGACCCTTCGGTCCCGGTGCCGTTGCCGACCGCCGCATCCTCCCAGAAGGCGCGGATCTCGTACACCAGCGGCAACCGATGCCGCCGCGCCACCCGCCCCGCCGCGACCGCGGTCATCACCGGCGAATGCGCGTGCAGGATGTCGGGTTTCCACGCCGCGACCAGCTGGTCGACCTTACGTTCCAGCGCCGCGATATCCTGCCATTCGGACAGCGGCGACGGCGCGGTGGAGATTGCGGACGCGCGGTGGAATTGCAGCCCGTCGAACATCTCGGCGTCCGGCCCGCCGGGCCGCTCCACCGCGTGCCGCGACCCGGTCACGCCCATGACCGCCCACCCGCGCGCCTGCTGCGCCTTCAGGATCGCGCGCGTCCGGAACGTGTAGCCGCTATGTATCGGCAGGCTATGGTCTAGGATATGGAGGATGCGCATGGCGATGTCCTGCCATGACGCCGCTTAACGCCGCGTCAATCGGTCGGCGATACTCTGCGATGCGGATGGCATGGGCGCAACGCGGGAAAGGCGGGCGATGATCGACCTCTTTTCGCTCGCGCTCAGCCACGGGCTGCTGCTGCTCGCCGCCTGGCGGATCGTCCGCCGCCGCGATCTCGACCGCGAATCCGATCCGCATGCGTGATCTCGGCCTTATCGCGTTCCTGGTGGCCCTGCTGGGGCTCGGTTTTCGGCGGCCGTTCCTGTTCGTGCTCGCTTATGCCTATGTCGACATCGTCTCGCCGCAACGGCTCGCTTATTATCTGCTGAACGCGATCCCGCTCTCTCTCGTCTGCGTCGTGCTGGCGGTCGGCGGATGGGCGCTGGCGGATGACAAGCGCGGTGCGCGGGTCGGCGTGCGCCAGTCGCTGATGCTCGCCCTCCTCGTCTACTGTTTCTGGACCACGATGACCGCGGACTTCCCGGTCGACGCGCTGAACAAATGGGGCTGGGTGTGGAAGGCGCTGGCCTTCGCCATCTTCCTCCCGCTCACGCTCCGCACCCGTCTGCGGATCGAAGCGATGGCGCTGTTCATGATCCTGTCCGCCTCTTCGATCATCGTCGTCGGCGGGATCAAGACGGTGCTGTCGGGCGGCGGCTACGGCATCCTCAACCTGATGGTCGACAGCAACAGCGGCCTGTACGAGAGCAGCACGATCTCGACCATGGCGATCGCCATCCTGCCGCTGCTGATCTGGCTGGCGTCGCATGGCACCATCTTTCCGCCGGACTGGCGCACGCGCGGCTATGCGCTGGCGCTGGGCGCGGCGTGCATCCTGATCCCGATCGGGACGCAGGCGCGCACCGGCCTGATCTGCATCGCGCTGCTGGCGGTGCTGATGCTGCGGCTGGTGCGGCGGCGGATCCTGTATCTGGCCGGGCTGGCCACGCTCGCGGTGGCGGCTGTTCCCTTCCTGCCGGCCAGCTATACGCAGCGCATGGACACGATCGCTGGCTATCAATCCGACGAATCGGCCTCCACCCGGATCGCGATCTGGAAATGGACCTGGGACTATGCGCAGGATCACCCGTTCGGCGGCGGCTTCGAATCCTATCGCCAGAACCGGATCAGCTATCGCCGCCCCGAAACCGGCAATCCGGGGTCCGGCGCCACCGCGCAGGTGATCGATGGCGGTCGCGCCTTCCACAGCGCGTATTTCGAAATGCTGGGGGAACAGGGCTATCCAGGCCTCGGGCTCTGGCTGCTGATCCAGCTGGGCGGATTGTTCCGGATGGAGGTTGTCCGCCGCCGCTGGCGCCGCGCCGATCCCGCCGATGGCTGGATCGCGCCGCTCGCGACCGCGCTGCAACATTGCCAGCTGGTCTATCTGGTCGGCGCCGCTTTTGCCGGTATAGCCTTCCAACCGCTCATGCTGATGATCGTCGCTTTGGAAACCGGGTTCGACTCCTATGTCCGTGGCCTGGCCAAGCGGCGGGTCGCGCCGCTGCGTGTTCCGGTGCGCGGGCTGGTTCCGGCATGACCCGTGCCGCCACCTCCCCCGGGCTGTTGCCGGGGCTGACCGGCGCGCGTGCGGTCGCCGCCTGGTTCGTCGTGCTCTATCATCTGCGCACCGGCTATGGCGACGGCGTCCCCGGCTGGCTGCTCGCCATCCTCGACAAGGGCTATCTGGCGGTCGACTTCTTCTTCATGCTGTCGGGCTTCGTCCTGTGGCGCAACTATGGCGCGCGCCTGCGCACCGCGGGCGCGGCCGGCATCCCGGATTTCCTGTGGCGGCGGGTCGCGCGCATCTGGCCGTTGCACGCGCTGATACTGGTGTTGGCGGCGCTGTTCGCCATGCTGTTGGGCGTGACCCACCGCCAGGCCGGCCATTATCCCTGGGCGGATTGGCCGCTGCACCTGCTCATGATGCAGAGCTGGGGCTTCTCGCCCACACTGCGCTGGAACGATCCCGCCTGGTCGATCAGCTGCGAATGGGCCGCCTATCTGCTGTTCCCGCTGCTGGCGCTGGCGATCGACTGGGGACGCTATGCCACCCATCATCTGATCGCCGCGATCGTCGGGCTCGTGCTGTTGCTGGCGATGCTGTTCGCCCATTACGGGTTCAATACGCTCGGCGGCACCGATGCGGCGCTCGCCTTGCCCCGCGCGCTGGTCGGGTTCGCGATCGGCACGATCCTCAGCACACTGCACGATCGCGGTGCCGGACCGACGGCCGTGTGGCTGGCGGCGGTCCCGGTCTGCGCGGGTGCACTCGGGTTCGGGCTCACGGAAACCCTGGGCGTTCCGCTGCTGCTCGCCGCATCGCTGCTCCTGCTCGCCCGGTTCGCGGCGGCGCCCGCCAATCCCCTGGCTCATCCGATCGCGGTCTATCTGGGGGAGATCAGCTATGCGACCTACCTGTTCCATTTCCTGGGCTTCGTCTGGTTCAAGCTGCTGTTCGTCACCAATGCCGACTCGATCCCGTTCGGCCTGATCACGGCATTTCTCGGCATCACGCTCGCCATGTCCATGCTGCTCTACCACGGCGTAGAGCTTCCGGCGCAGACTGCGCTGCGGCGCCGGCGCACGGCGTTACCGCGCCGAACGCCCGCCACCGGCCGTGGTTGACGCTCAGGCGTCGACCTCGGCTTCCTCCACCAACCGGATCAGTGCATCGGTAAAGTCCGGCACATCGTCGGGCTTGCGGCTGGTGATCAGATTGTCGTCCACCACCACCGATCGATCGACCACGATCGCGCCGGCATTTTCCAGGTCGGTCCGCACCGACGGCCAGCTGGTGACGGTACGATCCTCGACGATGTCCGCCTCCACCAGCAACCATGGTCCGTGGCAGATCGCGGCGATCGGCTTGCCGGCATCGTCGAACCCGCGGACGATCTCGATCGCGGCATCGATCGTGCGCAGCGTGTCGGGATTGGCCACGCCGCCTGGAATCACCAGCGCATCATACTCCTCGATGTCGACGGCATCGAGCAGGATGTCCGGCGTGATCGTGTCGCCCTTCTGATCCTGTACCATTCCCTGGATCGGATCGCCGCCGGGCGAAGCCAGTACCACCTGTGCGCCGGCCGCCAGCAGCCGTTCGCGCGGACCGAACAGTTCGTCCTGCTCGAACCCGTCGGTGGCGATGATCAGGATCTTGGCGTCGCTGATTGCGGGCATGAAATGCGTCCTTCGTCTGGAATGTCATGCGCTTGAACGGGTGCCGCCGGCGCCTGTTCCGGAACGATCGGGTGGTCCGTGCCGTTCTAGGGCCATGATCCCGAACCTTCGTCCGCGCCGATGCTGAGCTATGTCGACGATGCCTTGCCCGGCATCACCCGCCGCAAGCTGCGGGGCCATTGGGCCTATTTCGATCCCGCCGGCGAACGCATCACCGACCGGGACGAGATCGACCGGCTGAACGCCACCGCCATGCCGCCCGCTTATGTCGATTGCTGGTTCTGCCCCAGCCCCGACGGCCATATCCAGGCGGTCGGCTGGGACGAGAAAGGCCGCAAGCAATATCGGTATCATGCCGAGTTCCGGGCCACGCAGGAGGCCGCCAAATATGACGCCTGCGCCGATTTCGGGCGCGCGCTGCCGCTGCTCCGTGCCCGCGTCGAATCCGATCTCACCCACCGCACGCTCGACAAGGATGCCGTGGTCGCGGCCATCGTCCGCCTGCTCGATCTCGGCCGCGTCCGGGTCGGCAACGAAACCTATGCGAAAGCGAACAACAGTTTCGGCGCCACCACGTTGCGCACCGATCATGCCACCGTGCGCGGTGCTAAGCTGAAGCTGCAATATGTCGGCAAATCCGGCAAGCTGCAGCAGCTGACGATCGAGGACAGCCGCCTGTCGCGGATCGCCCGCCGGTGCCAGGATCTGCCCGGACAGCATCTGTTCCAATATCTCTGCCCGGACGGCACGCCGCAGCCGGTCGGCTCGGCTGACGTCAACAGCTATATCAAGGCCGCCACCGCGGGCGATTTCACTGCGAAGAATTTCCGCACCTGGGGCGCCAGCGTCATCGCCTACCGCACCCTGGTCGAAGCCGGAGAAAAGGCCGTGTCCGTCAAGGCCCTGCTGGAACCCGTCGCCGCGGCGCTGGGCAACACCCCTGCGATCGCGCGCAAATCCTATGTTCATCCCGCGTTGATCGATCTCGCCAAATCGGGGGAACCGATCGGCAAGGTCCGCCTGCCCCGCGCCACCCGCTACGCCAGCCCCACCGAACGCGGGCTGATCGCGTTCCTCGATCAACTGGGCAGCGCGCATTGCGCGCGGGCGGCATCGGCATGAGCATGCCCGCCGGCAACAGCACCGGTGCGATCCGGCCGACCGTCGCGCTGGATGGTCTTGGCGACCGCGCGGCCCGGCTGCTGCAGGAGGTGGCCGACTGGTTCACCGGCAACTGGCTGCAAATCGCGATCGCGCTGGCGATTGGGGCCGTCATCGTGCTCGTCCTGCTCGGGCTGCGCTCGCTCGGCGCCCGCCTCTGCCGCGACGATGACAGCGTGCAATGGCGCACGATCGTAGGCCGCGCCATCACGCGCACCCGGCTCTGGTTCATGGTCGCGCTGGCCGCCAAGCTGGTGGAGGGCGGCGCCAACACGCCCGCCGGGCTCACCGCCGTCATCACCGCCGCCTTCACCATCGCCGCCGCGTTGCAGGCGGCATTGTGGGCGCGCGAGATCATCCTGGGCTTCGTCGAACATCGCGCGGCCGGGGATACGGAGAAGGGTGCGATCGGATCGGCGATGGGCATCATCCGCCTGCTCGTCACCTTCGCGCTGTTCGCGATCGCGGCGGTGCTGATCCTCGACAATCTGGGCGTCAACGTGACGGGATTGATTGCCGGCCTCGGCATCGGCGGCATCGCGATCGGGCTCGCGGCGCAGGGCATCTTCGCCGATCTGTTCGCCGCGCTGGCGATCATCTTCGACAAGCCGTTCCGGCGCGGCGATGCGGTCAAATGGGATACCACTTCCGGCTCGGTCGAACGCATCGGCCTGAAATCGACCCGCATCCGCTCGATCACCGGTGAACAGGTCATCATCTCCAACAAGAATCTGCTCGACAAGGAACTGCACAATCTCGCCCGGCTCGACCGTCGGCGGATCACGCTGCTGATCGGCGTCATCTACCAGACGCCGATCCCGCTTTGCCGAAGGATCCCCGACATCCTGCGCGCCGCCACCGAAAGCGTGGACCAATGCGTGCTGGTCCGCACCGGCATGGTCAATTTCGGCGCATCCAGCCTCGACTACGAATTGCAGTTCGACGTCCGGTCGCAGGTCTACGACGTCGTCTACGCCGCCCGTCACCAGGTCTGCATGGCGATCCTCGAAGCGTTCGCGGACGCTGGCATCGACATCGCCTATCCCACGCAGGTCAATTTCACCGGCGGGGCGGACGGAAAGGCGGTCTTCCCGTCCGCCGCCGATGGATAGGGCCCGCGCTAGGCTCCGATCTCTTCCAGTGACAACAGCGTCGCGTTCCCGCCGGCCGATGTCGTATCGGTCGATGTCACCCGCTCCGCGGCGAACCGGGGCAGGTAATGCGGCCCGCCTGCCTTGGGCCCCGTCCCCGACAGCCCCTCGCCCCCGAACGGCTGCGACCCGACGATCGCCCCGATCATCGATCGGTTGACGTACAGGTTCCCGACCCGCGCCAGCGCCTCGACCGCCTCTGCCCCGCGCGCGATCCGGCTGTGCAGGCCCATGGTCAGGCCGAATCCGGTCGCGTTGATCCGCTCCACCGTTTCCGCCAGCCCGCCGGCTTTCCACGTCGCGACGTGCAGCACGGGACCAAACCATTCCTCCTTCAGATCCTCGATCCGATCGATCCGGATCACCGTCGGCGGCACATACAGTCCGTCGTCCGGCACCGGCACGGTGTGCACGGTCCGTGCCGCCATCGCCAGGCACCGCCCCATCAACCGGTCATAGGCCGCGCGGTCGATGACCGGCCCGACATCGGTCGCGGGATCGGCCGGGTCGCCCACCACCAGCGTATCCATCGCCCCGGCCAGCATCTCCAGCGTGCGGTCCGCAATCTCTTCCTGCAACAGCAGCAGCCGCAACGCGGAACAGCGCTGCCCCGCCGATCGGAAGGCAGAGGCGACGACATCGGCCACCACCTGTTCGGGCAGGGCTGTCGAATCGACGATCATCGCATTGATCCCGCCGGTTTCCGCGATCAACGGCACCAGCGGCCGGCTTTCGTCGTCCAGCAGGCTGCGCGCGATCCGCCGCGCGGTGCCGGTCGACCCGGTGAACGCCACCCCCGCAATGCGGGCATCGCCGATCAGCGCCGCGCCTTCTTCCGGCCCGCCCGGCAACAGCACCAGCGCATCGGTCGGCACGCCCGCTTCATGCGCCAGCGCCACGGCCCAGCCCGCGATCGCCGGCGTCTGCGGCGCGGGCTTGGCGACGACCGTATTCCCCGCCACCAGCGCCGCCGCCACCTGCCCCAGGAAAATCGCCAGCGGGAAGTTCCACGGGGCGATGCACGCCCACACGCCGCGTCCTTCGTGGCGCAGAACGTTGCGTTCGCCGGTCGGCCCCGGCAGGTCCTGCGGCGCCAGCACGCGGCGCGCCTCCAGCGCATAATAGCGGCAGAAATCGACCGCCTCGCGCACCTCGCCCAACGCGTCGGCGATCGTCTTCCTCGCCTCCTGCACCGCCACCGCCATCAGGTCGCCGCGATGCGCCTCCAGCAGGTCGGCCAGCCGCTCCAGCACCGCCGCCCGCTGCTCCAGCGTCGTTCGCGACCACGCCGGAAATCCCCGCACCGCGCGGTCGACGGCTGATTTGGCCCCAATGACTCCGGTCGTCCCGCGCGAAGTCGAGGGACGTGACGCAGGCGCTGTGCGGGCTGTCTCGACTGCGCTCGACACGAACGGTTCGGTGACGGTCTTGGCCACCGCGTCCAGCACCACCCGATCCTGCAGATCGATCCCCCCGCTGTTCCGCCGCATCCCGAACAGGTCGATCGGCAACGGGATCGACGGATGCCGCGCACCCCCGACCGACCGGATCTTCTCCACCGGATCGGCCAGCAGCTGCTGATCGGTCAGCCCCTCGTCCGCCAGCTGGTGCACGAAACTGGAATTGGCGCCATTTTCCAGCAGCCGCCGGACCAGATAGGCCAGCAGGTCGCGGTGCCCGCCCACCGGCGCATAGATGCGCGTGCGATAGCCGCGCTCGCGCACCAGCGTCTCGTACAGCCCTTCGCCCATTCCGTGCAGCCGCTGAAACTCGAAATCCCGGCTGGTTCCGGCCCATTCCAGGATGGTCGCGACCGTCAGGGCATTGTGGCTGGCGAATGCGGGATAGATGTTCTTCGCGTCCAGCATGTCGCGCGAACAGGCCATGTAGGACACGTCGGTCGCGGCCTTGCGCGTGAACAGCGGATAATCGCTCAGCCCCGCCTCTTGCGTGCGCTTGACCTCGCTGTCCCAATAGGCGCCCTTGACCAGCCGTACCGCGATCCGTCGCCCGGTCGCCGCGCCCAGTGCGTTCGCCCACGCCACCGCCGGGCGCGCGCGCTTGCTATACGCCTGGATCGCCATGCCGAACCCGTCCCAGCCCTTCAGCGCGGGCAACCCGGCCACGGCGGAGATGATGTCGAAGCTCATCTCCAGCCGCTCGGACTCCTCGGCATCCACGGTCAGCCCGATGCCAGCCCGCGCCGCCTGCACCGCCAGCGCCTCCAACATCTCGGTCAGCGCGGGGACGCAGCGGTTCCACTGCCCCACCTCATAGCGCGGGTGCAGCGCGGACAGTTTGACCGAAATCGAATGCCCCTCGCTCGCCGCGCGCCCCACTTCCGCAATGGCATCGGCATAGGCGCGGAAATAACGATCGGCGTCGGGATAGGTGCGCGCCGCTTCGCCCAGCATGTCGAAACTGGCGGTGAAGCCGCGATGGTCCTTGCCGCGCATCCGCTTCAACGCCTCGTCGATAGTGCGCCCCATCACGAAGATCTCGCCCATCATCTTCATCGCGGCACCCACCGCCTGCCGCACGAACGGCTCGCCCGCGCGCGAAATCAATCGCTTCAGCGCGCCCGCCTGCCCGCTGTCGCTCACCAGCGCGCGTCCGATCACCAGGCCCCATGTCGCGCTGTTGACCAGCGAGGAATGCGACTTGCCCGTATGCGCGCGCCAGTCGGCATCGCCCAGCTTGTCCGCGATCAGCCGGTCCGCCGTTTCCGGATCGGGCACGCGCAGGAACGCCTCGGCCAGGCTCAGCAGCGCCACGCCCTCCGACGAATTCAGCCGATATTGCTGCAGGAACTGATTCACCCAGCCCTCGCGTTGCGCCACGCGCAGGTCGGCCAGCAGGTCCAGGCTGTGCCCCACCACCCGCTCGCGACTCGGCGCATCCAGCGCCGCGACCGGCAGCAGACCGGCCAGCACATCGGGTTCCGATGCGCGGTGCAGCGTGCGCAGGCTGGACAGAATGGCGGGGGACGCGGAAAACATGGTGAGTACCCTAGCATGGTCGACGCAGTTGACGTAAACGTCAAGCAACGCCTAGAGACAGGTCAGCCTCATAGCCCCATGGATCGCCGCCCGAAAGACGGCGACCTCGAACAGGAGAATGCGATGTCCACCGTGCAGGATCTGCAAGCCAAGGTCGGCCAGGAAATCGGCGTGTCCGATTGGATCATGGTCGATCAGCCGCGCATCCAGGCGTTTGCCGATGCCACCGACGATCATCAGTTCATCCATGTCGATCCGGAACGCGCAAAGATGACACCGTTCGGCGGCACCATCGCGCATGGCTTCCTCACCTTGTCGCTGCTTTCCGCGCTGGCCGAACGCCTGCCCGACAGCCGGATCGAAGGCGTGAAGATGGGCATCAATTACGGCTTCGACAAAGTCCGCTTCCTCACCCCCGTCGCCGCCGGCGTCCGCATCCGCGGCCGGTTCAAACTGCTTTCCCTGGAGGAAAAGCGCCCCGGCCAGTGGCAGCAGACGCAGGAAGTCTCGGTCGAGATCGAAGATCAGAAGAAGCCCGCGCTGATCGCGGAATGGATCGCCCAGTTCTTCATCTGATTACCCGACCATCAATCCGTCGTCCCGGCGCAGGCCGGGATCTCCCGCAGGCCCGCGACACGCTCGTCCCAAGCCGTGCCGAGATCCCGGCTTCCGCCGGGGTGACGCTCATCCCAAAGCAAGGAACCCATCATGCGTGAAGCCGTCATCGTCGCCACCGCCCGCACCCCCATCGGCCGTGCCTATCGCGGCGCGTTCAACGCCACCCCGTCGCCCACGCTGGCCGCGCATGCCATCCGCGCCGCCGTCGAACGCGCCGGCGTCGCACCCGACAGCATCCAGGACGTCGTGATCGGCGCCGCCCTGCAACAGGGTGTTCAGGCGACCATCGGCCGCACGGCCGCGTTGCGCGCGGGTCTGCCCGTGACCGTATCGGGTGTGTCGGTCGATCGGCAGTGCGCCTCCGGGTTGCAGGCGATCGCGATCGCCGCATCGCAGGTCATCGTCGACCGGGCCGACATCGTCGTCGCCGGCGGCGTCGAATCGATCTCGATGGTGCAGACGCCGGAAATGCGCCTTGGTCCCGATCATGAACTGATCGCGCTCCATCCCGACGTCTACATGCCGATGCTCCAGACGGCCGAGATCGTCGCCAAGCGCTACGGCATCAGCCGCGACCGCCAGGACGCCTATGCCCTGGAATCGCAGCAGCGGACCGCCGCGGCGCAGGCGGCCGGCCGCTTCGACGCGGAAATCGTGCCCGTGACCGCCACCATGAATGTCGTCGACAAGGCGACGAAGCAGGTGTCGCAGAAGGAAGTCACGCTCACCAAGGATGAGGGCAATCGCCCCGAAACCACGCTAGAAGGGCTGACCTCGCTGGTCCCCGTCATGGGCCCGGACGCCAACATCACCGCGGGCAATGCGTCGCAGCTGTCCGATGGCGCCTCGGCCTGCGTCGTCATGGAACGCAGCGCCGCGGAAAAGGCGGGCAAGGCCCCGCTTGGTCGCTATGTCGGCATGGCAGTCGCCGGCACCAAGCCGGACGAAATGGGCATCGGCCCGATCTATGCGGTTCCCAAGCTGCTTGAACGCTTCAACCTGTCGGTCGGCGATATCGGCCTGTGGGAACTGAACGAGGCCTTCGCGGTCCAGGTGCTCTACTGCCAGGACGTGCTCGGCATTCCGGCCGAACTCCTGAACGTCGACGGCGGCGCGATCTCGATCGGCCACCCTTATGGCATGTCCGGCGCCCGCATGGTCGGCCACGCCCTGATCGAAGGCAAGCGCCGCGGCGCCAAGCATGTCATCGTCACCATGTGCGTCGGCGGCGGCATGGGCGCGGCGGGGTTGTTCGAAGTCCTCTGACCCGGCACCGCGGTCATGGCGCATAACGCCGTTCGCATGAAGTTGGTGCGCTGGAATGTCAGTCCTGTTCCAGCGCCCAACCGGGTAGGCCCAGCGCGGCGGCAATCGCGCGCCGCGTTGCGGGCCGTCCCGATCCGTCCGGGGCGGATTCCAGTCGCGCGATCGCCGTCTGCGTGACCCCCGCCGCGGCGGCGAGCTGCGCCTGCGTCATACCGCGCTCCTTACGCCACGCGGCGACCGCGGACTCTCCGGCGATGCGCGCTTCCACAACGCACAATGGAATCGCAAAGCCACTGGACGCTGCCATGATGGCGCGCGCAGTATCAATATCGCGCGCATCGTCATCGGCCGGCAGCCCGGCGGCCAGACGTTCATAATCGTCGCGCGTGATGACGACCAGTTCGGTGCCGTCCGGTCCGCGAAAATGTTGCGGTTCATAGGTCATGTTAGACTCCATGGGTACGAGGTCGGCCGCGGTCAGTCATAGACTTCGCGGCGGTGTCCGATCTTGACGACATGGACGACGACGAGATCGGCCGTAAAGATCACGCGGTAATCGCCAACACGTAGACGGCTGAACGCGGAACCCTTCAGTTGAGTGACGTTGTTCGCCAGCGCGGCTGGATCGGCCGCAAACTGCTTGATCTTGCCGATGATCGCGACTGCATCGCTTTTGTGGATCATCTTGAGATCTTTTAGGGCTTGGCGTTCGAAGGTGACGGTGCGCGTCGTCATTCAGACCTGTTACCACGTTTTGTATTGGGTGCAAACATGGAATGTAATACCACATGGTCCGCGTTCCGAACTGAACTGCCTTTCATGATCGTCGTCGGCGCTGGCCACGCCGCCAACAAACGCTGATCCGAAACCATCGGCAACATGACGCCTCTCCCTCCAAGGAACACAAGCCCGGCCCCGCGGTTCTCCTCCCGAACCAACATAGGAGAAGCCGCATGGCCGACGACGCCGATATCGAAGCCCGGTTCTGGAAAGATCTGAAGGCCAGCCCGTTCGTCATGCTGGGGGTCGAGGGCGCCCGCGACGGACATACCCAGCCGATGACCGCGCAGGTCGAGGGCGATCACGGACCGATCTGGTTCTTCGCCACCAAGGATAACGGCCTGACCCAGGCGCTCGCACAGTCAAGTCGTGCGATCGCGACCTACACCGGCAAGGGCCACGACATGTTCGCCAGCATCCATGGCACGCTGTCGGTGGATCACGACCGCGCCACGGTCGACCGCCTCTGGAACGACCATGTCGCGGCCTGGTACAAGGGCGGCAAGGACGATCCCAACCTTGCGCTCCTCCGGCTCGATACCGAACGCGCGCGGCTGTGGCTCGGCGGTTCCTCGTTTGGCGCCGCGATCGAGCGGCTGTTCGGCAAGGACCCGAAGCAAAGCTATCAGGATAATGTCGCCGAAGTGACGCTCTGACGCGCCTGCGCCCTCCCCAGCGGAGGGCGCAGCCTCAGGTGGTCGGCAGATCGCCGGCCGATGATGCGCGCGGGATCGGCCGTTCGATCTGCAGCGGCCAGAGCGACTCGGGCAGAATCCGCGCATTTTTCTCGAACGCGGCCTTCACCGCCGGCCGTTTCAGGAACACGCTCCACAACGCCCGCAACCGCGATCCGCTGCGCGCCCATAACGCATCGTCCGGCTGGAACTGATCCGCGATCAACGCCGCGCCGTCCGCGGTGGCCAGCGTCTTCACCGCGATCGGTTCGGCCGCATCGGCCTGTTTCGCGCACAATGACGCCTCGATCGCCGCCGCCTGGTTGTCGGTTGCGGCCGCGCGCAGCGCGACCGCCTTGGCATCGGCCTCCGCCCGCCGGCCTAGCGTCGACAATGCGCAGATTTCCGTGCGCTTCAGCCAGCCCGCGCCCCATGGGCTCAGGGCCGCCGCGCCGCGGGTCAGCGCCTGCCGCGCCGCCGCCAGCGCTTCTTCCGCCCGCCCTGCCTCGTCCAGCGTTTCGGCCAACGCAATCACGCCCGAAACCGCCACCGGCGTCCGGGTCGCATCCAGCATGGCAAAGGGCTGCAACCGCGCCACCGCCGCCGCACGGCCGCCGGTCATCCCCAGCGCCTGCGCATCCAGCCGGACGGTCGCCACCGCCTCCTCGTCCATCCCCTCGACCACACGCACCGACGACGCCGCCTCCGATGCTTCGGCATAGCGACCAAGCAGCACCAGCGCACGGACGGCACCCAGCCGAGCCGTCGCGTCATCCGGGGTCGCCGCAAATGCCGCCAGCCGATCGAGCGCGAACGCGTCGACCGCGCGGGTCGAATGCGGCCCCATCTTGTCGGCCAATTGCGGCCAGAGCGGCGCATGGCTGCGCGTGATCGCCATTTCGAACAGCGATTCCGGTGCGGTCACGCGCGGCAACAGCAGTTCGGCCTCCGCCACTTCGCCGCGCCGCACCAGCACGTCGATCGCGCTTTCGGCAATGTCGGAACGCAGTTGCGGCATGTCGGTCGGTTGCCAGTCGGCACGGGCCAGCGCGACCGAGATCCGGTCGCGCAGGGCGATCTCCCGCGTCTGCGACAGCCGTTGCGCCACCGCGCGCCACAATCGCCCGGTAATCCCGTTCAACCCGGCCGGAAGCTGCTCCGCCACCTGCGCCAGTGCTTCGCCCGCGGCCTTCATGTCGCCGCTGTCGGCCGCGATCATCACGCCGAACCCGCGCACCATGGGGTTCTTCGGATCGGCGGCGGCCAGTTCGCGCTGCACCGCCGCCACTTCGGCCCCGCGCCCCGCCGGCGCCAGGCAATTCATCCGCAACAGCTGCACGCTGTTCCGTTCCGCGCCCGGCAGCAGCGTCGTCACCAGCGGGTCGAGCTTGCCCAACGCCCCGCGGCAATCGCCCGCCTGCCCGAGGCCGAAGGCCTCCGCGATCACGCGCCGTGCGTCCACCGCCAGCGGCGCCGGTGAGGGAGACGGAACCGGTACCGCGATCGCCGGCGCCGCCATGGCCGCCAGCCCCAGCGTCAGCAGCGTGCGATCAACCCGCATCATGCGCGGCGATCCAGCCCTCCACCACCGGCGCGATCACGTCGCGCCAGCGCCGGCCGTTGAAGATGCCGTAATGGCCGACGCCTTCGGCCAGCAGATAGCGGCGATGCGTCTCCGGCAAATGCGTCGCCAGCGTCAACGCCGCCTTGGTTTGGCCGATGCCGGAAATATCGTCCCGTTCGCCTTCGATCGCCAGCAGCCCGATGTCGGTGATCGCGGCGGGATCGACCCGCCGTCCGCGATGGAAATAGTCGCCCTTCGGCAAAGCGTGCTTCTGGAACACCAGGTCGATCGTCTGCAGATAGAACTCCGCACTCATGTCGCAGACCGATCGATATTCGTCGTAGAACGCCTTGCTCGCATCCGCACTGTCGCCATCGCCGGCGACCAGATGCTTGAACATGTCATAATGGCTGACCAGGTGATTGCCCAGGTTCATCGCCATGAACCCGGTCAGCTGCAGGAACCCCGGATAGACCCGCCGTCCGCCGCCGGGATAATAATAAGGGACGGTCGCGATCACATTCTGTTCGAACCAGGCGTGCGGCCGCTGCGTCGCGACGGTGTTGACGGTCGTCGGCGCCTCGCGCGTGTCGACCGGCCCACCCATCAGCGTCAGCGTCGCCGGCCGGGCCGGGTGCGCGTCCGCCGCCATCAGCGCCGCGGCGGCATAGGCCGGGACCGATGGCTGGCACACCGCCAGCATGTGCGCACGGCCCGATCCGTCCGCCTGCATCGCTTCCAGGAACGCGACCAGATAATCGACATAGTCGTCCAGGTCGAACGTCCCGTCCGCCAACGGCACCAGCTTCGCGTCACGCCAGTCGGTGATATGCACGTCATGGCCCGGCAGCATCCGTTCGACCGTCCCGCGCAGCAATGTCGCGAAATGCCCCGACATGGGTGCCACGATCAACAGCTTCGGTCCGCCCTCCACGCCGTCGCGCCGAAACCGCTTCAACTGGCCGAACGGCTTGCGCAGCACGATCTCCTCGGTAACGGCCACTGTCCGCCCCTCGACCACCGTGCTGTCCAGCCCGAACGCCGGCTTGCCGCGCGGGGCGGAGGCGTGGGCGAACACATCGAACCCCGATGCCACCACCGGGCCCAATTGCGTATGCGCCATCGGATTGACCGGATTGGCCATCCATTCCGCGCCCAGATGCGCCAGCGCGCTCGCACCCGCCAGCATCGTCCGCTGCATCTCGTAGGCGCTATAAAGCATATTCGGTCCTTCTTTGGCGGCGCCAGCGCGGCCAACCTTCGTCAAAACAACGCAGGCTACACCGTTTTGATGCATCGCACCACGTACCAGCAAATGGTATCGTTCCGCTTACTGCCTTCGCTGCTTCATGCTAGGCGCGCGGCATGAGCAAGCCCGACGCCGCAAAACCCGATGCTACCCCGCGCCGGATCGGCGCGCTCCTGCTGATCTGGCGCCATGCGCTTGCCTATAAGGGGCATTTGCTGGCGGCGATCCTGTCGCTGCTGGTCGCGGCCGCCGCGACGCTCGCCATCCCCAGTGGATTCAAGCTGGTCATCGACCGCGGCTTTTCCAATGTCGATGGCGATATCGGTCGCTATTTTCGCTATCTGCTGCTGATCGTCACGGTGCTTGCCGCATCGACGGCGTTGCGCTTCTACTTCGTGTCGATGCTCGGCGAACGCGTGATCGCCGACATCCGTACCGCCACCCACCGCAATCTGCTGACGCTGGCCCCCCGCTTCTTCGAGGAAAATCGGCCGTCCGAAATCGCGTCGCGGCTGACCGCGGACACATCGATCATCGAACAGGTGGTCGGCACCACCGTCTCTGTCGCGCTCCGCAATCTCGTGATCGGGATCGGCGGGATCATCTACCTGCTCACGCTCGCGCCCAAGCTGACCGCGATGCTGCTGTTCGGCATCCCGCTCGTGATCCTGCCGATCATGTTCCTCGGTCGCCGCGTCCAGAAACTGTCGCGATCGACGCAGGACCGGGTCGCGACCGTCGGCACGATCGTGTCCGAAACCCTGGGCGCGATGAAGATCGTGCAGGCATTCGGCCAGGAACAGCGCGAAGGCGATCGTTTCGCCGTGGCGGTGCAGAACACGCTCGACACCGCGCGCAGCCGTATCCGCCTGCGCGCGGCGATGACCGCGATCGTCATCTTCGTCATCTTCGGATCGATCACGATGATCATGTGGCAGGGGGCGCTGGATGTCGCCGCCGGCCGCATTTCCAGCGGTACGATCGCCGCGTTCGTCTTCACCGGCGGGCTGGTCGCCGGCGCGTTCGGCGCGCTGACCGAAGTCTATGGAGATCTGTTGCGCGGCGCCGGCGCCGCCGGTCGCATTGCCGAATTGATGGCGGAGATTCCCGAAATCCGCGCACCGGCGCAACCGGTCGCGTTGCCGCAACCGGCGGAGGGGCGGCTCGCCTTCGACCGCGTGTCGTTCCGCTATCCCACCCGGCCGGAGGTGCTGGCGCTCGATGACTTCACGCTGGCGATCCGCCCGGGCGAGATGGTCGCGCTGGTGGGCCCTTCCGGTGCCGGCAAGTCGACCATCTTCCAGCTGGCGCAGCGCTTCTACGATCCCGCTGGCGGGGTCGTGTCGATCGACGGCGTCGCGCTTCCCGCCACCGAACCCGCGCAGATCCGCGACCGCATCGCGATGGTGCCGCAGGAAACCATCATCTTCGCCGCGTCCGCGCGCGACAATCTGCGCTACGGCCATTGGGGCGCCGATGACGCCGCGTTGTGGGCGGCGGCCGAAACCGCCAATGCCGCCGATTTCCTGCGCGCCCTGCCCGACGGGCTCGATACCTATCTGGGCGAAGGCGGTGCCCGGCTGTCGGGGGGTCAGCGCCAGCGGCTCGCCATTGCGCGCGCCGTCCTGCGGGATGCGCCGCTGCTGCTGCTGGACGAGGCGACCTCCGCGCTGGATGCCGAATCGGAGCAGCTGGTCCAGCGTGCGCTGGAACGGCTGATGGCCAACCGCACCACGCTGGTCATCGCGCACCGGCTTGCCACCATCCGGATGGCGGACCGCATCGTGGTGATGGATGGCGGCCGGATCGTGGAGGAAGGGACCCACGCCGATCTCACCGGCCGCGGCGGCCTCTACGCCCGCCTGGCGCGGTTGCAGTTCGACGAGGCGATCGCCTGATCCTTCCACCATTGGCGGGTTGGATGCGCCCCGACCACCGGATATCAGGACGACCATGCGCTACGATGCCCATCACAAGGCCCGCACCCGCGCCCGCGTGCTGGCGGAGGCTTCGGCCGAAATCCTGTCGCAGGGGTGTGAACGCGTCGGACTCGCCACCGTCATGGCGCGTGCCGGCTTGACCCATGGCGGCTTCTACGCCCATTTCCGGTCCAAGGATGCGCTGGTCGCCGAAGCGATCGGCCACATGTTCGACCACCGCTACGCCGTTCACTTCGCACCACTCATGCGCGAACATCCCGCCACCGCGCTCACCCGGTTCGTCGATTTCTACGTGTCGATGGCGCACCGCGACAATGTGGAACATGGGTGCCCGATCCCGGTCCTGTCCGGCGACGTCGCGCGCCTGTCACCGGCGGCGCGCGATCGCTTTGCCAGCGGGGTCGACCGCGTGATCGCCTGGGTCGCGGACCGGCTCGACGCGCTGGGCCAGGATCATCCACACGACCTTGCCGCCTCGGTCATGGCGGAGGCGGTCGGCGCAATCAGTCTGGCGCGGGCGCAGACCGATCCCGACCGCGCCGAACGGATCCTGAACGGCGCGCATCGGTCCTTGACCGCACGGCTCGGCCTGGACGGCGCCGCCGCTGCCTGACGCGCGGCTACTCGCCGAAGCGTTCGTGCAGCGCTAGCATCGCAAGCGCCGCCACCGCGGCCTCACCGCCCTTGTTCTTTTCCGACGGACGCGCGCGCGCCAGTGCCTGGGCTTCGTCCTCCACGGTCAGGATGCCGTTGCCGATCGCGATCCCGGCCAGGCTCAGGTCCATCAGGCCGCGCGCGCTTTCGTTCGCCACCACCTCGAAATGATAGGTTTCGCCGCGGATGATGACGCCCAGCGCCACGAACGCGTCATAGCGTCCCGCCTCGGCCGCCAGCGCGATCGCGCCCGGCACCTCCAGCGCGCCCGGCACGGTCACCGTCTCGTGGCTGTGCCCCGCCGCTTCGATCGCGGCACGCGCACCGGCGATCAGCATGTCGTTCAAATGGTCGTAAAATCGTGCTTCCACGATCAGGACATGTGCCATCATTCGACCCCGCTGTCGCCGATGGCGCGTTCGCCGACGATCGACAGGCCATAACCCGACAGCGCCACCAGCGTATGATGCGAATTGGTCAGCAACACCATGTCGTGAACGCCCAGTTCGGCCAGGATCTGCGCACCGACGCCGTAATCGCGCAGTTCGTCCATCTCGGGCGCACCCGCATCCTTGCCCGCGGTCCGGGCCTGGATCACGCGGGTCGTGGCGTCGCTTGCCGGCCGGTTGATGACCACGATCACGCCGGCGCCCTCCGCGGCGATCATCTCCATCGCACCCGACAGCATGCCCGACCGGTCCGATTCCTCTCCAAACATGTCGCTGAATGGCGACAGGCTGTGCATCCGCACCAGCGTCGGCCGCTCCGGATCGACCTTGCCCTTCACCAGCGCCATCTGCTCCTCGCCGGTCGCCTTGTTGAAAAAGGTCATCGCGGTCCAGTCGCCACCCCAGCGACTGGTGAAGCGCATTTCCGCACGCTTTTCGATCATGTGGTCGTGGCGACGGCGATAGGCGATCAGGTCGCGGATCGTCCCGATCTTCAGGTTGTGCAACTGCGCGAAGCCGATCAGGTCGTCCAGCCGCGCCATCGTGCCGTCGTCCTTCATGATCTCGCAGATCACGCCCGACGGGTTGAGCCCGGCCAGCCGCGCAATATCGACCGCCGCTTCGGTATGGCCCGCCCGCACCAATACCCCGCCCGGCCGCGCGATCAGGGGAAAGACATGGCCGGGTGTCACGATGTGGCTGCGGTCCTTGCCCGCGTCGATCGCCACGGCCACCGTCCGCGCCCGGTCCGCGGCCGAAATCCCGGTCGTCACGCCGTCGCGTGCCTCGATCGACACGGTGAACGCGGTTTCATGCCGGGTGCCGTTGTTGCGGCTCATCAGTTCCAGACCGAGCTGCTCGACCCGGTCCTTCGTCATCGCCAGGCAGATCAGGCCGCGACCGTGCCGGGCCATGAAATTGATCGCGTCGGGGGTCGCCATCTGCGCAGGGATGACCAGGTCGCCCTCATTCTCCCGGTCCTCGTCATCGACCAGGATGAACATGCGGCCGTTGCGCGCTTCGTCGATCAGCTCTTCCGGGCCGGACAGGAATCCGTGACGCAACTGCGCGAGTTCAGGCTTTGACGACATGGCGAAGCGCCTCCATACGGCCGAGATAGCGGGCAAGCACGTCGATCTCGACATGCACATGGTCGCCTGCGGCCAGCGACCCCAGCGTCGTGACCGACGCGGTATGGGGAATGATGTTCAGCCCGATGACCGGGCCGTCGGCGCGGTCATGGACCGTGTTGATGGTCAGCGACACGCCGTCGATCGTCACCGATCCCTTGCCCGCGACATAGGGCGCCAGCGCGGTCGGGACCAGGATGTCCAGTCGCCACGATCCGCCTTCGGACTGCATCGCCAGCACCGTTCCCACGCCATCGACATGGCCCGTGACGATATGCCCGCCCAGTTCGTCGCCGATCTTCAGCGCGCGCTCCAGGTTCAGCGCCTGGCCCGCCTTCCACACCGGCGCGGTCCGCGACACGCTTTCGGCGGACAGGTCGACCGCGAACCAGTCGGCGCCCTTGTCCACCACCGTCAGGCAGACGCCCGCACAGGCGATCGATGCGCCCAGGTCGACACCCGCCATGTCATAAGCGCAGCGGATGCGCAGTCGCGTGTCGCCGCGCGCCTCGACTGCGTCGATCCTGCCGACATCCGTGATGATTCCGGTGAACATGTCCGCCCCTCAATCCCTGTCGCGCTCGTAGACTTCGATCCGGTCGCTGCCAAGCATCCGCGTGTCGACCATGCGCCACCGCCCGTGCGCGGCCTCCAGCGATCCCAGCCCGATATCGCCCACCGCCGACAACCCCGCCCCGATCAGGATCGGCGCACGGTACAGCAGCAGCCGATCGACCAGGTCCGCATGCAGGAACGCGGCCGCCGCGCCGGCCCCGCCCTCGACCAGCAGTTCGTCGACCGCGTGCAGGTCCGTGATCGCCGTCGGGCTGTCGATCCGCTCCCACCCCCGCGGGCAGCGCGCGGGATCGCGCGTCAGCACCGCGCGTCGCGGCGCACGGTCGGCCAGCCCGTCGATGCGCACGTCCAGCCGCGGCACATCGATCGCCAACGTTCCCGCGCCCACCACGATCATGTCGCATCGCGCGCGTTCCAGATGGGCATGCATCCGCGCGCGCGGCCCGGTGATCCAGCGGCTGCTGCCGTCCGGCAACGCGATCCGCCCGTCCAGCGATGTCGCCAGCTTCATGGTCACGCGCGGTCGTGCCTGCCGCCGCCGCATCACGAACCCCGCCATCGATGCCGCCGCCCCGGCCGCGCCCGCACCGACGTCGACGGGGATTCCCGCTGCCCGGATGCGCGCGATCCCGATGCCATCGGTGCGGGGATCGGGATCGACCATCGCCACCACCACCCGCGCCGGCCGCGCCGCGACCAGCCGGTCGCTGCACGTCGGCCCACGCGGGCTGACATGCGCGCAGGGTTCCAGCGTCGTATAGACGGTCGCACCCGTCACCGATCCCGCCATCTCCAGCGCCGTCGCCTCGGCATGCGGACGCCCGCCGGGCTGGGTCCAGCCGCGCCCGATCACCACGCCACCACGCACGATCACGCATCCGACCGCCGGATTGGGTGCGGTCCGTCCGCGCCCGCGCTCGCTCAGCGCGACCGCCGCCGCCATCCAGCGCGCGTCGTCGGTCACATGCCCAACTGGCGCTCGACCTTCTGGAACTGCTGCTGTCGCGCCTGTACGCGCGCGACCCGTGCGGCCTCGTCCACCTTCTGCTGCGCGATGATCTCGGCATCGCTGCGATCGGCGGGCCAGCTCGGGATAAACGTCATCTCCGGCTCCGGCCGCTCCATATAACTGTCATGCAGGAACCCCGCAACGATCAGGACCGGCATCAGGATCGAAATCACCGCGATCGGGGTGCGGTGGTCACGGTCGCCCGTGGCGATGAACGCCTTCAGATCGGCGATCACGCGGCGTGGCGAGCTGGGGCGGGGGAACACGGCCATGGAAGGTAAGATAGGCGTTGCCGCCCCGCCGCGCCAGTGGTTCAGCCGGCGGCCACCTGCAATCGCTGGACGGCCCGCTCGCGCCCGATCAACGGCAACAGCGCCGCCATGTCCGGCCCCGAATCCAGCCCGGTCAGCGCCAGCCGCAACGGATGAAACAGCGCGCGCCCCCTGCGCCCGGTCTCGGTCTTCAATCGATCGGTCAGGGCGTGCCACGGATCGCCCGCCCAATCGATCTCCGCCGCCCGATCCGCCGCCACGGCGCAGAAGGCGCGGTCCTCGTCCGGCATCGTCACCGCCACCGCACCTTCCACCACATCCCACCACGCCGCCGCGTCCGACACCTTGGTCAGGTTCGGGCGGATCGCGTTCCAGCCGGGCACGCCCATCGTCGCCGGCACGCGCTCCTCGACGGCCGCAAACGGCAATTGGTGCACGATCCGGGCATTGACTGCGGTCAGCTCGTCGAAATCGAACCGCGCCGGTGCCCGCCCGAACTTCGTGAAATCCAGCGTCGCCGCCAGCACCGCCGGATCCGTGATCGGCTCCACGGGCAGGCTGGTACCGATCCGCGCCAGCAACGCGGCCACCGCCTGCGGCTCGATCCCCGCCGCGCGAAACGCATCGCACCCCAGCGACCCCAGCCGCTTCGACAGCTTGCCCTCCGCACCCGTCAGCAACGCGACATGCCCGAACACCGGCGGGATCGCGCGCAACGCGGCAAAGATCTGCAACTGCAGCCCGGTGTTGGTGACATGATCCTCGCCGCGGATGACATGCGTGATCCGCATGTCGATATCGTCCACCACCGATGGCAGCATGTAGAGCCAGCTGCCGTCGGCGCGCCGGATCACCGGGTCCGACAACAGCGCCGGATCGAAGGCCTGCGGGCCGCGCACCAGGTCGTCCCACTGGATCGGCGCATCATGGTCCAGCCGGAACCGCCAATGCGGCCGCACGCCGTCCGCTTCGAACGCCGCCCGCGCGGCATCGTCCAGCTTCAACGCCGCCCGGTCATAGATGGGCGGCAATCCGCGCGATGCCTGCACCTTGCGCTTCAGGTCCAGTTCCTGCGCGCTTTCATACGCCGGATAAACGCGCCCGGCCGCACGCAACCGCTCGAACGCGGCCTCGTACAGCGCGCCGCGTTCGGACTGCCGCACCACCGCCTCGGCCCACATCTCCAGCCAGACCAGATCCTGGACGATGGATTCGGCATGTTCGGTGGACGACCGGTCGGTGTCGGTATCGTCCATCCGCAACAGGAACTGACCGCCCGCCTGCATCGCGAACAGCCGGTTGAGCAGCGCGGTGCGGATATTCCCGACATGCAGCCGGCCGGTCGGCGATGGCGCGAACCGCGTGATCACTGGCGTCAGGCCCGTCATATCCGTCACTCCGACCGGAACGCGTTGGTGATCGGATAGCGGCGGTCGCGCCCGAAATTGCGGCGACCCAGCTTCACGCCCGGTGGCGCCTGCCGCCGTTTATATTCGGCGATATACAGCAGCCGCTCGATCCGCACGACCGTCTCGCGCTCATATCCGCGCGCGACAAGCTCGCTCACCGACAATTCCTCCTCCACCAACCCCTGCAGGATGGGGTCCAGCACGTCATAGGGCGGCAAGGAATCGCTGTCCTTCTGATCCTCGCGCAGTTCCGCGGTCGGGGGCTTGTCGATCACGCTGTCCGGCATCACCGGCCCGTCCGGCCCCAGCCCGAACCGCGGGCGATGTGCGTTGCGCCACCGCGACAGCGCGAACACCGTCGTCTTGTACGCATCCTTCAACACCGAATAGCCGCCCGCCATGTCGCCATAGATGGTGGCGTATCCCACCGACATCTCGCTCTTGTTGCCGGTGGTCAGCAACATCGGACCGAACTTGTTGCTGATCGCCATCAGGGTCAGGCCGCGGATCCGCGACTGGATATTCTCCTCCGCCAGGTCCGGCGCGCGCCCGTCGAAGACATCGGCAAGCATGGCGTCGAACGCGGTCATCGCCGGCTTGATCGCGATCGTGTCCAGCCGACACCCCAGCATCCGCGCGCAGTCCGCCGCATCGCTCAGCGACTCCCGGCCGGTGAACCGCGACGGCATCATCACGCACCATACCCGGTCCGGCCCCAGGGCATCGACCGCCACCGCCGCCGACAGCGCGCTGTCGATCCCGCCCGACAGGCCGAGCACGACCCCGGGAAACCGGTTCGCATCGACATAATCACGCAGTCCGACCAGCATGGCATGATAGGCATCGGCGGGCGACGGGTCCTGCGGATACAGCGTGCCCGGCCGGCATCGCCATCCGTGCTCGCCCTGCTCCCAGATCGTCTCGACGATCGCTTCCTGCCATTCGGGCAGCTGGTGCGCGGCACTGCCATCGCCGTTCAGCACGAACGACGCGCCATCGAACACCAGTTCGTCCTGTCCGCCGATCCGGTTGACGAACACCAGCGGCAGGCCGGTTTCGGCGACACGCACCGCGGCCACGCCATCGCGGCGCAGGTCGTCCTTGTCGATTTCGAACGGGCTGCCATTCGGCGTCAGCAGCAACTCCGCGCCCGCCGCCTTCAGATGCGCGCACACCGTCGGGAACCAGATATCCTCGCAGATCGGCACCCCGATCCGCATGCCGCGCACGTCGACCGGTTCAGGCAACGGCCCGGCCGCGAACACGCGCTTCTCGTCGAACGTCCCGTAATTGGGCAATTCATATTTCTCGCGCACCGCCGCGACCCGGCCCCCGTCCAGCAGGGCGACGACATTGTACAGCCGCCCCTCCCGCACCCGGACCGTCCCTACCAGCATCGCCGGCCCGCCGTCCGCGGTCGCCTGCGCCATCCGCTCCAGTTCCGCCGCCGCCCGGCGGTGCAGCGCCGGTTTCAGCACCAGATCCTCGGGCGGATAGCCGATCAGCTGCAACTCGGGAAACAGGATCAGGTCCACTTGCGGGTGTGCCGCCCATACCGCCAGCATGCGGTCGGCGTTACCGGCGACGTCGCCGATCGCTTGGGTCATCTGGGCAAGGAGGATGCGTTTTTCGGCCATGGCGCCTTGCTAGTGTGATGCGCCGGACGGGGCAATCCGGCGCCGGGTGTAACAACACTCGCACAAATCCGATCCCGCCGTTAAGGGACGCCACAACATGACCTGGGGATGGGCTGCATGAAACTCCTGACCGGCAACGCCAATATCGGGCTCGCCAAGGCGATCGCCGGCTATCTGGAACTGGATATCACCAACGCCAGCGTCCGCCGGTTCGCGGACGAGGAGGTCTTCGTGGAAATCCACGAAAATGTCCGCGGCGAAGACGTGTTCGTGATCCAGTCGACCGGCTTCCCCGCCAACGACAATCTCATGGAATTGCTGATCTGCATCGATGCGCTGAAACGCTCGTCCGCGCGCCGCATCACCGCGGTCGTCCCCTATTTCGGCTATGCCCGCCAGGATCGCAAACCCGGCCCGCGCACGCCGATCTCGGCCAAGCTGGTCGCCAACCTGATCACCGTCGCCGGCGCGGATCGCGTCCTGTCGGTCGATCTCCACGCGGGGCAGATTCAGGGCTTCTTCGATATCCCGACCGACAATCTCTATGCCGCACCGGTGATGTCGGCCGATATCAAGGCGCGCTTTTCGGGCCGCAACCTGATGGTCGTCTCGCCTGACGTCGGCGGCGTGGTCCGCGCGCGTACCCTGTCGAAGCGACTCGACAATGCCCCGCTCGCCATCGTCGACAAGCGTCGCGAACGGCCGGGCGAAAGCGAGGTGATGAACATCATCGGCGATGTCGCCGGGCGCTTCTGCATTCTGGTCGACGATATCGTCGATTCGGCCGGCACGCTCTGCAACGCCGCCGCCGCCCTTCGCGCGGCGGGCGCGGAGGACGTCGTCGCCTATGTCAGCCACGGCGTGCTGTCGGGCGGCGCGGTCGCCCGGGTCGAAGGGTCCACGCTCAGCGAACTGGTCATCACCGATTCCATCATGCCGCCACAGGCCGTCGCCAGTGCGAAGAAGATCCGCCTGCTCACCATCGCGCCGCTGCTGGGCGAAGCGATCAAGCGGATCGCGGACGAAAGCTCGGTGTCGTCGCTGTTCGACTGACGCCGGTGCGGATCAGTAGACGGTAAAGATCCGCTCGACGATTCCGACCGCGGCCCGCGTCGGCACCAGATCGGACATCGTCGCCCAGCTGACGGCCGCGGGCAGGTCGACCGCGACCGCCGCGGCCAGGACGATGCCGCCCAGCGCGCATGCACCGATCGCCCCCGCCATCACCACGCCGCGCGCCGGCCGCGCCGCCGGCATCGCGCCGCGTCCCGCGATCTCGTGCCGCAAAGACCGCACCTCCCGGCGCAGGCGTTCAATTTCCCGATCCGTGTCGCACGGATCGTCATAACCATCGCAAGCCATGCAAACGGTCACCCCTGTCATCGACCATGGCGATCCTATCATCTTGTCGCGATGCTGGCGACGGCCAACCGCAGGACGGTTGCGCAACCGTCCTGCGCCC
>NZ_DASVTO010000072.1:0-65424 GCF_036387535.1 Sphingomonas sp.
TACCGAAGACTGGCGAGAAGACGCCGCACGCCGCGATTTCACGATCAATGCTCTCAGCGCCGATCCCGAAACCGGCGATATCCACGATTATTTCAACGGCGAGGCCGATCTCGGCGCACGCCACGTGCGCTTCATCGGCGAGCCGCTGCAACGCATTGCCGAGGATCATCTCCGGATCCTGCGCTTCTTCCGCTTTCATGCGCGCTTCGGGCGCGGGCCCGCCGACGCCGCGGCACTCGCCGCCTGCACCGCGCGCGCCAACGACCTGATGGCGTTGTCGCGGGAACGGATCGCGTCCGAACTGCTGAAATTGCTGGCTCTGCCCGATCCGGTCGCCACGATCGCGCTGATGATCGACGGCGGGCTGTTCGTGCCGGTCCTGCCGGAAATCACGGCCGCTGCCCTCCCGACCTTGGCCGCGCTGGCGACGGCCGAGGCGGCGGCCGACATCGCGCCTGACGGTCTCCGCCGGCTGGCCGCGCTGCTGCCGGTCGATCCTGTCCGGGCGGAGGCGATTGCCCGCCGTTTGAAACTCTCCAAGGCGCAGACGCTGCGCCTGCGCCTGGCCGCGACCCGCGATGGCCCCGAAACGCCGGCCGCGCTCGCCTACCGCATCCGCCTGGAACCCGCGATCGACCGCTTGCTGCTGACCGGCGGCGATGCGCGTGCGCTGATCGGCTGGGAACGACCGGCATTGGGGTTGAGCGGTGGGGATCTGATCGCGATGGGCCTGCCGCCCGGCCCCTTGGTGGCGGCGACGTTGCAGCGTGTCGAACGCGCCTGGTCCGACGCCGGATTTCCGGACGATGGCGCGAACGCCATCGCGCGCGCCGCGGTCGCCGCCGCGCTGGCCGACGGCGTTCAGCCGGCGCGTTCCGCCCAATAGGCGAAGGCCGCCGCGGCCGGCAGCGGCTTCGCATAATACCACCCCTGCCCCAGCGTGCAGCCCAGCGCACCAAGCGTCTGGCCGAGTTCCAGCGTCTCGACCCCTTCGGCAGTGGTGTTCATGCCCAGCGCCGCCGCCAGGCTCAGCACCGCGCGCACGATCGCGAGCGAATCGCGATCGTGCAGCATCGGGGTCACGAAACTGCGGTCGATCTTCAGATCGTCGATCGGCAGTTTCTGCAGATAGGCGAGTGAGGAATAGCCGGTCCCGAAATCGTCCATCGCCAACCGGACATCCTGTTCCCGCAGCGCATTCAGCACACGCATCGCATGTTCCGGATCGGCGACAATGCAGCTTTCGGTCAGTTCCAGTTTCAGCCGCCCGGCGACATCGTGCCGACCGAGCACGGCGGCCACGGTCGCGGCGACATCGTCGCGCTGCAACTGCACCGCGGACACATTGACGCAGACATGCACGGGCAGCTTGCGCCCGGCGGCCCGGTCCCATTCCGCCAAGGTCTGCGCCGCGCGTTCGATCGCCCAGCGGCCCAGCGGCAGGATCAGCCCGGATTCTTCCGCCACCGGAATGAACTCCGCCGGCCCGATCGTGCCATGATGCGGATCGTCCCACCGGGCCAGCGCCTCGAACCCCGAAATCGCGCCGGTGCGCAGATCGATCAGCGGCTGATAGGCCAGTGTCAGCCGATCGCCCTCGATCGCACGCCGCAATTCGGTTTCCAGGCTGAACCGCCGACGGACCGCGTTGACTTCGCCGGGTTGGTACAGCTCGACCCGGCCTGATGCCTTGGCGCGCTTGACCGCGAACAGGGCATTGCGGAACAGTTCCGCGCCCTGCACGGATCGTCCGTCCGGCAGCGCGCACCCGATCGCGCAATCGACGCGGATTTCCATTTCCGACAGCCGGAACGGCGTGGACAAGGCCGCCTGGATGCGATGTGCCGCCACCATCGCGTCGTCGCTGTCCGGCCCCAGCCGCAAAAGGATCGCAAATTCATTGCCGCCGATTCGCGCCAGCATGTCGCCGCTGCGCACCGCCCCGACCAGCCGGCGCGCCACCGTGATGATCAATTCATCACCGGCCAGCGATCCCAGACATTCGTTGACCAGGCTGAACCGCGCCAGATCCACGATCACCACCGCCAGGTCGCCACCGGCCCGGCTATATTCGCCACCGCCCGCGGTCGCGTCCCCGGTCGGCAGCGCGTCCACCGCGTCGGACAATGCGTCGCAAAACGCGGTACGGTTCGGCAACCCGGTCAGGCTGTCATGCATCATCTCGGCGCGCAGCGATCGTTGGCTCTGGACCTCCGCCGTCCGGTTCAACGCGGAAATCATCAGCCGATGGACGTTGCGTTCCACCTGGAACAGCCGCGCGATGCGGATCCGGTAATGATATCCCTGGATCTCGTCCCCATCGATCCAATCGAACTCCGCGGTCTTTGCATCGCTGTTCGCGAACTGAAGCACGCGGTCGAGCAGCGCGGGCCGGCTCAGCAGACCGCCCGACGAATCCCGGCCGACCCTGGCATAGCATTCGTTGTAATGCTGCAGCGTCAGAACATTGTCCCGCACGTCGGCGATGGCGGTGGGAATGGGCAACGCGTCCAGATATGCCTGTCGTGCGCTGCCTACGATCGTCATCTGTTCGAACGTGTCCGGTCCGGAACGATCGGTCCTGTAATCGGACGAAGGAAGGATGGAGCCGCGCATGGTCGACTCCGATTAACCGGAAAAGCCTTAATTCTTCGTTGGCGCGGCCGGTTGTGCGATCGTCGACGCGCTGATCCGCCGTTCCTCGAACCGGTTGTCGCGCGGAAACCCGTTTGGCGGCATCCGCCCGCCCGCCCCGCGCGCGGTGCGCCACGCGCTCAGGTCGCTTTCGGTACGCATGCGTCCGCTGCCGCCGCCCATTGCCCAGCTGAGCCCCCGGTCGAACGCCAGCGTGATCGCATCGGAAAGGCCGCCGTCGCGGTACCGCTGCAACTGCACCCCCGCGCCGCGCGCCAGTTCGGGCAGCTCCGCGATCGGAAACACCACCAGCTTGCGGTTCTCGCCGATCACCGCGACGTAATCGTCACCCGGCGCGACATGGCGGACCACGCGCAGCTTGGATCCCGGCCGCACATTCACCACCTGCCGCCCTTTCCGGGTTTCCGCCACCACGTCCGCCATCCGCGCCAGGAATCCGCGCCCGTCGCCGCTGGCCAGCAACAGCCGGCCATCCGCCTGCGCCGGGAACATCGCCAGCAACGCCGCATCGCCCTCGACGTCGACCATCAACCGTACCGGCTCCCCGAACCCGCGGCCGCCCGGCAGCTTGTCCGCCGCCAACGTGTAGAACCGGCCATTGTCGGCGATCAGCAACAGCTTGTCCGTGGTCTGCGCATGGAATGCGAAGGCGGGGCCATCCCCCTCCTTGAACTTCAGCGTATCCGCCGCCGCCAGATCGCGGTGCCCGGTCATCGCGCGGATCCAGCCGCGTTCGGACAGGATCACCGTGATCGGTTCACGCTCGATCATCGCCTCCAGCGGGATTTCGCGTGCCGGCCCCGACTCGATCAGCATCGTGCGGCGCCGGCCAAGCGCCGTGTCCGGGGCATAGCGCTCGCGCAGCTTGCCCAGATCCTTCTTCATCCGCGCGCGCTGCTTGCCCGGACTGTCGAGCAACGCGACCAGCCCCGCGCGTTCTTTCGCCAGCCCGTCGCGCTCGCGCACGATCTCCATCTCCTCCAGCTTGCGCAGCGACCGCAGCCGCATGTTGAGGATCGCTTCCGCCTGCCGATCGGTCAGCCCCGCAAATTCCGCCAGCATCACCGGCTTGGGCTCGTCCTCGGTGCGGATGATCTGGATCACGCGGTCCAGGTTCAGATACGCGATCAGATAGCCTTCGAGCAGTTCGATCCGGTCGTCGATCTTGTCCAGCCGATGTCGCGTCCGCCGCACCAGCACCACGAACTGATGCTGCAACCATGCGTTTAGCGCCTGCGGCAGGCTCATCACCCCCGGCGTGCGCGTCGCATCCAGCACGTTCAGGTTGAGCGGCACCCGCACTTCCAGGTCGGTCATCCGGAACAGGCTGTCCATCAGCATCTGCGGATCGACCTTGCGGTCGCGCGGCTCCAGCACCAGCCGGATCGCCTCGTCGCTTTCGTCGCGCACATCCTCCAGGATCGGCAGCTTCTTGCTGGTGATCAGGTCGGCGATCTGCTCGATCAGCTTGGATTTCTGCACCTGATACGGAATATCGTGGACGATGATCGCATAGGCCGATCGCTTGTCGGCCGGCTCTGCCACCTCCCACCGCGCCCGCACCCGGAACGATCCACGCCCGGTCGCATAGGCTTCGCGGATCGCGACCGTCCCGTCGACCAGAACGCCGCCGGTCGGGAAATCCGGCCCGCGCACCGGGCCCTGTTCGGGGTCGACCAGCGCGGCGACGGGCGTGTCCGGGGCATCGATCAGGATCAGCGCGGCGTCGATCAGCTCGGCGACATTGTGCGGCGGGATCGACGTCGCCATCCCCACCGCGATCCCGCTCGCGCCATTGGCCAGCAGGTTGGGGAACAGGCCGGGAAACACCTCCGGCTCGATCTCGGCGCCATTGTAGCTCGGCCGGAAATCGACCGTGCCCTCGTCCAGACCCGCCATCAGATCGGCCGCGGCCAGCGTCATCCGTGCTTCGGTATAGCGCATCGCCGCGGCGTTATCGCCATCGACATTGCCGAAATTGCCCTGCCCGTCGACCAGCGGATAACGGAGCGAGAATGTCTGCGCCAACCGGGCCATCGCGTCGTAGATCGACTGGTCGCCATGCGGATGGTATTTGCCCATCACCTCGCCGACGACGCGCGCGCATTTCTGGTATCCGGCGGTGGGATCCAGCCGCAGCAGCCGCATCCCCCACAACAACCGCCGATGCACCGGCTTCAACCCGTCGCGCACGTCGGGCAACGACCGCGCCGTGATCGTCGACATCGCATAGACCAGGTACCGCTGCTCCAGCGCCTGATCGAACGGGGTATCGATGATGTCGGTGGGATGGGCCATGTCCCCGCGATAGCAAAGCGGGAGGAACGAAGCGAGTACCCGCATCGCCGGCCGCTTCAGCGCGTCAGGGCATGGTTCCGGATCAGGATGTTTCCGGAATGTCCGGCCCGCAGCGATTTGCCGATCATGGCCGGCGCATGGCCGCCATGCACCCATCTCGCGTCCGACGCGTTCCTGCCCCGAACCCAAAGCGAAGGAGTCACCCCATGGCCGACATCAGCCAGATCCGGGAACATATGAACGTCATCGGCGCCGACGGCGTGCATGTCGGGACGGTCGATCATCTCGACGGCGATCGCATCAAGCTGACGAAGACCGACAGCGGCGACGGCAAGCATCATTATATCGCGACCGGGCTGGTGGCGGAGGTCGAAGGCGACGATGTACGGTTGTCCGCCAACGCGGATGTCGCGGTGTCGATCTTCGAAGAGTCCGAATGATCCCATTTCCGGATCGCGCGCCATTTGCGTGGGGGCCGCGGCTCCGCTAAGAGCGACTCCCGTCCGCCCCGGCTGCGCATCGATCCGATGCCGCGTCCGGGGCGGTCCTCTTTCTACGGACATGTCCGTCCGAACTGCCGGAGCCGCCCATGACCCGCCGCCGCCAGATCTACGAAGGCAAGGCCAAGATTCTTTATGAAGGCCCCGAACCCGGCACGCTGATCCAGTATTTCAAGGACGATGCCACTGCGTTCAACGCGCAGAAGAAGGGCACGATCAACGGCAAGGGCGTCCTCAACAACCGGATTTCCGAACATATCTTCACCATGCTCGGCACGATCGGGGTGCCGACGCACTTCATCCGCCGCCTCAACATGCGCGAACAGCTGATCCGCCAGGTCGAGATCATCCCGATCGAGGTCGTGGTCCGCAATGTCGCCGCCGGGTCGATCGTCAAGCGGCTGGGGATCGAAGAGGGGCTGCAACTGCCCCGCACGATCATCGAATATTATTACAAGGACGATGCGCTCGGCGATCCGATGGTCGCCGACGAACATATCGCCTGCTTCGGCTGGGCCAGCCAGGAGGAGATGCACGACATCGCCGACATGGCGATCCGCGTGAACGATTTCCTGTGCGGCCTGTTCGCCGGCATCGGCATCCGGCTGGTGGACTTCAAGCTGGAATTCGGCCGCATCTGGGACAATGATTTCGGGCGCATCCTGCTGGCCGACGAAATCAGCCCGGACGGCTGCCGGCTGTGGGATATCGCCACCGGCGAAAAGCTCGACAAGGATCGCTTCCGTCAGGATCTGGGCGGCGAAGTCGAAGCCTATCAGGAAATCGCCCGCCGTCTTGGTCTCTTGCCCGAGGGTGCCGACACGACGGTTCTCGACATGGAAAAGCACCGGAAAAAGCGGGACAAATAGGGCGCCGATCGACGGCGTCATCCCCAGCCTCTTCCGTCATCCCGGCGAAAGCCGGGATCTCCCTTGGGCTGGACGTGGGCTCTTTACCTGCGCGAGATCCCGGCATGCGCCGGGATGACGAAATTTGGCTGTAGTGCCTGACCGCTAAGCCACCCTCACTCCGCCGCGCGCACCACGCCGTCCTTGGCCGGCATCGCCGCCTTGCCCGCCGATGTCGACGCGGCGACCGGCGGCGCCATCCGCACCCAACCGCCCGGTCCCAGCCGTTCCAGCGGCTGATAACGGGTCTTGTACTGCATGCGCGGGCTCTGCTCGACCCAATAGCCGAGATAGACATAGGCCAGCCCCGACTGCGCCGCGCGCAGGATATGATCGAGGATGATGAACGTCCCCAACCCCTGCCGCACGCCTTCGTCCGGTTCGAAAAAGCTGTAGACCATCGACAGCCCGTCCGCCTGGCGATCGGTCAGGCAGGCGCCGACCAGACGACCCGGACGACCATTTACGGACGGCTCGCGATATTCGACCACCAGCGTGTCGACCGGCGTCTGTTCGACCATGTCGGCGAAATCCAGCTCGTCCATCTCAGCCATTCCGCCACCGGGGTGGCGCGCCGCCAGATAGCGGCGCAACAGCGCGAACTGCTCTTCGGTGGTCCACGGCTTGCACGCGCTGATGTCGAGGTCGGCGTGCCGGCGCAGCAACTTGCGCTGGCTGGCGTTGGGCTTGAACTCGCCCGCCACCACGCGCACCGAAATGCAGGCGGTGCAATCCTGGCAGGACGGGCGATAAGCGACCCCCTGGCTGCGGCGGAACCCGATTCGCCCGAGCGCATCGTTCAGCTCAGCCGCATGCGCGCCCGACAACTCCGTAAACACCTTCCGCTCGCTCCGCCCCGGGATATAGGGGCACGGCGCGGGCGTGGTCACGAAGAAACGGGGGAAACGGAACTGCGCGCTCACCGGCGGTGAAGCCTCTCGGTCGGGGTGAATCGATCACACAGTTATGGGCGTAGCGGACGATCGTGAAAAGAGCGTTCCTCCGCATTATTGCGGAGCGCCCCGCCGCGGAAGTATCTATGGCCGTCAGGCGAGTTCGACCGGCGTCACCTCATACCCCGCCGTCTCCAGCGCGGCCATCAATCGCTCCAGATGCGCGCGGTCCCGCGTCTCGCATTCGATATCGGTGATCAGGCCCTTCGCCGGCAACGTCGTGAACACGCGTTGATGATAGATTTCGATGATGTTGACCTGCTGCTCGTCGAACACGCGGGCCACGTTGAACAATTGTCCCGGTCGATCCTTCAACCGGATCCGCAACCGCGCCAGCCGGCCCGACCGCGCCAGATCGCGCAACAGCACATTGGCGAGCAGCCGGGTGTCGATATTGCCGCCGCACAACACCACGCCCACCGTCCGCCCGCGGAACCGCTCCGGGTCGGACAGCAACGCCGCCAGCCCGGCCGCGCCGGCGCCTTCCACGACCGTCTTCTCGATCTGCAACAGCAGCGACACCGCGCGTTCCAGGTCGCGTTCGGAAACCAGGACGATGCCGTCGACGCGTTCGGCGATGATCTGCGCGGTGATCCCGCCCGGCTGTTTGACCGCGATGCCCTCCGCCAGCGTATCGCCACCGCACGGCATCTCCGTGCCGTGGATGCGGTTGTACATCGACGGATAGAGTTCGGCCTCGACCCCGATCACCTCGATCGGCCGGTCCTGCGCCTTGGCGACGGTCGCAACCCCCGAAATCAGCCCCCCGCCACCGATCGGCACCGCGAACATGTCGATCGCCGGCACATCCTGCAGCATCTCGATCGCGGTGGTACCCTGCCCGGCAATGATCTCCGCATCGTCGAACGGATGGACGATGGTCTGCCCCTCGGTCGCCGCGACGGCCTTCGCATGCGCCAGCGACTCGTCGACATTCTCCCCGAACAGGATGATCCGCGCCTGGTGGCTTTCGGTCTGCTGCACCTTCACGATCGGCGTCGTCGTCGGCATCACGATCGTCGCCGGCACGCCCAGCCGCCGGGCATGATAGGCCAGCCCCTGCGCATGATTGCCCGCCGACGCCGCGATCACGCCGCACCGCCGCTGCACCTCGCCCATCTGCAACAATTTGTTCAGCGCCCCGCGTTCCTTGTACGCGGCGGTGAACTGCAGATTCTCGAATTTCAGATACACCGTCGCGCCGGTCAGCTCGGACAGCGTCCGGCTGAGCAGCGTCGGCGTCCGCACGATCGCCGGTGCGATCCGGGCATGCGCCGCACGGACATCATCGAAGGAGACCGGAAGGTCGGCGGGAAGGACGGGTGCGGTGGCCATGATGCCTCCTATCGGACTGATGCGCGATAGAGAACCCTCTTGCCCACACGCCGGCGCCGGGCGGACAGGGCCGTGGCAATCATGGCGGCACCGTTCTAAGAACGGCCGATGCAGATCTTCCGCCTTGTCGCGCCCGCACTTCTGGTCGCAATCGTCGTGGCCGCCCCCGCGGATGCCCGCCGCAAACCGGCCGCAACCTTGCCGCCGCCCCCGAATGCCGGCGGACTGATCGACAATGTCAACGGCTATACGTTGGACGACAAGGGCCGCGTCGTCCGGTTCACCGGCATGCTGGTCGACAAGGCCGGCAAGATCGCCAAACTGTACCAGGCCGGCGACACGCGTGAGAAATGGCTGGATTTCAAGCTCGACGCCGGCGGCCGCACGCTGTTGCCGGGCATGATCGACGCGCATGGCCATGTCATGGAACTCGGCTTCCGCGCGACGGAGCTGGATCTGTCCGCCACCACCAGCCTGGCGGACGCGCAAACGAAGCTGTCCGCTTATGCCCGCGCCCATCCGACGCCGATCTGGATTCGTGGCGGCGGCTGGAACCAGGAACGCTGGGGGCTGGGCCGCTTCCCGACCGCGGCCGATCTGGATGCGGCGGTGCGCGACCGGCCGGTGGTGCTGGCGCGTGTCGATGGCCATGCGCTGCTCGCCAACCGCGCCGCGCTGTCCGCCGCCGGGATCACGGCCCGGACGAAGGATCCCGCCGGCGGCCGGATCGAACGCGATGCGCAGGGCAATCCCACCGGCGTGCTGGTCGATGCCGCACAGGATCTGCTGCAGCGGGTCGTGCCCGCGCCGCTGCCGCGCGAACGCGATGCCGCGCTGGCATCGGCGCAGGATCAGCTGCTGGCCGACGGCATCGTCGCCACCGCCGACATGGGCACCTCGGTCGAGGATTGGAACACCTATCGCCGCGCCGGCGACATCGGCCAGCTTCGCGTACGGCTGATCGCCTATGCCGCGGGCATCGACCCGCTGCTGTCGATCGCCGGTGGCGGCCCCACGCCGTGGCTGTACGACAGCCGGCTGAAAATGGTCGGGGTCAAGCTGTATGGCGATGGTGCGCTCGGATCGCGCGGCGCCTGGCTGAAACGCCCTTATGCCGATGCACCCGGGCAACGCGGGCTGTCGTTCCTGGACGATACCAAATTGCGCAACCTGATGAGCCGTGCCGCGATGGACGGGTTTCAGGTTGCGATTCACGCCATCGGCGACGCCGCCAATGCTCAGGCGCTCGACGCGATCGAGGAGGTCGCACTCACCTACAAGGGCGATCGCCGCTGGCGGATCGAACATGCCCAGATCGTCGATCCCGTCGATCTGCCACGCTTCGGCAAGAACGGCATCATCGCCTCGATGCAACCGGTGCACCAGACCAGCGACCGTCTGATGGCAGAGGCTCGGCTGGGGCCGGACCGGCTGACCGATGCCTATGCCTGGAAAGCGATGCTGGCTGCCGGCGCGAAACTCGCCTTCGGGTCGGACTATCCGGTCGAAAGCCCCGATCCGTTCGCCGGCCTCGCCGCCGCGATCAGCCGCGAGGATCCCGCCGGCCAACCGCCCGGCGGCTGGCATCCCGAACAGAAACTCGACCTTCCCACCGCGCTGGCCGCCTTCACGACCGGCGCGGCCTATGCCAGCTTCACCGAATCGATGCTCGGCAGCCTGCAACCCGGCCATCTCGCCGACTTCATCCTGGTCGACACCGATCCCTTCACCGCCACCCCTGCCCAGATCCGTGCCACCAAGGTCCAGGAAACCTGGGTCGGCGGGCGGCGCGTGTGGCGGCGGAAATAGCGCGGCTCACCCCGCCTCCAGCGCGAGCAGCGCGAAGGTCGCCAGCCAATGCTCGCCCATATAGTCGCCCGCGACGTGCGGCAGCGCCGCGTCCAGGTGGCGTTCAGCGATCGCGCGCAACGCCGGCATCCCTGCCGCATCGGCCAGCAGGAACCAGCACCAGGCACGGCTGAGGTTCAGCCCGTCGAGATGCGCGATCTTGCCGTCGCTGCGATCGGATACCGTCGCTGGCCGGAACAGCGTCGCCGGGTCGCCGGCCGCGATCGTCGGGAGGAACGTCGCGAACCACGCACCGAACCCGTCGCCCAATACCCGCGCCATCAAGACCGCCTCGACCAGCGTCGGTGACAGGAAATCATCCCCGCCAGGCTCCCACGCCTGCGCGGCCCGATCCTGCCCGAACCAACCGGCCGCGCGGGCGCGGATCAACGCCGCCAGCGCCGGCGCCTGCGTCTCCGCCCAGTCCAGCGTCAGGATCAGCGCGAACGCCGTGCTGCCATGCGTCCCCGTCCGCACCGGATAGGTCAGCTTCGGCAGATAGGCCAGCCAGCGATCCCGAAACGCCTCCGCCAGCGGCCGCATCGCCGCCGCCCACTCCGGTCGGTCATGCCGGTCCAGTTCGCGGTGCAGCGCCAGCGCCCAGGCCCAGCCATAGGGCCGCTCGAACCCGCCCGTTCCCGGCCGATCGAGATAGGCACGCTCGCCGCCCAGCTTTGCGGGTGTCAGCGTGCGATCGGCTTGCGCCCGGATTGCCGCCGCCAACTCCAGGTCCGGATACCGCCGTGCGATCCGCATCAGTTGCCACCAGCCATGCACGCAGCTGTGCCAGTCGAAGCTGCCATGGAAAGCAGGGTGCAGCATGGCCGGCGACTGGACATCCTCGGGTCCGGTCAGAACCTGGTCCAGCTTGAACGGCCATGGCCGGCCGACATGACCCAGCGTCAGTTCGGCGAAGCCCGTGGCGATCTCCGCGGTCAGCAGCGTCATGTCCGGAACCCCAGATAATAGATCAGCAGGATGTTGACGCCCAGCAGGACGACCGCAGTCGGCGCCTGCGCGCGGATCACCGCATTGCGATCCTGCAGATCGAGCAGCACCGCTGGCACCAGGTTGAAATTGGCCGCCATCGGGGTCAGCAACGTGCCGCAGAAGCCGGCCAGCATCCCCACCGCCGCGATCACCGCCGGATCGCCGCCCAGCGTGCGGACCAGCACCGGGACCCCGATCGCCGCGGTCATCACCGGAAATGCGGCGAAGGCGTTGCCCATCACGATCGTGAACCCCGCCATGCCCAGTCCGTAAGCCAGCACGGCAACGAACAGATTGCCGTCGGGGATCGCCCGCGCCGCCAGTCCGCCGACGACCTCCCCCACCCCTGCCAGCGCGAAGACCGCGCCCAGCGCCGCCAGCATCTGCGGCAGCACCGCGGCCCAGCCGACGCCGTCCATCAACCGTCGCCCGGCATCGAACGGCGCGGCCACGCCCGGCCGCAGCCACGCATAACAGGCTGCCAATGCCACCAGCACGCCGGCGGACAGCGACACCAGCGTCACCTGCTTCGGATCGATCCAGTCGGGCTTCCACACCGTCCCCGCCAGCGCGACCAGCGGGATGAGCAGCGCGGGCAGGAACAACCGGTTGCCCGATGCCGACGCATCCACCCCGCCATCATTCGCCTGCCCGGCCGCCGCCCGACCCACCGCACCGCTGCCTGCCAGCGCAACCAGCGCCAGCACCAGAACGCCATTCCCGACATCGCCCAGCCGGTCGCCGGCCAGGAAGCTGACCGCGATCAGGCCATAGAAGGCGGCGGTGCCCCTGCGCTTCGGATGGTCCGGGTCGCGCGCCGTCCGCCACCCGAATGCCGCGAACATCGCACCCGCGACGCCGTAGACGAAGTCCAGCCCGATCATCGCCGCCGGTCCAGCCACAGCAGCCGTGCGCCATGCACCAGCAGCGCCGCGATCGCGGTCGGAATCGCCCAGAGCGACAGATGGATGGGCGCGATGTCATAGCCATATTGCGCCATCGTCCCCTTGATCAGCAGGATCGATCCGATCGCGATGAAGATATCCTCGCCGAAGAACAGCCCGATATTGTCGGTCCCCGCGGCCAGCGCCTTCACACGGCTGCGCGCGGCCGCATCCATGCCCTGCATTTCGGCCGCGGCGTCCGCCATCGGTGCCACCAGCGGCCGCACCGTCTGCGCATGGCCCGCAAGCGACGTCAGCCCCAGCGCCGACGTGATCTGCCGGAACAGCAGATAGCCCAGCAGCAGCCGCCCGACCGTCGCCCCGCGCATCGCCGCCACCAGCCCGCGCGCCCGCGCCTGCAAGCCGTGCCGTTCCAGCACGCCGATCACGGGCAACACGATATAGATGATCGTCACATAGCGCGTGTCGTTATACGCCTTGCCGAACGCGGCCAGGATCGCGACCGGGTCCAGCCCCGCCGCCAGCCCGGTCACCAGCGCCGCCGCCACAACGACAAGCAACGGATTGAAGCGCAAGAGAAATCCCAGCGCGACGACCAGGATACCCGACAGCACTAGCATGACCGCACCCGCCGTTCGTCATGCCGGCGCGCACCGCGATCAGGCTCGACATTCCGGCACCCGCACCTCACGCCCCGAACCCGCCGCCGCCCGGCGTCTCGATCAGGAACGCATCGCCGGCCGCCATTTCCACCAGCGCGGTGGACCCCAGTTGCTCGATCGTCCCATCCACCCGCCGCACCCGGTTCACGCCCGGCGCGCCGTCGGCGCCACCCGCCAGGCCGAACGGCGCCACCCGTCGACGATTGGACAGGATGCCCGCGGTCATCGCTTCCCGGAACCGCACATGTCGCACCACGCCGTCACCGCCACGCCGCGCACCGGCACCACCGGAGCCGCGCCGGATCGCAAAGCGTTCCAGCAGCACCGGAAACCGATCCTCGAAGATTTCCGGATCGGTCAGCCGGCTGTTGGTCATGTGCGTCTGCACCGCGCTCGCCCCATCCGCCGTCGCGCTGGCACCGGCGCCGCCCGCGATCGTCTCATAATATTGATGGCGATCGTTGCCGAACGTGAAATTGTTCATCGTCCCTTGCGATCCGGCCAGAAGCCCCAGCGCACCGTACAGCGCATCGGTCACGACCTGGCTCGTCTCGACATTCCCCGCCACCACCGCCGCGGGATAGCGCGGCGCCAGCATCGATCCATCGGGCACGACGATCTCCACGCTGCGCAGGCACCCGTCATTCATCGGGATCGCACCCGCCACCAGTGTCCGGAACACATACATCACCGCGGCCCGCGTGATCGATCGCGGTGCGTTGAAATTGGTTGGCAACTGCGCGCTGGTGCCGGTGAAATCCACCCGCGCGGTGCGCGCGGTCCGATCGATCGTCACCGCCACCCGCACCACCGCGCCGCCGTCCATCTCATAGCTGAAGGCACCGTCCGCCAGCTCCGCGATCAAAGCCTTTACCGCGGCATCGGCATTCGCCTGGACATGCTCCATATAGGCCGCGACGGTGACCAGGCCATAGCCGTCCACCAGCATATCCAGCCCCGCCCGGCCGCGCGCGCAGGCGGCGATCTGCGCCCGCAGGTCGGCGATGTTGCGGTCGGGGTCGCGCGCCGGCCATGCACCTCCGGCCAGCAGCGCGCGCACCGCACGTTCCCGGAATCGTCCTTCGTCCACCACCAGCACGTCGTCGAACAGCACGCCTTCCTCCAGCACGCTGGTGCTGGCCGGCGGCATCGATCCGGGCGTCGATCCGCCGATGTCGGCATGGTGCCCGCGCGCCGCGACGAAGAAATCGGGTGCATCGCCCCCACTTGTCGCGAACACCGGCATCACCACGGTCAGGTCGGGCAGATGCGTCCCACCGGCATAGGGCGCGTTCAGCGCATAGACGTCTCCCCGCCGGATCCCGCGTCCGTCGGCCGCGCCGCCCCGCTGGTTCAGGATGGTGCGGATGCCGTCGCCCATCGATCCCAGATGCACCGGAATATGCGGTGCATTGGCGATCAGGTTGCCGCCACCGTCGAACAGCGCGCAGGAAAAATCCAGGCGTTCGCGGATGTTGACCGACGATGCGCTGTGTTGAAGCGCGGCGCCCATCTCCTCTGCGATGCTCATGAACTGCCCGTCGAAGATTTCCAGCCGCACCGGATCCAGCGCCGGCCCGACCGCGACGTCCGCGACCGCCGCGACGCGCTCCAGCATCAGATTGCCGAGCGCATCGACCCGAGCCGCCCAGCCCGGATCGACCACCACGGTCGATGTCGCATCGACGATCAGCGCCGGCCCGGAAATGTGCGTATCCGCCGCCAACGTGCCCCGCCGGCGCACCGCCACGTCGCGTGGCCCGCCATCCATCCAGGCGGTGACGGTTTCGGTGACGTCCGCGCCTGTGGGCGCCCATCTGATATCGTCGCCGGCATCGCCCGCCGCCACCGCTTCGATCCGCAGCATGTCCAGCACCGGCACCGCATCGCTGCCATAGCCGAACCGCGCGCGATAGGCAGCGGCGTACGCGACTGCCATGGCGGCCGGTGCGTCCAGCGTCACCTCGATCGCGCTTTCGCTACCCGGCTGGCGCAGTTGCGCGCTGCCCTCGATCCGCGCGTCCATGATCCCCTGCTCCGCCAGTTCGGCGCGCGCCGCCGCGGCCAGCGTCGCGACCGCCGCCGTGATCGCCGGCCCGGCCGCCTCGTCCAACGGGATGCCCAACGTGCGTTCGCGCACGGCCGACTGCTGCGCCAGGCCCATGCCGTAAGCGGACAACAGGCTGGCATAGCGGTGGATCATCACCCGGCGCATCCCCAGCGCGTCGGCGACCAGGCACGCATGCTGCCCGCCCGCCCCGCCGAAGCAGGCGAGCGTATAGCGTGTTACATCATGCCCGCGCGCGGTGGAGATCGCCTTGATCGCATTGGCCATGTTGGCGACCGCGATCGCCAGGAACCCCTCCGCCGCCACCTCTGCCGCCATGGTCAGGTCCAGCTCGGCAAAACGGGCCGCAACCGCGTCGCGGTCCAGCGGCGCGTCCCCTGTCGGCCCGAACAGGTTGGGAAAATGCTCGGCACGGATCCGCCCGAGCAACAGGTTGCAATCGGTGACGGTCAGCGGCCCGCCGCGGCGGTAACAGGCCGGCCCCGGCACCGCACCGGCCGACGCCGGCCCGACCCGGAACCGCCCCGCTTCGACCGTGCAGATCGATCCGCCCCCGGCGGCCACGGTATGGATGCGCATCATCGGCGCGCGGATGCGCACACCCGCGATCACGCCTTCATTGGTGCGTTCGTAACGGCCCGCATAATGCGACACGTCGGTCGACGTCCCGCCCATGTCGAACCCGATCACGTCGGATACCCCCGCCGCCGCCGCGCTGTGCGCCATGCCGACGATCCCGCCCGCAGGCCCCGACAGGATGGCGTCGCGCCCGTGGAACAGCGCGCCCTTGACCAACCCACCGCTCGATCGCATGAACAGGGCGCGCGCCTGCCCGCCCAGCGCCGCGCGCACCCGATCGACATAGGCGGCCAGCCCCGGCGAAAGATAGGCGTCTGCGACAGTGGTATCGCCCCGCCCGATCAGCTTGACCAGCGGCCCGACGACATGGCTGACCGACACCTGCGCGAACCCGACCTCGCGCGCGATGTCCGCCACCATCCGTTCATGCGCGGGATGCCGGTGCCCGTGCATCAGCACGATCGCGATCGCCTCCATCCCGCGCGCATGCGCCGCCGTCAGGTCCGCGCGCACCCGCGCCGGATCCGGCGTCGCCAGCACCACCCCGTCCGATGTCACCCGCTCGGCAATCTCCACCACATCGGCATAGAGCGGCTCCGGCAGGCGGATGTCGCGCGCGAAGATATCCGGACGGTTCTGGTTGCCGATGCGGAGCGCGTCGCCGAACCCGGCGGTGATCGCGAGCAGGGTCGGGGTTCCCGTCCGTTCCAGCAAGGCGTTGGTGGCGACCGTCGTCCCCATCCGCAGTTCCAGCGGCGGCAACGGCCCGGTTTCCATACCCGTCAGCCGGCGGATGCCCGCCACCGCCGCATCGTCATGGCGTCCGGGATCCTCCGACAGCAGCTTCGCGGTCCGGATCGTTCCGTCCGGCGCGCGCGCCACGATATCGGTGAACGTGCCGCCGCGATCGACCCAGAACCGCCACATCGCCGCGCAGCCGCCGATCAGCGCGCCGTCAGCAGCGTGTCGAGCCGCGTCGTCCCCGCCCCCGTCTTTTCCAGCCGCGGATATTTCGGCCCGTCATAATATGGGATGGCAACCGTGCGATACCGATCGCCCTGCTTCACCAGCAACTGGATCGGCTGGCGACTGGTCTGCGCCGCCTTGATCGCCGCTTTCAACGCATCCCCGCTATACGCCTTGCCCCCGACGGCGGTCAGCATCGCGCTGTTGGTCAGGCCAGCGCGAAATGCCGGGCTGTCCCATATCACCTGGCCCAGCGCGCCGTCCGACGCGACGCTGAATCCCAGCGAATAGGTGAAATCACTGTTCTTCGCCGTCTTCTCGCGGTTCTTCCACCATTGTGTCGGCTCGGCGGCATAGACCAGCCGGTATCCGCCCTTCTCCAGCCAGGCGAGCGGCGCACGCGGCGCGATCTGGTTGACGCGCGCATCCAGGAACCCGTTCCAATCATAGGGCACGACCCGGTTCAGCGTCGCCGCCACGTCGGCGAACGTATAGGTCAGCACGCCCCAGTCGCGATCGTTGACCCCGAAGAACAGCTTGGCGAAATCGTCCAGCGACTTCCGACCCCTGGTCAGTTCGCGGATCTGCATGTCCGCTTCCAGCCAGATCAGCAGCCCCTCATTGTAATAATCCTCCGACCGCTGCCAGCTGACCCAGGGTTGTGGGCGCCGTGCGGACAGGATCGGATCGTTGGTGGTGTCGACCAGTGGCCGCCACGTCCGGCCGGGCCGCGTATCCAGCTGCGCCGCGATCGACGCATAGGCGGCAAGCGTATCCTCCTTGGACACCAGCCCGGACCGCGCCTGCAGCACATAGCCCCAATATTGAGTCTGCCCTTCATATACCCACAGCAGCGAATTGCGCATCGGTACCGAATATTCTGCGGTATAAAGATCGGCGCCACGCCGATATTTGCCGTCCCAGCTATGCGTATATTCGTGGGGCAACAGGTTGCGTTCGCCGGCCCCGTCGTCCCACTTGGTGAAATACCCCGGATCGACGCCATTTTCCGACGACCGGTGATGCTCCAGGCCGATGCTGCCCATCTTGTCGGTGATGGCCAGCAGGAAATCATAATGGTCATAATGCTGCGCGCCGAACAGCCGCGTCGCCTGCGCCACCAGATTCCTGTGCTTCTGGATCTGCTCGGGCGTCGCCGCCAGTTCCTCCGGCGTATCCGCCACGATGTTCAGCCGCACGCCCGGCGCCAGCTGCTCCTGCCGGAAATAGGCGCCCGCGAACATCGGACTGTCGACCAGCGTCTCGAACGACACCGGTTTGAACGCCACCGTGCCGGTCGCCGCCGGATCGACCGGCTCCAATGCGACGCCGTACCGCCATCCCGCCGGCAGGATCGCGGTCGCCGCCACGGGAATCCGGCGCACATAATAGCCGGCCGGATAGAAGGCGGTCAGGTTCCATTGCAGGTTCAGCATCTCGGGCGTCATCACCACCCGCCCCTGCGCACCCGCCACGGGCGAGACATATTGGAATTCGACCGACAGCTCGGTCGCGCCCTGCGGCACGTCGACATGGATGGCATAGACTTCGACCGGGTCGCGAACCCAGCGCAACACCTGCCCACCCGCGCTGATCTTCAGGCCCGCCACATCGTCGATGCTGCCGCGCGGTGCATGATTTCCGGGCAGCCATTTCGGATAGAGCAGGGTCGTCCGTCCCGCGGCGGTGACCGGGATCGTCTCCCGCACCGTGAAGATCCCGCGCTGCACGTCGGTCGCATCCACCACCAGCTTCAGCGTGCCGGGATAGGCGACGTCACGCGCCGCCGGCACCGCGTTCGGCACCGGCGTGACCGCCGGCATCGTCTGGACAGGCTGCGCGGTCGCGATCGCGGGCAGGGCAACGGACAGCAGACAAGCCGCACGCGCGGCGAGACGGGCACTAAGGAGAGACGACATCGACGGCAAAGCTCCGGCACGACAAGGAGCCGCAGGGATGGAACGCCGCGCCCGGTCCGTCAATCCGTACCGCACCCGCGCCTCGCAAGTCCCGCACCCGCGATGCCGACTTCTTGTCGCGCCGATACAGCGCAAAGGCATTTTATATTATGAAATAGACAATATCGGGATTCATATTGCCTTGGGGCGACAGATATACCACCATGCCGCAATAAAGCGATTATGGGGCATGCACGATGACGACCGAACCAGACGAAACCATTCTCGCACTGACCGCAGATATCGTCGCTGCGCATGTCGGCAACAATATCGTCGCGATCGAAGATCTGCCCATGCTGATCAAGCAGGTCCACGCTGCTCTTGCGACTGCCGGAGATCCCGTGGTTCAACCGGAGGCGGAGCCGCAACCCGCCGTCCCCATCCGCGGTTCGGTCAAGCCGGACTACATCATCTGCCTTGAAGACGGAAAGAAACTGAAGATGTTGCGGCGATATCTCCGCACGCGCTTCGACATGTCGCCCGAACAATATCGCGCGAAATGGAAACTGCCCGAAACTTACCCGATGGTGGCGCCCAACTACACCGAACAGCGCCGGGCGCTGGCCAATGCCATCGGCCTCGGCCGCAAACCGGCGGCGCCAGCACCGACCCCGGCACCCGCACCGAAGAAGCGCGGACGCAAACCGGCGACGGCGACGGCCGCCTGACCGGTCATCATCGCGATCAAACTGGACGGACGGCGTAGCGCGCCGTCCGGATCAGCGCTCCACCTTCACCCAATCAACCAGAAAGCGCGGCTTGGCATCGCCGGGGGCGGGTTGGCCGATCCAGGGCCATCCGCTCGACCCGATCGCCATGCCGATCATGATGACCATCGGCTTGGTCATGCGCGGCGTGGTCGCCACGGTGCAGTTCACCCGGCCGTCATATCCGAACACGATCTTTTTCGGATCACGCCAGTCGGCGTAGAATTCGTGCCAGCCTTCCGTCGGGATCGCGACCTTCGGGCACCCCGAATTCACCTTGGATTCGCCATCGTGCATGGCCTGCGATACATTGCCCTGCGGATCGCTTCCCGCTCGGCCGGAACCCTCGAAGACATCGATTTCGGTGTGGTTGACATAGTCATAGCCCCATACCGCGGGCCAGGCGGCCGCCGCGACCGGCAACTTCACCCGTGCGGACAAACGCGTCCCGGGGGCAAACGGCGTCGCGGGAAACGTCGTGATCTGTCCGGAAACCCGATCGATCTGCAACATGTTGCGCAGGTTGGAACCGGCATATTTGAACTTCGGATCGCGCACCCGTTCGGCCCACCGACGGCGCTCGCCTTCCGTCATCATCCGTCCGTCGATCTGCAACAGGCCCTTGGCGATCCGGATCTGGCCGGGATCATAGCGCTGGGATTCGCCGTTCCCCGCGCGCGTCTCGTCGGACGGCACCCCGGAAAATCGTTCGGCATCGGCTTTCCAACGTCCGGCGATGCGCTTGTCGAAATGGTCCTGCCACAGCACGGTCTGTGCCTGGGCGCAGCCTGCGGCCACCAACAGGCAGGACGGGAGTAGAAAACGCGTCATAGGCTTATGGCTCCTGTCGCGATCCGGTCTTTGTCGGCTGCTTGGCGCCGCCCATCCGGCCCTGCACCGGCCACCGATCCGGCGTACCGCCGCGTGCGGATCCACCGATCGTCGCGGGGTGGATGGTGGACAGGGCTACAATCGATCTATCCAGATATGGCGCGGAATTATCAAGCATTTTTCGTTACCCCCAAGTCCGGATACCCCCGGAAATACCCCCAATCGATCTGCCTGCCGGCCGTCAGGTCACCATGCGCGTGTTGATCCAGTGGTCGATTTCGGAGCGTTTCCAGCCGACTGCGCGCATGGCGAGCGGGTGCTTTTTCGGGAACAGGCCGATTCCCATCAGCCGGTAGATCGAGGCGCGACTCAGGCCGGTGCGTTCGATTACGGCGGGAAGGCGTAGGATGCTGTCGGCGATGGGGGCGTGGCGGTCAGGCATGGCGTCCTCGGGTGATTCGCATTCGGTTGTGGGTGGAAGGGCGCCGGTCATGGCGACCGCGCGGCGATCGCGGTTTCAATATCGAGTTGAAGGCCGTCCGAGTCGTTGCGGCCGTACCGGACGGTCATGACCACCTCCGCCCAAGTCGCGTGGCCGGTAGCATCGTGATGGCGCGCTGCGGTTCCTTGGGCTTGCGGGCCGAACCAATTCGCGGCGGCCCCGTGACAGACGAAACAGCCGCCGATCACGTCGCGCGAGGTTGACGTCTGACGAACGAGGAGTGCGGACGCCATCAGAACATCGCCAGTTGTGGGCCGGCACTGAACGTCGCGACGGCAGCGAGCCGCCTCTGCGCCGCCTCGTCAATCGCCGTTGCCGCCGCAGGCTGATCATCATCAGGGCGGCTGCCGTCCGGCCGGGCGCGTGCAGCATGGGCCTCGTAGTTTTGTGCCACGGCCTCCTGGCCAGCCGATCGCATCGTTTCCGCGCTGCGCAACATGCGCTGGCGCCACGTCCCGGTCAGGATCTCCGCGGCACCAGCTGGGCCGGCGGAAACGGGTGCAACCGGAACCGCCGACGTCGGCTGCGCCACGGTGATCGGCGCCGCTGCGAGCGCATCACGGTGACGGACGATAATGGCCCGCAGGCATGACAGGATTACGGCCTCGCCTTCTCTCCCGGTTCCGACGCCTTCATGAAGGATGATCTTCGCTTCCAGATCGCCGACGAAGCGCTCGGCCCAGGCACGATGCGACGGCGTCACGACCGCGCACTCTTCGCCTGGTCATACGCCGCTTGGACTCGTGCCCACCCGTCGCGGTCGCCGCCGCGGTCGGGGTGCATGGCCATGGCGAGACCCCGATACGCTGCGCCGATTTCGGCCTCCGGGGCCGTTGGGCTTACCCGCAGGATATCCCACCAGCTTTCAGGCGCCGGCAAGGCGAGATGGCCGGCAAATGCTTGGCGCAGATCGGCTACGCCCCAGCGTTCCTGGCCGCGCAGCGCCTCGATATGAGCGGCGATCGCTGCGATGTTGTCGGCGACCCGATCCCACTTGTCGCAGGCCAGGACATGCGGTCGATTTTCAAGATCGAAATAGATGGCGGCGCCGACATCGACTGGCTCGCCGCGGCTGGCGTTCATGTCGCGACGTCCGGTCAGGGTCAGCTTGATGTTCATCGACAAGATGACGTTGGTCGCGCCGAGCTTCGTCAGCTGCAGCTCCGCCCGATCGCGTGCCATGTCGAGCGACACGCTCTCCCCGCCCCGATTGCCCGCGCGGAAGCGGGCCGGCGCGGTGCTGCACGCACGGGGGCGGCCCGACGGCCAGGCGAGTGGATATGCGGTGATGGTCATGGCCGCGGCTCCGGATGCGTAGCCTCGAACCGCGCCCAGCGGGGCGCGGGGGTCAGGCGAGTGTCAGGGTTCGCATCAAACCAGGAGACGGCGCGGCGGCCGGCGGCGCGCCAGTCGTCTATCCGGCCCTGGCGCCAGGCGGCGGTGATGTCGTTCTGCAGCCGTGCCGGCAGACGCGCCCAATGATCGCGACACAGCAGCATCGCAGTCGGGAGCGGCGTAATGCAGCCCGGCGCGGTGCAGCGGCGCCGGGCCGTTGTTACGGAGGCGCGCATCAGTGCAGGCCCAGCGCGTTGCGATAGGTTTCGAGGAGCGCGTCCATCTCGTCGCGCGCGTCCTTCTCCATTTTACGCAGGCGGACGATGGACCGCATCGTCTTGCCGTCGAAGCCCTGGCTCTTGGCTTCGAGATAGACGTCGCGAATGTCGTCGCTCATGCCCTTCTTCTCTTCCTCGAGCCGCTCGATGCGTTCGATGAACAGGCGCAGCTGGTCGGCGGCGACGATGTCGTCAGCCATGCACTTTCTCCCTTTGGTAGGCGGGTGCGCGGAAGATCGCCGCGTCGACGGCGGTGAGATCACCATCGGTGAAGATGCGCCCCGCCATTACGCGGGCGAGGCGGCGATCGTCGGCGAGCAGCGCGCCGACGAAGTCGATCAATGCGGCGCGATCATTGACCTGATCGTCGTCCCAATCATTGTCTTCGGCGCAGATCGGGCAGGTCACTGGCCTGCCTCCGGATCGTCGACGTTGGCGCCGCCCGATCCCGATCGGTGCCGCTCATATTCCGCGAAGGTCGCGAAATAGCGGTCGACGACAGCGACCCCGTCGAGCAGCACCGTGAGGCTTCCGAACGCGTCGATGTAGCGACGTTCGTCGTTCTCGGGCTGGTCGGCGTAGAAGCCATCCGACCAGCGGTAGAAGGTTTCGCCGTCCGCGATGATCACGGCGGGCTGTTCATCGGCGGGGTCGATGCCGCCGGTGCGAGCCTCGGCCTGGACCAGTGCACCCCGCGCGCGTTGCTCTTCATCCAGGTGCGCCTTGGCCGCGCCGACCTGGGCGTCGGCGTCGGCCTGGGGCACGAACAGGCGGACATAGACCGCATGTCCCGCCCCGAGCGTCGGGTGGATCATCGGCGCGGTCTTGTCCTGATAAGGCTGCGGCCAGAATGCGCGCCCGGCGAATTTGGTATCTTCGAACCCGCCCAATCCCAGGCGGTGCGACCAGAGATCGACGTCGCGTGCGCGCTGCGCCTCCTGCCGCTCCTCCAAGGTCGGCGCGACATACACCTCCCGCTTGGGTTCCGGCGGCCGGACTTCCTTGGCTTTGTCCTTGTCGACGAAGAAGACGCTATCGACCAGGACCAGCCTGCCCTGGGTATCGAGGCCGACGATGCCCTTGACCTGCGCGCCGCAATTGCGGGCGGCGTTCCAGCGCTTTTCCTTGTCGTACTGGCACTGGATCTCGACGAACCCGGCGGGCGGCTTGGGGCGGGTCCACTGCCAGTAGCCAACCTCGAGATCGGGGGCGATCAGGGCGCCGGCGTTGATCCCTGCCCCATCACGGTTGAGGCGTGACACGGTCTCGACCAGGCCGTCCTGGATCTTCTCGACCGCAAGGCGCTTGGCGAGCATGCTGTCGGCCAGTCTGCGGCCATTGTCTGCCAGCGGGTTCGCGAAGAGATCGTCGTCGTAGCGACCGCCGGCGGCTTCATAGGCTTCCAGCCCGATGAACCGCACGACCGCGCTATCGGCGGTCATGATCTTGATCGCCAAGTCGCGCCGGATCGCATCGACGTCGTGCGATTTCCAGGCCCCGACGCGGTTGTGAACGGCAAACACGCGCAGCTGCAGATCGCGATCCTGGCTGGTGGCGTAGGCCATGGCGGCGTCGAGCGTCAGCTTGCGGTCGCGCAGCGCCTCCAGGATCGCCGGCGCGAGCTGGGCGAGGCGGAGGCGCTGCTTCACATAGCGTTCGGTAAAGCCGAACCGCTTGGCCAGGCCGGCGGCGTCGATCGTGCCCGGCCGCATGAGATGCTCGAACGCGAAGAACTCGTCGGCCGGGCTCATGTCGCGGCGGGCGAGATTTTCCGACAGCGACAGCTCGATCGCTTCGTCCATGCCGCGCACCAGGACCGGGACGCGGTAGTCGTCACCGATCAGGCCGCGCTCGCGCAGGATGCCCAGCGCCGCCAGCCGGCGCCCGCCCCCCACGATCCAGGTGAAGCCGTCCGGAAAAATATTCTGCGAGGCATCCTGATAGCCGATCAGTGATTGCAGCAGCCCGTGCGCGGCGATGTCGTCCGCCAGCTCGGCGGCGTCTTCGGCCACGCGGGTGACGCGGACATTTTCCGGGGCGCGGTCGAGCAGCGCGAGCGGCACCAGCTGGACGATCGTCTCGACGATCGCCGCCGGCGGCGGTGCGGCCGGTGACGGATCGATCGTGCGGGATTTCGCCGCACGGGGCTTTGACGTGGTCGATGCTTTGGTGGACATGGGGACATTCTCCGGGGCCAGTCGAGGGGCGCCCGGAGCGCAGAGGTCCGACCGGGCAGTCATGCTCACAGTCGCGGGGGCAACCGCGACTGCCTCGGAATTCGGCGGCAGGCCGGCCGACCCGCCGGCCTGCCGATCGCCCGGCGCCGGACGGTTCTGGGCCGGATCGACGCGCATCACAGGAACAGCCCCGCGACACCGGCCGCGATCTGCTGCGGCGTGATGGCGTAGCCCAGCGTCCCGCCGATCAGCGTGGCGATCGTGAACATGACGGCGCGGACGCGGCGCTCGCGCGGATCGCCACGCAGCACGCCTGGATGACGGCAGCCGGGGCAGCGGCATGCCTGCGCATGGATTGCACGCACGACCGGCGACACATGGTCCCAGGCAATGAACTGATAGCTCATGCGGTAGCCCCTTCGCCGTCGGTGCTGTGGACGATCGCACGATACATCCAGGCGACCGATGAGCGGGTGGCGCTATCCTCGCACGCGCTGCAGAGGTCGTCGGCGACCCAATGGCAGGCGGTCGAAACGTCATCGATGCAGGCGTCGTTCTGCGTACAGCCGCAGCCGGTGCAGATCGTCGGGTGGCGATCCGCGGGTTCCTCCGCCAGCTGGCGGTACACGTCGACGTCGAACGGATACAGCGTCCGGAGCCGGGCAACGTCACCCGCCTCCCCCACGACACCGTCCGTTTCCCACAGGCGGAGCAGCGCATAGGCGACGCGGCGATCGGCGATGCGCGGTGCGAGTGCGCAGGCGGCGGCATCCAGGGTCAGGCCGGCAGCGGCGCGGCGGGTGCGGAGATAGGCGGCGGGCGTCACCGGCGGGCGCCCTGCAGGCGTGCGAACGCGACGATCAGCAGCGCGGGGACGACGAAGAAGGCGACCAGGATCGCAATCCCCAGCCCGACCCAGCGCGGATGCGCAATGGCGGCCGAGATGGCGACGTCACCGGCGCGGCCGGCGGAAGGTTGCGAGGTCGAAGGATCGGGTAGCATCGTTGGGCTCCTTTGCCGGGCAAGGCGGGGGCGTTCCCGGCGGCGGGGGAGCCGCGGCCGGGTGGGTGAGTTCGGGGCACTGGTGCGTCAGGCGGGCGGCGCGGCCCGCGTGAGATCAGCCGGAGGCGATGGTCGCCGCGGCCGGGGGCAGGACGGCGTCGTCATTTGCCGGTGCCGGCGCAATGTCGTTGGCGGGCCGCAACGGCGATCGATGTCGTGGGTCCGCCAGGCCCTTGCTGGAGAAAGGGAGGCGGATGTCCGGGTTCGGCCGCTCGCTGGCGCGGACGGTCAAGATGATCGACAGCTGCGCGACGCAGCTGAAGCCGCAGCCGTCGCAGGCCATGCGGGTTTCGCGGACGGTGGACGTCACCTGCTCGCTGGTTCGCGTGATCATGCGGTTGCTGCAATGCGGGCAACCGATGCCGATATTCCTAGGACGTTGAACGCGCTTCACTTCTGGGCTCCCCCCACTGATCCTGCGCCGGCCACCCCGGCCGGCTTCAGGAAACTGGCGAGGCGGCGCAGGATCGACGTCAGCCGTCCGCGCGCTTCCTCTGTCTCGGCAATCGCGCGGTGAACCATGGCGGGTGATGCCCCGCTCGCGGTCACGGCCAGCGCATGCTGGATGGCTTCGCCGACATCCTGGGCGGCAAGGCCGATGTCGGTGGTAAGTTCGAGCCGGCAGGCGAGATCGTCGGCAAACGCGACATCAAGCTGCGCGGCATAGCTGTCCAGGATCGGCGCGCCATCGCCGCCGGCCGCGCGCCAAGCGAGGTCGAGGGACAGCGCATCCTGCAAGCGCGGTTCGCCGTCCTGATCGTCTTCGCTCCAATAGCGCACGGTGCGCTCGGACCGGCCGACCAGGCGGGCGGCTTCGGGGTAGCCGATCAGACCGGCGATGCGGGTGACGGCCTGGGCGAAGGTGAGGGCAGGGCGAGGCTTGGTCATACCCCGCTCCCTCCATTTTCTAGTTGATCGCTTGTCAGGCGCATACGAGCGATCAACCGGGCGAGATCAAGCAGCGCCTGGGCACCCTCGGTATCACCACAACTGCTGCTGATTTCGGCACTGATGCGGGCCATTGCAGCGGCCCGTGCCCGAACTTCCGCGGGTGTTAGCTTGCGCCTCATGCCCGTGCCGCCTTCTTTTTTGGAGCGGGATCGCAAGCGACCGGCTCGGACTTTGCGACTAAAGGTGCAGTGTCCTCCGGATAGATGTCCGGGCGGAGATGATGACGGGAAACACCGGTGGCCGCTTCAACCGACAGAACATATTCAGCCGGTATGCGCTTGCTGCTCTGCAGCCACTTCCAAACGGCCGGCTGCCCGATCCCGCAGAGCCGCGCCATGGCCGACTGACTGCCGATCCGGTTCACTGCTGCCCTCAAGGCTTCATAAGGCGTTGGAGATTGTTCCATAAGTATTCACCTATTCCATGCGGATTAGGTGGTCAATGAGAATTCTCCGATAGCCGATTATTCCTTAAGCGATAGGTCATGAGCCATGATCGTGGCGGAACGAGTGCGGGAGCGGCTGGCGGTAAAGGGGCTTTCCCAATCCGAACTGGCTCGTCGTGTAGGTGTCACCCAAGGCGCTATCGCAAAGATCGTGAGCGGCATTTCGCAAGGATCGTCGCATCTCCACCGGGTGGCGCGGGAACTCGAAACTACCCCCGCATATCTTACCGGCGAGACCCAGGATCCTAGCTTGGGAGCTGCACCGGCGCCAACTCCAGAGACGGTCGCCGAGCAGCTTGACCTGCTCATGATCCCGGAAATGGACATTCAATATGGGATGGGCGGCGGCACGATCGTGATCGAAGGGGCCGACATGACGTCGATCCCGTTCCCCCGCGCGTGGCTGGAATCGGTCACGAAATCGCCGGTGGAGTTGCTGTTCTTCGCGCGCGGCCGGGGAGACTCGATGCAGCCGACGGTAATGGACGGCGACATCGTGCTGATCGACCGTTCCGACACGCGCATCATCGACCAGGACCGGATCTGGGCGATCGGCTTTGGCGAACTGGGCGCGATCAAGCGGGTGCGGCGGCGCGGCGGCGGTGGGTGGAAGTTGATGTCGGACAACCCGCTGGTGTCGGACGAGATGCTCGCCGACGACGAGATGTTCGTGGTGGGCCGCGTGATCTGGGTGGGTCGCAAGATCTAGGGGAAATTTATGCTATCGAGAGTGGGACGGGCTGCAGGTTGGCTTTGGGTGGCGTTAGCCCTTCTGCTAGCGATTGGCGCGGCGTCCGACCGCATGATCCTGGCTGTTGTGCTTCTGCTACTTTCTGCAGCTATGGCCGCGCCACCCTTGCGTCCCGGGCTGGCGCGATACGGCTTGCCACGGAAATGGGCCGTCACCGTTGGCTTCATTTCCGGCTTTGCTGGCTTTCTGACGATCGGGGCAATGGCCAAACGTCCTGATTTGCCCATTACCGGAACGACTTCTCAGATCGCTATGGCGGAACGTGGGAAGGCGCCTGCGGTGCCGGTGGCGAAGGTCAGCGTCCCGATAGTCTCGCCTCAGAAGGAAGCCTATCTTGCGCAACTTCGGCGCGAGATCGCGTCGCTGCGCAAATATGAGCTTCCGCTCAAGGAAGAGATTGCGAGCAAAGAGATGATTCAGCTGCAATTGGCTGCGATCGGGGCCTGGGCAAAGGTGTACGCGGACGGCTCGGACATGGCTCTTATTGGCTCCGATGAGGCGGAGCGGCAAACTTTCAAATCATTGCTTGCCGGCGTGCAGAAGCGGCTGTTTCCTGCGCTGCGCAAGGCGGAGGGGCCCGTCTTGGATAAAGCGCTTTGGGAGAGTGATATCGATGTTGCTACACTCGGTGCGGGGTTCAACACGATGCGGTTCACGGGGGGCCTGTTCGCTGCCAATCGCAATATCAAGTCGGTTCAAGATACCTTCGAAGAAACAGCCTCCCTGCTGCGGTTCAAGCGGGTAAATTATGAGTGGTATCGTGGTGCAGGATCGCAGGGTTATGACATGAGCCCGATCGGCGACGATGACGTGGCTTCATTGAGCGTCGCGGGTTGGACGGCGCTTCCATGATACTGAGGATGGTTCCCGACCACGATCAGTGGCCAGTGACGCCGGTGCAGGATATCTAACCCCCGGTTCATTGGGGACAAGCAATGGCGTGACGCGGCGATCCAAGCAATGCTGGGTGTTCGCGGTTCCGGCTTGACGTGACTATGTAAATCACACATAGTGTGGCCATGCAGATCGAGTTCGACCCCGCCAAGGATGCGATCAACCGGGAGCGCCACGGCGTCCCGCTGGCGCTGGGCGCGGCGATCTTCGACGATGCGGATCATCTGGTGATCGCGACCGTCCGCCCCGAGGATGGCGAGGATCGTTACAAGGTGGTGGGTCTGGTGAACGGGCGGCTTCACACCGGCGTGCATGTCATGCGCGGTGCGGTCGTCCGGTTCATTTCGGTGCGCAGGAGCAACGCTGGTGAAGAAAGAGCCTATCATGGCCATTGAGGCCGATCCGAACGATCCGGAGGACTTCGCCGTCGACGCGGCGGCGGTCGAGCGGGCGCAGATGGGGCGGACGATCCGCAAGCTGCGCAACCGGCTGGGGCTTTCGCAGGATGCGTTCGCCGAGCGATACGGGATCCCGGTCGCCAATATCCGGCAGTATGAGATCGGCAGGACGATGCCGCCCCCGGCGGTCCGGTCCTATCTGGTGGTGATCGATCGCGAACCGGAGATGGCGGCGGCGGCGTTGCACCGCACAGCGGCGTGATCAGGCGGCTTCCAGCGAAAGCGTGCTGCTCAACCCGCCGTTGCCGTCCAGCGTATGCGTCACCTCCGCGATTAGCCATGAGGCGGCATCGATCTCGCTCTTGAATCCCGTCACCTTCAGGCGCTGTTCGGGGTGCAGATCCGGCCGGCCGAGCGCCGGCGCAAGAGTCAGCTTGCGCGGCGCGCGGGCGGCGCGGCCCAGCTCGGCCGAGGCGGCTTTCTTGGCGGCATCCTCGCTCGCATAGACCTTGGCCAGCTTGCGTGTCTTGCCCTCCGTTCCTGCGGTCACGCTCTGCTTTTTCGCAGTGGCGCGATCGTGCCAGTCGGCGGTGACTCCGCTGGCCTCGTCGCGCTTTTCGACGGTGTAGCTGTGCTGGTCGCCGTCCTGTCGGCGGAAGGTGGCGGTGGGGATCGTCCGGCCGGACGCGGTGACGCCCGCGCCGATCGCCGCGAAGATCAGCCGCCCCGCCTTGATCGTGGCCACGGCGTCATGCTCCCGGCCGAGCCGCTTGAGTAGCGCCAAATCGCCTTCGCGGCTTTGCGCCAGATACGGCACCGGGATCGACGCCAGCGCCGGCGCGACATGCGGCTCGAGCGCCTGGCGCTTTGCGATTTCGGTGACGATCGCGCCGAGCGTGGTGGCGCGCCAGCTCTGTTCGCGGCGTGCGCGGCCGGCGCTGGTGAAGTCGGCGGCGCGCGCGCGGATCGTGATGCGGTCGGGCGGGCCATCATGGGCGACCTCGTCGACGACAAAGCTGCCCTTGTCGATCAACCCGGGTTGCACCTGACTGCCGCTCGCCCAGCCGAGCGCGACCGACAGTCGCGCGCCGGCGCGCGGGAGCGCCATGCGCCCGTCGCTGTCGTCGATGACGACGTCGAGCTGATCGGCTTCGTCGCCGCGTTTCTCGGTCAGCGTCAATGACACCAGGCGCGGGGCGAAGCGGGCGGTCAGGTCGGTGCCGTCGAGCAGGACGCGGAAGGCGGCGACGTTGGCGACGAACGACGTCTGCCCCATCAGAACAGACCGAAGCTGGCAATGCCCAGCGGTTCCGCCGTGGCGGCGCTGTCGTCGACGCGGCGGAGATCGATGCCGAAGTCGATCTGGCGCGCGGTGCCGTCGGCATGGAACTCGCGGTGGCGTTCGTCCAGGCCGGTGATGACATAGGCGCCGTACGCTCGGCCGGAGCCGTCGACCAGCGACCATGCCTCGCCGCTGGCCCCCATGTCGCGCAGCTGGTCAAGCGACGCCTGTCCATCCTGCAGCTCGGCGATGGCGGACCCATTGAGCGCAATGGTCTCGTCGCCGACCCCGAGGAATTGCGAGGCGTCGCGCGCACCGACGCGGGCCTGCTGCGCGTGGCGGTAATCGGTGCGGCGTTGCAGCTCCTGATAGGCGAGCGTTGGGAGGCTGAAGAGGAACAGGCCGAGCGACATCATCATGGTGAATTATCCGTCCTGGGAGTCGGCGTAGGTCGAGCGGGCGCGGGCGGCCTTGTCCCGCTCGATCTTGCGAAGCGCCTGTTCGAGCAACCGCACGATCATCTGTTCGTCCTGGCCGGGAGCAGCCTGGACTGTGATGTTGTAGGTGTCGCCGCCATAGCTCCCTGCACGGGAGGCGCCTCGGCCGCTCGATCTGAAACCGGCCTCGCTATGGTCGGCACCCCGAGGAGCCATGCGCGGGGTGGCATCGATGGCGACCTTTGCAGTGGCCATGGCGGGGGCCGCTGGTAGCGCCAGCGCGGCTGCCATGGTGGGCGCCAGGCGCCTGATCCGGTCGATCGGTCCGCGTTCGCCGCCGGCCAAGCCCAAGGTCAGGCCGTTCATGACGTGGCCGCCCAACGCCCTGAAGACACGGCTGGGCGAGCGGATAGCCGCGCCGTCCTTGAACCCGCCGGACAGCGAAGACGCCAACGCCTTGCCGGCGTTCCACAGTCGCCCTGGCGCGCTCTTGATCCCGTTCCACAGGCCCTTGATGATCATGACACCGAAGTCGAAAAACATCGTCGGCAAGGTGATGAACGCCGCGCGCATCGCACCCTTGAACGCGTTGATCGCCATGTTCCAGCCGCTCACCAGCATCGCCGGCAGCCGCGTGGTCAGCCACGCCCACGACCCGGTGACGGCGCCAGTGAGCATGTTCCAGGCTGCGGTCCACCCGGATGCCAGCAGGCCAGGCAGTGTCCTGGTCAACCAACCATAAGTGGCGGTGCCGAAGCGCACGAGCGCGCCGAACGCATAGCCGATGAAGTAGGCGATCCCCTTCCAAACATCGAGCAGGCTCAGCGAGAAGATTGCCTTTACCCCGCTCCACATGTTCTGGAAGACGCCGGTGACCGCCGCGCTGGCGGTTGCGAACCGGGTCTGGATCCCGGTCCACAAGTTGCCGAAGAAGCCGCCGATCGCGCCCCAATTGCTGTAGATCAGGTAGGCAGCGGCGCCGAGCGCCACGATCGACGCCACGACGGCGGTGGCGATGCCGACGACGGGCAGCAGCCCGACCCCGAGCGCCGTCGCCACGAACGACAGGGCGGCAAACGGCGCCATGACGGCCGCCAGTGCGATGGCCGCGCCGCCGAAGACGAACAGCAGCCCGGCCACCGCCGCGGCGAGGATGGCGATGCTCTTGGCGGCGCGCGGGTTGCGGTCCGCCCAGGCGCCGAAGCGGTCCGCCAGCTCGGCCGCCTTGGTCATCAGCGAGGTCGCGGCGGGCAACAGCACCGAGCCCATGGTGAGGCCGAGTGCCCTGGTCGCAATCTCGTAGCGCTTGGCCTGTTCGGCGCCGTCCTTCAGCCGTTCGGCAAAGTCGGTGTCGGTGACGCCTTTCGCATTCATGGCGTCGTCGCGGATCCTGCGAAACTCGGCCAGGTTCTCGAGCAGCGGGCGAAGCGCGCCCTGGACCTGCGCGTCGCCGAACAGATAGGAGAGCTTCGAGCGGTCGCCCTTCAACGCCTTGTCGGTCAGCTCCGTGATGGCCTCGATCGGCGCTTTGCCCTCGGCCGCGGCCTTCTTCAACGCGGCGGGAAGATCGATGCCGAACTTCGCGAAGTTCTGGTTGGTTTCCTTCGACCCGATCTTGGTGAGCAGGTTGAGCAGGTTGTTGCCGGCGGTGGCGGCATCGCCGGCGCCCTTGCGCGCGATCTGTGCGCCCGCCGCCAGGTCCGCGACCGCGCGCGTGCCGGTCTGGCCGAGCGCTTGATAGGCGGCGGTGAGCGCCGGAAACTGGCCGGCCATATCCTTGATCTCGAACGCGCCGGATTTTCCGGCGGCGGCCATGATGTCGATGACCTTGGCGGTTTGCGCGATCGGCACCTTGAGATTGTCGTTGGCGGCAAAGGCGGCGGCCGACAGATCGCGGATCTCCGCCTTGTAAGCGGTAGCGCCGCGGCCGATCGGCTTCATCATGGCGACCGCCTTGCGCGGATCGAGCCCAAGACCGGACAGCACGTCGACCCCTTCCTGGAGCGCGTCGGGAAGCTGGTTGGCGGCCTTGGCGGCGGCGATGAGGCCGAGGCCCATCTTGCGCGCTTCCTCGCGGCTCAGATTGGCCTTTTGGGCGATGTCGGTCATGACCGACTGGTAGGCCATTGCTTCGCGCACCGACCCGGTGACCGGGCGGGCCACGGCAATGCCGGCCCCGACGCCGGCGGCGCCGGAGGCGAGCGCGCCGGTGGCGATGTTCATGTTGCGGCCGAAGCCCGCCCGTGCGGTCGACAGGCGACGGCTGCGATCGGCCAGCGTCTGCATGCGCCTGGTCTGTTCGGACAGCTCCTGGTTGGTCCGACTGGCCTCCTGGCGCAACTCGCGTTCGTGGCGGGTGAGATCGGTGGTGGCAATGCCGGTGGCGCGCAGCCGGTCGCGCAGCTCGCCGAGCCGGTGGGTATTGGCCTGGTGCTGCGTCTCGAGGCCGGCGGCCTCGCGCTTGGCCTGGTTGAACTCGGCGCGCAGCTTACGGCTCGGCGCCTCCGTCTGCGCCAGCGCGCGGCCGAGCGCTGTCACCCGCGTGCGCGCCGCATCGAGCGCGGCCTCCGACGTCTTCAGCCCGCCCTTCAGCTCGCGGAAGCCGGCAATATCCTTCTGTGCGCGGTCGATAGCCTGGAGCCGATCGCGCATCGCCTTCAACGAAGCGGCCGCCTTGGTGGAGCCGCCGGCGAGATCGCGAAGCGGCCGGGTGAACTTGTCCGACGCTTCGAGCAGCATGCGGATCCGCAGGTTGCGATCGGCCACGGCGGTTCCTTACTGATCGAGATTATGGCGGGCGATGGCACGCGCGCGCCACTGCATCAGCTCGGGCAGGCTCATCTGATCCATGACAGACGGCGACCAGTGGAAGACGATCGCCAGATCCGCCATCGGCTCTTCTACGCGGTCGGGAAGTCCGCCTTCGCGGCTTTCGGCAACAAAAAATCGATGACCTCGCTACCGAACTGCATCAGGTCGGCCGGGTCCATGGCGGCGACGTGCTGCTTGTGCAGGATCGGCGATGTAATGCGCGGCGCGATGGTTTCGAGCGACGCATAGTCACCCTGGCCTAGCGCGACGAGGGTCAAGCCGCGCAGCTCGCCGGCGCCGGGCTTCCGCACCGTTACGGTCGTGCCAGCCTGGTGGACGACGGTGTCGGCGACCTTGATGTCATAGTCGAGCGTGAAGCTGGCGAGGGCGACGGTGGACGTATCAGTCATGGGACGGCTTTCGATCTAGGAGGCGGAGGGGATGCCCGGCCGGTGCCGAGCGGGGGTCAGATGCCGAGCGCGTTGCGCCGCTGCTCGAGAAGGTCGATGCCGTTCACGATCTCGACCATGTTGATGACGTCGACCTCGATCAGCGTCTCGCCGTTCCAGATCATCTTGTAGTAGGCGAGCGCGAGCTTGGTCTTCTGCTCGGTCTTCTCGCCCACCTTCTGTTCGCCGGGGTCCAGCTCCTCGGTGCGACCGCGCACGACATGCTCGACCACGTCCAACTCGCCCGTATCGTCATTCTGGTAGGTGCCGACCAGGCGCAGCATCTGGCCGGAGATGCTGCCGCCATATTGCGCATAGAGATCGCGCATCGGGCTGGCGGTGACGATCTCGCATTCCAGCGCCTCGCCACCCATGTCGATCTTGACCGGCCGGTCCATGCCGCCCGAGCGATGATCTTCGAGCTTGCGGACCAGCTTCGGCGGGGTGAACGCCATGGCATCGCCGACATAGGCAGCGCCGGCGTTGAAGATCATGATGTCCTTGATGTTGCGCGGAAAGGCCATGCGGGGCTCCTGTCGGTCGAATCGGGCGGGCTAAGAGGCGATGCGCCGCGATCAGGCGGCGTTGGCGGCGACGCCGGCGGCGAGATCGGCGAAATAGCTGTCGGTGATGCGCTGGATCAGCGTCATCGATTCCAGCGGCGGCGTCGGGGTGTAATCGTAATCGATCGTCACCTTGCCGGCCGACAGGCTCGTCGTCGGGTTCTTGGCGACGTCGAACCACGCCTCCCCGCCCAGGATCAGCCCGGCGGTGCGCAGCTGGCGCAGCTCCGCATTGATGATCTCGACGATGTCGCGCACCAGGCTCGGCCGCAGCGGCTTGTCGATCGCCCAGGTCATGCCGGCGGCGATCGTATCCTGCAGCACCTGGGCGGTGCGGGTCGCGCTTTCGAACGCGAACAGCGGGTCGGCCGAGCAGGTGCGCTGACCCCAGATGCGGAAGCCGCCGCCAGTGCGGACGATGGTCGAGACCTGCGCGGCGTTGAGCAGGTTCGCCTCGCACGCCGGATCCTGGATATCGAACTGGATATCCTTGGTGGTGCCCAGCACGCCCAGGACCGGGACATTGCTGATCGTCTTGTTCCAGCCCTGCTCGGCATCGATCGCGGCGCGCAGGCCCATCGCGCGGGCGGTGGCGAAACTGGTGGCGTTGGCGCCGGTGGCGGCATCGAACGCGATGAAATCGGGGGTGAGCAGCATCAGCTCGCGCGACGCGAAGCCGCCGCGGTAGGTGATGGCGGCGGCGATGTCGGCGCCGATCGCGGCGGCATAGACCATCGCGCGCAGCTTCTTCGCGATCACAGTCAGCGCGGTGGTGACCGCCGCCGTGTCGAGGCCAGGCGCGCCGAGGATGCGCGGTTTGATGCCGAGCCGGCCCTCGGCCGCGAGCAGCGCCTGCATGCCCGTCTTTAGCCCTTGTGGCGTCGTGGTGCCGATGACGCTGGCGTTCGTGGCGGCGGCGTCTGCACCGGGGGCGACGCGGATCACGATCAGGACCGGCCGCGCCTGATCGGCGATGGCGCGGAGCGCGCCGTGGAGCGTGCCGGCGACACCGGCCTTCCCGATCGCGGCGTCCAGGTCGGTGATGAGGACGGGCGTGTCGAGCGGGAAGACGGTCGCATCGGCATCGGGCGCGGTCGCGAGCAGGCCGATGACGGCGGTGGCGACGGTGACCAGGCTGCGCTGGGCCGCGCTGGTCTCGGTAACGGAAATGCCGTGCGAATAGGCCATGCGGAATCCTTTCAGGCGAGCGAAGCGGAGGTGTAGGAGACGTCGAGACGGACGCGGGTGCCGGCGCCGGCGGGGGCGAGGACATCGAGACGCTGCGCATCGAGCGAGAGGACAAAGGCCCCCGGGACAGCGCCCGCCGCCAAGGTCACCGCCAGCAGGCGGATGCGCGGTTCCCAGCGGAGCAGCGCCATGGCGGTCGCGGCATAGATGCGCAGGCGCAGCGCCGGGGTGACGGGCCGGTCGATCAGGTCGGGAAGATCGGAGCCATAGTCGCGGAGCGCGACGCGCGATCCGATCGGCGTGAACAGGATGTCGGCGACCGACTGGCGGAGATGGTCGGCGCCGGCGAGCGGCTTGCCGGTGCGCGCGTCCATGCCGGTCATGGCAGCGCCAGCGGTGCGAGCGTCTTGGCTGGGCCAGATTGGACACCGGGATGGACATGCTTGGCCAGGCTGATCCCGGCGCCCTTCACATCGCCATCGACATCGGCCTTGCCGCCGACGTCGAGATCGTCGCGGACGCTGAGCGTCCCCCAGATTTCGACCGGGCCGACCAGCGTGATGCCGTCCGGTGCCTCGATCTCGGCTCGGCCGCCGGCGGGCAGCTTGGCGACCAGCCGATGCGCCGCAGCGTCGTAGCTGATCTCGGCGCCGTCGACGAAGCGCAGCAGCTCGACATCCTCGGCCGCGGCCGGGGCAGGATTGGCATCCGAATAGAGGCCGAGCAGCACGACGCCGGCGGCGGTGTCGCCCTCCGGGCAGAGCAGAAGGCATTGCTCGCCGATGGTCGGTGGCGACCAGGCCGCGGTGCCGCCGGCGCGGAACGCCAGCCACGGCACCTCGTCAGTCAGCAGATTGCCGATCCGGACGATGCAGGTGGCGTTGGCGTGATCGATCGACGCGACGATGCCCGTACGGATGACATCGCCGATCAGGCGCTGGAGGTCGGCAGGGTCGCTCATGGTGCCGAACCATGGCGCGCGCGCCGATTTCGTGCGCGGCCCCGGTCTTGTAGAATGCGTTTCTACAAGGCTCGACGGTTCGGAGGAGCATCGATCGCGGCCTCAAGCTGATCGCCCAGGACCGCCATCAGAGCGGAGAGATCGCCGCGCGAGACCGGGGCTTCGCCGCACCAGGTCACCGTGCCGCCGTCATGGAGCAGGTCGGCCAGTCCCCGCATCGCATCGCGCACGGTGATCAGGCGCGCATGCGGGTCCGGATCGATGACGTCCCGCGATCGATCGACCGGGCTGATATCCTCGGTGGCCAGCAACCGCATTTCAATGCACCCGCGACGGGATGCGAAGCGGTCGGACCGCAAGCACGGCCAGCTCGGCGCGGTGCAGGCGTTCGATCAGTTCGTCGCGGGCGCCCGTCACCACCGCGCAGCGGATGGTGCAGCGTGCGCACCCGATCGCACAACCGGGCGTGTCGCGGAGGAGGTCCGCGTCCTGCCATTCGGGCAAGACTATGCTATGGCTGCGCTCAGCTTGGGCCATCGGGTAAGCTCCGTGGTTCGAGTTAGGAGCGGGAGAGCGCTGTAACGCTCTTCCGCTTCCGCATTTCTGACGTTATAAACTCCGCATGTCAATTGTTGCCGTCAAAAAGGTAGGACGTCCAAAGGCGGACACCGAAGCTGTCACTGTCAGGGTGGAGCGCCGCATGCTCGCCGCCATTGATAGCTGGATCGCGCAACAGCCGGACGCGCCGTCCCGACCGGAGGCGCTACGCCGACTGGCGCGCAAGGGTTTGGACCTATGATATGGTCCCCAATCATAGACACATTGAACGGCATCGCCTTAACGCTGGCGATCGTTGCGCTTATCAACTTGATCAAGCTGCGCCGTACGATCGGTGGGGCTGAGCCGCTCATACAGGGACATCAGGCGGAGGATCTCGATATACGGCGCCGGCGTGCGGCCAAGCGGTTCAATGAGCGACTGAAGCTCCTAGCGAACTTTTTGAACACGGTCGGTGCGGCATGCCTGTTAACGATCCTTGTGGTTCCTTTTGCTACAGCGGACGTTGTACGAGAACCTGTGCTAAGAGCGCTGTTCGGTACAGGCATCGCAGCCGTACTGCATATCAGCGCACAGCTTGTGCTGTTCGCGTGGAAGTCGGAGGAGTGAAGCGTATGGAACTGCCGATTGCGATCGCATCCTGCGCGTTCCTGCTCGCCACTCTTTCGGTCGTAATCGTTCAGCGTGCCTCGCGTGCGTTCGACCGTAAATATCATATCGGCGGGGAGTAGGCGCTGAGGCGGATAGTAATCCGCCCCGCTCCTAATCGTTTGCCGCTTCCAACAGGATGCTCCTCTCGTTCGAGATCAGCAGCTCGGCGGCCTTGGTCGGCATGCCGGAACCAACCGTGTAGATGGTCGGCACCGGGACCATGCAGAAGCCGGCGAAGATCGTCCGCACGTCCGGATTGTCGTTGATCGACAACAGGAAGCCGCCCTTGATCGCGCGCAGCTGCGCCGCCAGGCGGGCGAAGTCGTCGGGTGCGAAGACCCCAGGGCCATAGTCCCCTTCGCACTGCCAGTAGGGCGGATCGAGGTAGAAGAGCGCGCCGTCGCGGTCATATCGGCGAATGAAGTCGCCATAGGGCAGACGCTCGATCGTCACGCCCTGGAGCCGGTCATGCAGATCGGCGAGCATGGGTTCGAGCTTGCCGACGTCGAACCGCGCCGGGTTGCTCGCATCGACGCCGTAGGTCCGCCCGGCCACCCGCCCGCCGAACGCCAGCCGCTGCAAATACAGGAACCGGCAGGCGCGTTGCAGATCGGTCAGCCGTTCCGGATCCTGCCCGAGCAGGCGTTCAAATTCGGCGCGGCCGGCGACACGGAAGCGCAGCATGTCGATCATGTAAGGATAATGCTCGGCAAGACAGCGGAACAGGCCGGACACGTCACCGCTGATATCGTTGATCGCCTCGGCGCGCGGCCGGCGCGTGCGGCGCAGGAAGATGCCGCCCATGCCGACGAAGGGTTCGGCGTAGCTGGTGTGCGGCGTGCGATCGAGGATCGCGCAGATGCGCTTGGCGAGGTTGCGCTTGCCGCCGATATAGCCGGCGACGGGTCGCGTGGGGGCGACGGGGAAAAGGTCGATAGACAAGTAGGATTTCCTGCAAGAGATGGCGTCCCGGCCGGGTCCACTGGCGGGGGATGCGCGCGTGCAGGCGCTTCAGGATCGGGGCACCGTTCCGCCCCTATTCGGGCCAGCCGTCCTCGACATCGACCGGGGTGCCGGCCGCGATCCTATCTTTCAAGTCCCAGCTATGCGCCAGGATCGCGCGGCCCCAGCCGGCCATGCCGAGCAGCACGTCCAGCCCCTCCTGATAGGTGACGGTGATCGTGGCATTCGACGCGGTCCGGAAGCTGGCGTCTACGACGTCACCGAAGCCGGCCGCGACTGCGGCGGAATAGCTGATCTGACTGGTGAGCCAGTTGGTCTTGTCGTCGACGTCGCGCAGCTGGAGACGGTGGCCCGCGAACGCCGGTGACGCCGGCGCATAGCCGCCCAGGAACACGCGCTGGGCGCGCGCATCGACCGCGTCGCGGCGCGCGGCCATGGCAGCGGCGGCACGGGCGGCGAGGATGTCGGCCGCGATCGGCGTCACCCGCCAGTCGCCATCCACCCAGGCGATCGTCTCGATCTCCGGATCGATCGCAGGCGCGGCCGGCGCTTCGACCCAGCCGCAGGCGACGCGGCCGTCCGGATTGTTGGCGAGGTCCGACCAGAGATTTTGATCGGCATCCTGGTCGAAATAGGGGAGCGGTTGCGGTTCGCCGCCGGCGCGCATCCAGAGCGTCATCCGTAGAACTCCATCACGATATAGCCGTCGCCGCCCCCGCCACCCGGCGTGAATTCAGGACGCGGAACACCGCTGCCTCCGCCGCAGCCCAGCCGCCCGGCATAGCCGGAGCCGTCGCTCGGGTGGCCGCCATATTCACCGCCACCGCGAAGGCCGGAGCCGCTGGCACCGGTGAAATTGCCGAACGCGAAGCCCGCGCTTCCGATCATCGTCAGGTCGACCCCATCTGCCCCCGGCTGCGCGTTGTCGCTGTTCGGTCCCGGCGAGACGAACGGAATCCCGATCTTCCCGGCCTTGGCGGTATAGCCAAGAGCCGAACTGTCTTCAGACGGGTAATATTGGTTCGCAGGGAAGCCGTTGCGCCCGCCGCGGCCGATCGTCACCGTGACGCTGCTGTCGCGCAGCCGAATGAACCGGCGTTCGGTCTGGGCCTCGCCCCCACCGTTGCTACCCTGATTGTTACTTTGCGCACCGCCAGCGCCGCCCCCGCCTTTCATCTCGAACCGCACCATCGTCGTGCCGCGCGGGACGGGCACGACGATGGTGCCGGGTTCGACACGACGGAACGTGCCGAGCCGGCGAAGCTGGCTGGTCGCGGTGGTTGCCGGGTTGGCAACGCGGCCCGCCATCAGACGCTCCGCTTCGCAGCGGTGTAGCTGGCATCGACATAGCCAGCCCCGGAGCGGTCCCACAGCTCATAGCCGGCGGGCAGCAGCAGATCGGTTTCGACATCATAGGGCGCGCCGCCAAGGTCGACCAGATGACCGCGCGCGCGGTAGCAGGCATTGCTGCCATCGGCTTTGCGGATGCGCAGATCGAACGCGTCGTTGCCGCCACCATTGTTGGAGATCCGAACGCGGACGCGCCATTCCTCGCCCGCCGGCACCGGGCCAAAGGCGCGGGCGAGCAGGGTCGAGGCGGTGTGGTTGACGGGGTCGACGGTGGCGGCGGTCATGGGTGCATCCTCATGCGAAGAACCAGCGGTCGACGGCTTGCGCGTCGAGCTGCGCGCGGACCTTGCCGAGGTCGGTGCTGACCAGATCGATCCGGCTGTCGAGATCGTCGGAGATCGCGTCGAACTGGAGATCGAAGGCGGCGAGGATTTCCGCCTTCATGATCGTGATCGCGTTGTCCGCGACCCACCGGTCATGGACCTCCGCCAGCTCGGCCGCGAGCGCATTGGCGCGTTCGACCACCGGTTGCAGCGCCGCCACCAGTCGCGCCAGCCCGACATCGCGCAGCTCGGCGAGTGCGATTTCATAATCGGGCTTGAGCGCGAGCGCCTGGCGCAGCGCGGCCGCAATATATTCCATCGCGCGGTTCATGCGCGCGGGCGAAGCATCGCGGTCGCGCTGGAAATCCAGCTCAGGCGGGAGCGACATCGGTCACCAGCTCGGCTGCGATCATCGCGTCCAGGATGTCCTGGTTGACCGTGTGGTCATGGCCGGGCTTGTAGTCGAACCCGGCGTGCGGAAAGACGCGCGCGAGGCCGACCTTGTAAAAGCCCGACTTGGAAACCTTGTATGTCGTGACCATGGTCGATGCTCCTTAAAGGGCGAAGTCTTTGCGCCAACCGAAGTGGAAGGTGCGGAGCGCGGAGTCCGTGGTCGCGTCGAACTGGATTTTGTACGACGGCACGGCAGCGCCGAGGTTAAAGACCCATGTCCGCTCGATCGAACCGTCGTCAGCGACGACGTCGGAGAAGGATGAGGGCGATACGAGCGTGGCGTAACCTGCACCGGTGCGCAGCTTCGCGGTGGCGGTGTGATGGCCCGCCTCAAAATATTCGAGCCGGCCGATCACGCGGATCTGCGCCGAGCCCGCGCCGGGCAGCAGCCGCGGCATCGAGACATGGGTGAGGCTGAGCCGCGGCCGCGAGACGCGGACGCGTGAGCCGGTGAGTTTTACCGCGGGCATGACGTCGGGGGTGCCGGTCATGACCAGGCGGAGCGGCACGAGCGGCGGGATGTTGCCGCCGGCGCCCAGCACCGACTGCTCGGTCCGCGCCAGCGGCGTCCAGATCCCGCCGACCTGGACCTCATAGGTGAGGTCGGTCGATTTCGGGATGATCGCCTCGGCCAGGATGTCGATCGCGGTCATGCCACCGGCGAGCGACAGCGGCGCCATGTCGATGACGGCCCGCGCCGCGGTGAACTTGGCCGCGTAGAGCGAGAAGCACAGATCGCGGGTGCCGTCCCCTTGCTGATAGGCGCCGTCGAGCACGTAGAAGAGCGTGCCCTGCGGGAAATTGGTCCCTTGCGTCGTCGCGATCCAGTGATCGGCGGCCGAGATCACGACCAGCGCATAGCGCTTGCCGCCTTCGAGATAGACCGGCTGGACCGGGATGACGGTCTCGGCATTGACGAGCAGGCTGGCGCGCGGGACGGTGGTGACCGAGATCACCTTGTCGAGCGCCGGCGCGCCGCGATCGGTTTCGCACAGCGCCAGCGTGATGCCGCCGTTCGCGGCCAGGCGGGTAAAGGTCAGGCCGACCGCGTCGAGCCAGAGATCATTGGCGTTGAGGAAGGTCTCGGCGACCTGCGCGCCGGGCACGGCATGGTTGACGGTGGTATAGTCCCAATAGGGTTCCTGATACACGTCTACCCACAGCCGGCGGACGCGTACCCAGCCATGCGCGGGGCCGTCCCAATCGACCTTGACGGTCTGGAACAGCTCGCCGTTGCGCTCGAAGGTCTCGGGGATGTAGCGATCGGTGACCGCACCCCACCAACCACTGTTGGTGCAGACGGTGAATTCCTCGCCGTAGCGCGTGCGGGTCCGCGACATCATGCGCTGAACCATCTGGTGGCTCTGGTAGCTATAGGCGGCGATCTGGGTTTCGGCCTGGCGCGGGCCGACATTCATGCGCAGCTCGCGCGCATAGGCCGGGAACAGCACGTCGCCGGTGACCTTGGCGCGCGGGTTGAGCGCGTCGAAGACGGCGAGTTGGCTGTCCTTTACATCCTCGTCGGCGAAGCGGATGCCTTCCTCGATCTTCGCGCGGAAATTGGGATGGGCGAGATCGGATTCCTCCTTGTCCAGGAAGAAGTCCGCATCGCTGTCGGACGCCGCGACCGGGATGCCGGCCTGCTCCTCCAGCGTCGCCATGCGCGCGAGCAGCCGGCCGAAGGCGGCGGTGTTGACATTGTTCGCGACGCCGACCTTCAAGGTGGCGATGTCGGAGCCGAGCGCCACGATCTGAGGGCCGGCCTTGGCCTGGAACGCCTCGAGGCTGGCGGCGCGGGCGGCGACGTCGGCGACGCTGTCGAGGCGGTTGCCGGCGATCATGTCGACGCGGTCGACGCCGGTCGGGGTCAGCACGACCCGCGCGACCGCCAGGACGCCGGCGTCGAGGACGGGATCGATCGGGTCGGGGCTCTCCTGGCCGGAGGCGACGTTGATGTTGCAGAGCCGCGCCAGCTCCATAGCGACGACGCGCGGTTCGGAGGCGCCGGTTTCCTCGTTGATCAGGAATTCGCGCGGACGCGCGTCGGTCTCGCTCTCCTGGCCGAAGATCACGATCAGGACATGCTTCTTGGTCGCGATCGGTAGCGAGGTGGTGAAGTCCTTCACGAACGCGGCGTCGCGGGCGAAGACCTTGCCGGCCGAATAAAGCCGGCCAGGCTGGACGGTCACCTCGGTCGCGCTGCTGCGCGCGGCGGTGAAACCCGCATATTTGCGATCGGCGGTCACCGCGTCCGCGACGAGATCGTCCATCGATCCCTGCGCGAAATCCTGCAGCTGATTATAGTCGGCGGGATCATTGTCCATGCCGTCACGGAAGATGACGCGGCTTTGCATTATGCGGCCTTTCTGGTTTCGCCGAAGGTGAAGTCGCCGAAGCGGAGGCCCCCACCGAACTGGACCGGGCCGTGGACGGCCGTGTCGATCAGGATGGTGTCGCGGAACGCCTTGCTGACGCGCACCGCCTCGATCGTTTGGTCGAGCCGGCCGAGATCGGCGGCAGCGCGGAAGCCGGCGCCGTGCCACTTGCCCGAGCGGCGCACCGGCCGCTGGAGCGGGACCGCGACCCGCAGTTCCGCGGTGAACGGCGCCATGCCGAAACGGCCGGCGCCGTGGAAGCTGCGCGTGTGGCGGCGTGCGCCCATCCGGTCGGGGGCGTGGAGCGCGACCCGGTCATAGACCAGGAACGGGGCATGGCTGGTGCGGAGGAAGCGGGCGCGGGCGCGCGGGCCGAAGAAGGAGCGCGCGGCGGGCGCGGTGCGCGGCTGTGCGACGCGGGTCGGGCGGACGTCGACCGGATCGAGCCCGGCCTCGACCGCGAAGGACCCGGCATCGTCGCCCAGGCGCAGCGTGACCACACCCTTCGCGGCCTGGCTGCGCGTCAGATAGCCGCCGATCGCGCCCGCACCGTGCCAGCCACGGCGCGCGGTGCGCGCGATCAGCAGCCGGATCGCGGTCGCGTCGGGGGTCTCGTAGCGGATCGCGCGCTCGGCGCCCTGGTCATAGAAAGTGGCGCGGATGCCGGTGAGGTCGATGCCGCGGTTCGGGCGGAGATGGCCGCGGCCGTGGAAGTAGCGGCCGGCCGGGCCGGTGGCGAAGATGCGGTGGCTGGCGATGACGGTGCGGACGAAAGGATAGATCCGGACCTGCGGCAGGCCGTCGAGCCAGGCGGCGCGCTGCGCGTCGGTCATCGCCGCATAGAGGAAGCCGGTGGCGGGCGGGCGAACCGCGCGCAGCAGCTGCGATCCGGTCAGCGCGACATGCGCCTTGATCCCGGCGAGCGTGGTCTTGAGGCTGTGCAGCTTCAGCGCATTACGACAGACGTCGCGCTTCTGCGTTTCCGGCCAGCGATCGTCCCACAGATCGACCGACAGCCCCCAGGCGAGATGGCCGAGCAGGCCGGCCGGGCAGCTGTCCGGGTTCCAGACCGCCGCGATGCGGTCGGCGGGAAGCGCCAGGCGCTCGGCGATCGTCCCCTCGATCGCGGTCTCGAGCGCGGTGCAATTGGGCGGGAGCAGCGAGGCGGTCATGCCGCAATCTCGACGGTGACCGTCAGGCCGGTGAGGTACGGCGCCTGGTGCGGCGCGGGGACGACATCGCCGCCATCGACGATCGCCTGCTCGACGCCGCCGACCGATGCCGCAGATTCCAGCATCTGCGCATAGACGGTGTGCCCAACGCGGTGGCGGTCGGTCGCATAGAGGCGGATCGCGGCCTCGGCCGCGGCGCCGACGATGGCGGGATCGGGGCCGCGGCGAATGCGCAGGCGGACGTTGCGCGCATAGGGCAGGATCTCGGCCGAGCGCACCGAGACGATATCGGTGAGTTGGGCGCCGTCGTCGGCCGCTAGGGCCTGATAAACGCGCTGGACAGTCAAAGTGGGGACAGCACCGTCGCCGTCGCGGCCGAGCAGCACGACATCGACACGGCCCGCAGCACGCTTGATAACGGCGACGTCGCGCACGGATGGGGCGACGCGCAGCGCGGTGGCGCGGTAGCCGCCGCCGGTCAGGCCCGCCGCGGCGAGCGTCTCGGGGGCGAGCTGGATCCGCGTGCGCAGATCCGCGTCGCTTTCCAGGATGGCGGGGGCGCGATCGGTGGCGGGGATGATGACCAGGCGTTCGACGCCGTAGAAGGCGCCGAGCTGGTCGAGATCGGCGCCGGTGGCGAAAGCGAGCAGGACAGAGCGCGCGGCGTCGTTGATGGCGCCGCGCAACAGCAGCTCGCGGTAGGCGGAGATTTCGAGCAGCTTGATGACCGGATCGGACGCGACCGTCGCGTCGAAGCTCGGCAGGCGCGCCTGTAAGGCTGCAATAAGGTCGGCGCGGATCCGGTCATAGGAGAGCGGCTGCACCACCGCGGGTGCAGGGAGCCGCGACAGATCGAGCGCGGGAGATAGGAATGCGGGGTCGGCCACCGCCCTATGTCGGCCGGGGCGGGGCTCGTGGGCTATATGCCAGCCTTGTAGAGTGGGTTTCTACAAGGGCGTCTTCCGAGAGCTCATCTTATCCGGGGCCGGTAGAGCCTTGGACCGTCGTGGGATAGACCCTTTCATTTCCAGTGCGCTGCCTCCCTCGATGAACGCCTTGCGGAGGAACAGCTCCATGGCGCCGATCAGCTTTCTAAGCTGATCGGCATCTGGCGACCAACCACGATGGGCGGCCGCATTCCCTGCATCAGTTACAACCTCAAGCTGCTCGAGCTCGTTCTGACCTATACGACCTGTCTCCAGCAATTTGTCGAGCTTCTTCCTAAAGCTGAGCTCAGTATCAATCTCAAGAAGTTCAGTGGCACGATCGAGAGCGGTTCGCAGCCCTATGGCAGCGAGGATGGCAGACCCGCCCTCGGAGGCTAAATACATTTGTTCAAGAATGACTCTCAGCTGATGGTCAGTCGCTTCCAGCTGGGCAACCCACTCCGGCCGCTCCCGCGCCCCTGGATGTGGAAACGTCTGCACGGTAGGCGTGTGGCAAGCATAAGATCGTTCTTCGGCATGATCATACTCATCCTCCCATTCCTCGCTATTAGTGGCGCTCTGATGGAAGAAGACGGTTTCGCATCCTCGGCATTCAAGAAGGCTGTAGACTGTTTCCTCCCAGAAAAAGTCCTGCTCAAAACGCTGAGTGGTGGAGCCGTGAATTTTGCAGGAGCGCTTGCCGTTGCAATTTGGGCAATGGGCGCTTGTCTTCTTCGGCATGAGTCCGCCTTGAAATATGCTGATCTTTAGGCTGGCATTGATGCCAGCACCGCGTCCAGCATGATTTTTCGCTCGGTATCGGTCAGACCAAGAATCTCGCGCTTCGCATAGCGAACCTTGGCCTGACCCTTCGCCGGTGCATCCTCCCGGCCCTCTTGGTGGATACGCGCCACGCGCGCCGCCTCACCGCTGAAACCGATCCAGGCTTCCCGGTCGGTGGCGCCCGCCTGCAGATGCTTCGCCAGGCGAAGCCTGCGGAACATTGCGGCGCGTTTGATCCGGCCCTTCCGGCGCAGCCGCCCCTTTGGCTGATCTTTGGCCTTGCGCGGGGCAAACGGTGTCCCGTCCGGCTGGATCTGGGCGGCGATCCGGGTGCGCTGACTCTTTGCGATCTCGCGCGCCACGGTGCGCAGCAGCGTGCGGCGCTCGGCCGGCGCGACACCCCGCAAGAGCGCGCCCGCCAGATCCTCGAGCTGGTCGAGGCCGTCGCTCATGGCGCGGGCGGCTGGAAGGCGGGATCGCGGGTTTCGGCGATCAATTCATCGCGCAGGAACAGTTGCCACAGATTTTGGCCGCAGACGCCGGGAAAGTGATCCGGCTGGGCCGCGTCGTCGTCGAGATGGACGACGTCATAGCCGACGCCGGCGGCGCGCGGGGTGACCCGGACGCGTTCGGTCAGATCGATGTCGATTCTGACGTCCGCGGACTCTTCGTCCTGGATCTCGGTTTCGAAAGTGAAGGGCTGCTGATCCTCACGCTTGAGCAGATCGGGTTGCTGCTCGGCGATCCATGCGACGATCGGGACCATGACCGCGTCCACATTGCCGGCGAACGCAAGCAGCGTGACGGTCAGCGTGTAGCGATATTCGAACGACAGCGATGCTCCGGCGCGCGCGCCGATCGCGCCGCGCTCGACCGACATTTGCAGCCGATCGGGGTTGTCCGCCAGACCGGGGACAGCCTTGAGCAGCAGGCGGCGGAGGCCGTTTGGCTTATTCATCGGAGATCCTCACGCCATAGCCCCAAGCCCGGATCGTCTCGATCGTCAGGCCCTCGGGCAGACGTCGGCGCAGGTTGCAGATCGCGACCTTCAACTGGTCGGGGTTGGTATCTTCGCCGGTGCCGACCAGCGTCAGGCCGAGCGTCGACACATCGCCGCGTTGCGCCAGCAGCCCCAGCATTGCGATCTGGCGCGGCGACAGCTTTATCCTGACCCCCCGCCAATAGGCGGCGGGGGGATCGGACTGGACGGTGAGCGGACCGCGACGATGGGTGCCGCCGCGCACCGCGCCGCATTCGGAGCAGATCGCGCAGCTCATCCGGCATAGGCGGCAGCGCGGGCGATCAACCGTTGCTTGCCTGCGGCCCAGCCGGCCGAAGCGATCTTGGCCTGCACATGCTGTTCGGTCGCGTGCGTGCAGTCGATCGTCGAGACCGGTTCGATCGTGACGTCCACCGCATGATCGAGCGCGACCTTCGCGTTGCCGGCGAGTCGACAGGTCCATGTTCCATTCACGTTGTCGACCGGCGCGATCCCATCGTTCAGCGTAATGAACTCGCGCGTTCCACCGGCCCCGCCGTCGATGACGTAGCTGTGCCCCAGCTCCGGTTTGAAGTCGAGGACGACGCTGGTCGGGGTGCCCGCCACCGTCGCGACCTTGAGCTTACCCTTCGCGCCCGCAGGAACCGGCCAGCGATTCTCGTTGGGGCTGGCGTTCTTGAGGGTCAGGTCATGGTCGAAGACCCCCTCCATGATGCCTTCGGCTTAGACCCCGGCAGATCCGCGATACCATGCGATGACGGCCTGCCGATCGGTGGTCCCATTCGGCTCCATGAGTACCTGATCGGTGACCGTCGCGTATGAGCCGGTGGGCACAGGCCCGGCTGGGACGCTTGACGGCCCCTGCACGTAGAAGTCGGGCGTCACGCCAAACACCTGAATGTTCGGGTCTTTTGCGCGGAGGCGACCGATGCCGGTTTTTGCGTTCGCAATGAAGTTGGTGACGCCGTTGCGCCAATGCTGCAGGACCACCTGCCGGAACAGCCAGCGGTCGGTCTGGCCGACCAGAACGCCGAATTCCTCCCACGTCGACAGTGCGTCACGACCGTTGGTATTCGGTCCGAAGAACGCCCCCGGTCCCGCCCCGTAGCGGACGTTTCCGACCACTGGAACCGCACCGCCATTGGACGGGTCGGTGAGCAGATGGCGCAGCGGACCTTCGGACGAGCGTCCGTTCACGACCCGCCCATAATGTTCGATGCTGTCTCCGGCCACGACCACCGATGGGCCAGAGCTGTCGTCGACCTGCGACCACATGCCGCACACCGGATAGGCCGAGATCGAGCCGACAGCAGCGGGGGAACCGGTGCCGGTATGGAATGCGACATCGCTGATCTTGGACGCGATCAGGCGGTTGCGGTGATTGAGGCGGCGACCGCCGATCGGAACCTGATCCCAGACCCGGAGATGGAGATCGGCCGCCGGCAGCGCGCCGTGGCGGAATGCGAAAATGGCACCGGCCTCGAACACGAACGGGTTACCGGCCGCAATCGGCTGACCATTGGCGGGGTGCAGCACCGGATAGACCGTGCTGGTCGCCGGATCGAGGATATCGACGCGGTGATAGGTATTCTGGCTGGTGCCGGTGGTCGACATCGCGTCACCATTGGTGCTGCCCGAGAAATAGCGATTACCGCCCAGCAACCAGCCGCCCGTGCAGGCGCGGGGATGGTTCAGAAGCGTGGTGCTTTGCGAGAATTCGCGCTTCGTCCCGTTGGTTGCCGTGGCGCTGTCGGGGACCACCCCATAGGCGTCCAGCTCCATCGGCCAGTTGAGGCCGGTCGATGCAATCGCCATCCGCGCGGCAGCGGCGGTCACCACCACGCGAGCGGTTGCACCGGTAGCGCCGGCGGCGGCGACGGCATAGTCGGTCGTGCCGGCCGTCGACACGGTCAGGCCGATAACGCCCTTCCACCCGTTGGTCGCATCGCCGGCAACGACGACGCGGCCATCGGCCGGCGTGATCGTCGGGGTCACCCCGGCCGGAACGCCTGCGATGTTGAAGACCAGCGTCCCGGCCGGCGCGCCGGCGGTGAAGGCCAGCGGGCCGGTGATGACCAGCGTCGGCGTGACGGCCGGGGTCGCGATCGTCACGACATGCGTGAACAGCGTGGCGTTGCCCGCCGCGTCGATGGCGCGCAGATTGGCGGTGAAGGTCGGCTTGCCGGCATTGTAGGCCTGCGCCGGCAGGGTCAACGTGGTCCCGGCGAGGCCGAACAGATCCGTGTCGGCGCCGGTCCGCTTCTCGAACGTCACCGCCTCATTGGCCGCAAGGGTGACGCTGTACGCCGTGGAGGCCGCGACCGTGGCGGTTGCAGCCGACGTGACCAGCGGCGCGATCTCGTCGAGATCCGTGACGTTCACCGTCACCGCGAAGTTGGTCGCATTGCCGGCGGCATCGGTGGCGGTCAGGTTGCAGACGAAGGCGGTCTTGCCGCCTTCATAATCCTGCGCGGGCAGCGACAGGGTCGCGCCAGCGAGGGTGAACGATGCACTGTCGGCTCCCGTGCGCTTCGAGAAGGTCACCGCTTCGTCGGCGGTCAGCGTGATCGCCCAGCCGGTGTTTTCGACGACGGTGGCGGTCAGCGCGGAGGTAATGACAGGCGGGCGCGTATCCACGACGGGCGCCGGGGCGGCGACCGTCACGACATGGGTGAACAGGGTGGCGTTGCCGGCGCCGTCGAGCGCGCGCAGGTTGACGGTGAAGGTGACCTTGCCAGCATTATAGGTCTGCGCGGGCAGCGTCAGCGTGGTGCCGGCCAGCCCGAACAGGTCGCCATCCGCGCCGGTGCGCTTTTCGAAGGACACCGCCTCATTGGCGGTCAGCGTCACCGCATAGCCGGTCGCGGCTGCGATCGTCGCGGTCGGTGCCGACGTGATCAGCGGCGCAATTTCATCGACGTCGGTCACGGTGACGGTCACCGCAAAGTTGGTGACGTTGCCGGCCGTGTCCATAGCCACGAGGTTGCAGACGAACGCGGTCTGCCCGCCCTCATAATCCTGCGCCGGCAGCGACAGCGTCGCGCCCGCCAGCGTAAAGGCCGCGCTGTCTGCAGCGGTGCGCTTGACGAAGCTGACATTCTCGTTCGCCAGCAGCGTCATGCTCCACGCGGTGTTTTCGCGCGTGGTGGCGGTGAGCGGCGAGGTGATGATCGGCGCGACGCCGTCGATCGGTGCGACGATGGTGGCGCTGCCACCGATTTCGATCACTTGGATCCCGTGCATATAGGCCATGGGTTCAGTCTTTCGCGGGAGAGAGGGTGACGCCGGCGCGGCCGAGCAGCGTTTCCAGCCGCGACCAGGCGCCGAGCGCATCGAGCGCGGGGTTGAGCCAGTCGGTCAGGACGCAGTAGCGCCGGTCGGACGGGGGGCGATGGTGGCCGGCATGATGGGCGGGCGACTGGAGGATGCCGATCTGCTGCAGCACGCGCGCCAGGCGCGGCGCGTGGGCGGGCGCATGCGTCCAGCCATGCACGGTCGACGATAGCGCCGCGCCGATCGCCGCCGCCAGCAGCACGACGGACGGACCGAGCAGCAGCAGCCAGAGCGCGGCGCCGATCGCCGCCGTGATCCAGGTCGACAGGTTGCGGGTCAGCAGCGACCCGGCCAGGAAAGCCACCGGATCACGGTGATGGCGGCGATTCGGCGCGATCACGGTGCGGCCGAGCCACGGCCAGTCCTCGCGGCCGAGCCGATCCTCCCACCAGTGGACGATGCCGCCGAGCAGATCGGCGATGAGCCAGCCGACGAGCAGCTGACCGATGATCGCGAACAGGTCCATCATCTGGCCTCCGGACAGGAGGCGGGATCGTTCCAGTCGATCAGGCGGCCGAGCTGGCGGGCGAGCGCGGCATAGGCGGTGGCCAGCCGGATCGCTGCGAAGCGGACGGCCGGCGGCATGGTCGCCTCCGCATCGCGCGGGAAACCCTCGGGTGCGACCGGGCAGGCGAGCAGCTCGGCCGGCGGGCGGGTCGGCGTGGCGACCGCGACCGCGCTCGGGGCGGCGGGCCTAGCGGGCTGCATCGCGCAGCCCGGCAGTGCGATTGAGAGCATCGAACCAATCGCGACCGACGCGATCGTCCGGACCGACCTTGGCATTGGCATTCTCCATGATGGTGGCGGCGGCGCGCGCATCGCGGGCGGCGCGGGCGGCCGTGGCGACGTCGCGGGTGCGCTTGGCGTCCTGTTCGGCGATGGCGTCGGCGAGCAGCCGCGCCGTGGATATGGCGGCGTCGTGGCGGAAGGCGACGAGCGCGCGGATCTCGGCCTCGCAACGGGTGCCGCGCGGATAGACCAGCACCGTGCCGACCGGCGTCGCCGGATCGACGGCGCTGGCGGCGAAGGGGACGGCGGTGGCCGCGCAGGTGCGATCCGCCCAGGCGATCAGGCCGTCGCGTTCGGCTCGGACATGTGCCCCCCAGGCGTAGAGCGTGGCAGCGGCGGCGGCGACCGCTAGCAGCAGCAGCCAGCGGCCTTGGCCGGCGACCAGGCCCCACGCCCATTTGGCGGTGGCGACGATCACAGCGCCAGTTCCTTGACCAGGTCGGCGACCTCGAAGCACGGGCAGTTCTTCAGCCATTCGAACTTGTCGATGCGTCCGTTGGCGTTGACGTCGGGCGACCAGTCGCGATGGCCGAGGATCTTCGCCTTGGGGAACTGAACGCGCAGCGCCTGCAACAGCAGCGCCATGGACTCGCGCTGGGGGGCGGTCCGCGTGTCAGCGGCCGTCTTCGCATCCGCCTCGACACCGCCCACATAGCAAATGCCGATATTGCCGCTGTTCTTGCCACCGACGTGCGCGCCGCGCTGGTCGTGGCGCAGCGTCTGCACGACGTTGCCGTCCAGCTCGATCACATAATGATAGCTGGCCTGGCCGAACTTGGCGGTATCCCATTTAGAGATGGTCGCCGCCTTCACGTTGCGGCCGCGCGGGGTCGCGGCGCAGTGGATCGTGATGGCGGTGATGGCGTTCGGGTTCATCCATGCGACGGACATCAGGCGGCGTCCTTCTTCCGCGCGATCCAGTCGCGCACCACGGTGGGAAGGGAGGCGATCATGTCGATCAGCGCGGCGGCGAACTTTGGCGCAGCCTTGTAGGCGATCATGGCCAGCACGAAGCCGACCGCCTGACTGACGAACTGATCGAAATGGAACCACGATGTCAGGCCGAGCGTGACATAATAGGAGACCAGGATGCCGACGACATAGGCGATCAGCCGGTCGCGCCAGTCCATGCCGCGCTCATAGAGCTGCGCCACCAGCGAGCCGAGCGCGGCCGGGGCGAGCGCCGAGCAGGCCGCCTTGGCGGCATCGGCGAGATCGAGGAAGGGGGTGGCCATGCGATCAGTCCCAGAGATTGACGACGGCGCGGGTCGCGGTGGTCGGAGCGGAGAGCGGCACGCGGATGGCGGTGCCGATCGGCAGCACCGCGCCCAGCCCGGCCACCCCGGCGTTCGCATCCAACAGCGCGGGGAGATCGGCCGGGCCGAGGCCGCGTTCGCGCCAGGCGAGTTCGTCGAGCGTGTCGCCCTGGCGCGCGTGGAGGATATCGTCGGCCATCAGATCAGATCGACCGTGGTGCGGTCGCGGCCGAGCAGATCGCGGATGGCGTGGCGGCCGTCGCGGCGGAGATCGTCGGGCGTCTGATCGAGCGCGTCGGCCTTGCGGTCGCCGGCGGCGGTGGTGTCGATGTCGCGGTAGCGCTCGACCAGCTCGGCCTTGGCGAAACAGGCGACGGCGCGGATGTAGAGGATGGTGTTGCGGCTCTGGCCGTCGAGACGCGGCGCGGGGATGGCGGCGAGCGTGGCGTGGCCTTCGGCTTGGCGCGCGGCCTGCCATTCGACCAGGTCGTTGCTGACGGTCAGCACCGCGCCGACCGCCGCCGATCGCAGCCGCTCCGGGGTGACGGACTCGCGCACGCGGATCTCGCGGCGCAGCCGTGCCAGGTCGATGTCCGGCAACCAGCCGTCATTGACGATCGGCGCGTCGATCATCGGAACGGCGGGTGGAATGACGGACGTCCCGCAATCGTCCGATCCGCCGCTGTAGACGAACCCGCTCATGCGAGCATCAGCCGGGCGAAGCGGTCACCGGCCAGCACGAACAGGCCGAGCCCGACCGTGATGTAGAAGATCATCGACAAGAGCAGGATCAGGCGGCGATCGGCGGGGATGTCCGGATGGTCCGCGCAGGCCAAGGCAGCGCTGGCGACGATCTGCACGGCGGCCAGCGCCATGAACAGCATCAGCAGGGCGGCGGCGACGAACGTCATGGTGCGATCCTTGGTAGTTACGGGGGTGGGGATCGGGACGTGCCGCGGCCCTCAAGCCCCGAAGGGCTCCTCCCGCGTCGTGCGATCCGTCCCCGAGCGCCGGGGGGCGAGCTGGTTAGGCGGCCGGTGGGCCGGATTGTTCGGTGTCGGCCGGGGGCGCCGGCGGCGTGACGTCGGTAGCGGGCGGGGCTTCGGGCGCGACCGGGGGCGCCAACAGCAGCTTCTCCAGCCGCTTGATATGGCCCTTTACGCCGCTGCGATCGTGGAGCGCCTGCGCGCGGCGAAGCGGCGCCAGCGCCCGTTCGGTGAGCCCACGATATTCGGGGCCGGCCGCGTCGAGATCGTCGGCTTGGCGGATCAGCTCGACGCCGATCGCCTTCATCAGCTTGGCGCGGATTTCGTCGTGCATGTCGGCATGCGCGGTGAGTGCGTCGACCTCTTCCAGGATCTCGAGCGAGAAGGGTTGGTCGGCCGCCTGCGCCTTCAAGGCTGCCTCCGCCATCTCCTCCGCGATCAGCGCCGGCGCCGACCGATTGTAGCGCACGGGCAGCGGGATATCGTGGCGCAGAACATAGGCGGCGAGAGGGAGCGCGCCGGCATAGTCGCCGGCATCGATCCGCCAGATCATGACGGTCGGCAGGATCTCTCCGCCGACCGCATGATCGGCATCTTCGGAGGCGGCCAGGATCCCGTCGACCCAGGCCGCATATTCCGGCAGCAGTTCGTCGCGCTTGATCTCCGCGCGGCGCTCGATCGAGGCGACGTCCTTCAGGCGGCGCAGATCGTGGCGCAGGCGAAGGCGCATCTGCGCCTCGACCCCGTTCGCCGGCGGGCGTGCCAGCGGATCGCCCTCGCTGGTTTCCGACAGGTCGACGGCCTCGCCCGCGGCGTGCAGCACCTGGTGCAGGCGCGCGGGCGAATGTCCGTCGATGATGACGACGGCCGTCATGTCCGGCTTCTCGGCCAGATCGACGCCGACCACGACCAAGTCGCCGCTTGCCGCCAGCGCGGCGAGGCGTTCACGATGGTGACGGGCTGGGCTCATGGGATCGGTCCTGGAACGAGGGGGCGGGCTGGATCGGCGAAGCGGACTAGAGCTTCGGCGACAGCTGGATGTTCTCGATCAGGCAGGCCTTGCCGTATTCCTCGACCATGAAGGCGTCGTTGATGCTTTCATAGTTCTCGATCTGGTCGAGCGCGGGCTCTTCCTTCACGTGGCGGCGCGCCGAACCCATCTGCCAATAATAGGACAGGTTCTTGAGGCTCGTGATCATGATGGCGTTGGCGGGGAAAAACGGCACCTGCATGGTCGGCTTTCCGCCCAGCTGGCGGCTCGACATGATGATGTCGCGCGCCACCTGTTCGGTCGCCTTGTCGCCTGCCGCTGAGATGATCTTGAAATACTTGTCCTGGACCAGGTCGCTGCCGACGATCACGACCAGGTCGGTCGCGGTCCGAAACTGGTCGGCGAGCAGGTTGTGGATGGCGTCGAACACCAGCGCATCGAGGTTCACATAGTCGGCGTTGCCGGTGTCCGACACGTAGACCTTGAGATTGTCCTTGGTGCCGTGCGTCATGACGCGCGCGCCGGCATAGGTCCGCATCTTGTAGAGCCAGCCCCAGTTTACGTCCTGGAGCAGCGGATAGGCGGTGCGGTCGGTCTGCACCGCGGCGTTCACGCCGTTGAACCCGATCGTGATAACGTCGGCCGCCTTCTGGATGATGACGGCGTCACGGCAGAGCTGTTGGAATTCCGGACGATGCACCCAGGCGTCGAGCAGGCCGTAGCTCCACGCGTAATCATAGTCGGTCTTCTTGCAGAAATACTGGTCGATCGCGTCGCTGCCGGTCGGATCGGTCGGCGTCCGGCGGTTGCCCGCGGCGCGGTTCGTGCGGCTGGCGAGCGAACGGTTGATGCCGACCCCGACACGCGCGCCCTGCTGGGCCGGCACCGGGATCACGTTGATCCGCGACATGAAGTCGCTGGTCAACGCCAGCTTGGCCTGCAACTTCTGTTCGATGACGGCCGAGACCGCGAACTGGCGGATCTCGCCGGGGACGGCCGTGAAGCTGAAGTCCAGCCCGTTCAGCTGGGCGACCTGCCCAATATACGCGTTGAAGAGGACGCGGGTGTTGTTCTGCATGGTGGGGTCCTATGGCTGGACGATAATCGGGGGCGGGGTCGGCGGGGGCGGCGGGCGGATCAGCAGTCGGTCGCGTACTGCGCGTCGGCGGCCGCGCCGGTGGCCGGTTGGCGGCTGAAGCCAGGTAGCTCGGTCTTGTCGAGCTTGCCGGTCAGCACCGCGAAGTCGGCGGCAAGCTTCGTCACCTGGGCGGTGATCGGGCCGGTCGCGGCGGCGACACCGGCGGACACGGCCTCGCTCATGGCGGTGTAGAGCGCGGCATTGTCGTTGGCGGGCGCGGGCGGGGTCACGACGGGTTCGGGCTTCGGTTCGGTCGGCTTGAACCCGAGCCGGGCGAAGGTGGCGGCGACCGCGGCGGATACGGTCGCCGCGAGACCGGCGGGCTCGATCTGCGCCGCCTCGAACTCGATCGCCACGGCTTCGTCCGCCAGGCCGAAGACGGTCCCGGGGCCGCTGCGCGAGAAGTTGAGTGGCTGGGTGGCGATGCTGGCCGGCGTATCGGTGAACGCCAGGCCGACGACGCCGACCTTGCCGCAGCCGGCATAGCTGTCGGTCAGCTCGACCGACGGGAACGGCTTCTGGTCTTCCTTGGCGAGCTTCACCAGCTGCGCGTTGCCGTCGACCTGCATGTAGAGCGCGCGGCGCTTCTCGACCTTGCCGGCGATCGTGATGTCGTCGGTCTGCGCCTTGACCGCGGTAACGGTGCCATAACCGTTGAACGGGGGTTCGGGGCTGTAGCCGGCGATATGTTCGATGTTGATGCGCGGCGAATAGGTCTCCGCGTTGAAGGTCTCGACGATCTGGTCGATCATGTCCGCCGTGATCTTCCGGCCGTCGCTGATCGTATTGCCTTCGACAAAGGCGCGGAAGAATTTGCTCTTGGTGCCCATGGCGGCAGGATCCTCGGTCTCGGTTCGGCGGTTGATGCCCATCGGGCCTCTGACGCGCTGAAAAGGGACTGATCCCGGCCGCTTCTCAAGGCGGTGGTCTTGTAGAAAGCCACTCTACAAGAGCGCTGCCTGATATGGCCATCCGGATCGTGGCTAGGTTCCGGCGCCATGATCGCCCACAGCCACCCGCAGCCGGCACCGGCCGATGCCCGCCGCCAGGCGCGCAGCCTGTTCTGGCGTGGCTGGAGCGTGTCGCAGGCGGCCGAGGAGCTGGGCCTCAACCGCGCGACCGTCGAAAGCTGGAAACAGCGGGAGAAATGGGACGAAGCGCCCATGATCCGCAAGCTCGAGGACAGTCTCGAGCTGCAATATATGGCGCTGGTCGCCAAGCAGAAATGGACGCCGGAGGAATATAAGCGGCTCGACGCGCTCGGCCGGCAGGTGACGACGCTGGCGCGGGTGCGGCGGTTTGTGGCCGAGGGCGGCCATGAAGGCGACCTCAACGACAATGTCGCCAAGCGCAACGCCGCGCCGAAGAAGAAGGCGAAGCGCAACCATTTCACGGCCGAGCAGGCCGAGCAGCTTCGCCAGCTCTTCGAAGAGGAGCTATTCGGCTACCAGACCGACTGGCGCGCCAGCTCGTCGCTCCGCACGCGGATCATCCTCAAGTCGCGCCAGATCGGCGCCACCTGGTATTTCGCGCGCGAGGCGCTGATCGACGCGATCGAGACCGGTCGCAACCAGATCTTCCTGTCGGCGTCGAAGGCGCAGGCGCACGTCTTCAAAAACTATATCGTGCAGTTCGCGCTCCGGGTCGGCGTCGAGCTGAAGGGCGATCCCATCGTCCTGACCAGCGACCTGATCCCCGACGGCGAACCGGCCGCCGAGCTGCATTTCCTTGGCACGAACTCGAAAACCGCGCAGAGCTATCACGGCAATTTCTACTTCGATGAATTCTTCTGGGTCTATAATTTCACCAAGCTCAACAATGTCGCCGCGGCGATGGCGAGCCACAAGAAGTGGCGGAAAACCTATTTCTCGACGCCATCGTCGATCGCGCATGAGGCCTATGACTTCTGGACCGGCGAGGATCAGAAGAAGCGTCCGGATTATCAGAAGGTCGACCATAGCCATGCCGCGCTGAAGGGTGGGCAGCTGTGCGTCGATCATCGCTGGCGCCAGATCGTCACCCTGACCGACGCGGAGGCGCGCGGGTGCGACCTGTTCGACCATGACGAGATCCGTCGCGACAACGCGCCCGACGTCTATGCCAACCTCTATGACTGCCAGTTCGTCGACGACAGCCTGTCGGCATTCAAGTTCAACGACATGCTCGCCTGCGGGAAGGACAGCCTGGTCGAATGGCTGGACGTCGATAGCGAGGCACGGCGGCCCTATGGGGACCGGACGGTCTGGGCAGGCTATGATCCGCAGGAGAGTGACGAGGGAGACTATGCGGCGCTGGTGATCTGTGCCGCGCCGAACGGGCCGCATGAGCCGTTTCGGCTGCTCGAGCGCCACCAGCTGCGCGGCGATTTCGACGAGCAGGCTACCTTCATCAAGGCGATGCTGGCGCGGTACAATTGCACCTATCTCGGGATCGACGCCACCGGCGTCGGCGCCGGCGTCTACCAGATCCTCGCCAAACCCGATTCCGGCATCAAGGGCCTGCGCAAGATCGAATATTCGCTCGAGGTGAAGAGCCACATGATCATGAAGGCGCAGCACACGATCAAGCGCGGCCGGTTGCAGTTCGATGCCGGCTGGCTCGACGTCGTCTCGGCCTTCGTCTCGATCAAGAAGACGCTGACCACCAGCGGGCGCAACATCACCTTCAAGGCCGGGCGCAGCGGCGGCGATGGCCATGCCGATCTCGCCTGGGCCGTGATGCACATTCTCATGAACGAACCGCTCGACGGCAAGCAAACGCCCGGTGGCACGATGGAGATTTTCTGATGAGCAAGCGATCGGCCGCAGCCCGGCGGATGTCCAGGACCGAGGCGGTGTCGGCCGCGCAGGGCGCTATCGTCGCGGGTGGGCGGCGCGAGGCGGTGGAGGCGTTCACGTTCGGGGATCCGGAGCCGGTGCTGAACCGGCGCGAGTTGCTCGACCTGATCGAATGTCCGCATAATGGCCGCTGGTACGAGCCACCGCTGTCGATGGACGGCCTGGCGCGGACCTACCGGGTGTCGCCGCATCATTCGAGCGCGATCATCCTGAAGCGCAAGCTGCTGGTGGCGTCGTTCGTGCCGTCGCCCTGGCTGAGCCGGGCGACGTTCGAGAAAGTGGTCCAGGACTTCCTGATCTTCGGCAACGCGTATGTCGAGCGGCGCGACAACCTGCTCGGGATGCCGCTCCGGCTGGATCATTCGCTGGCGAAATTCACGCGGCGCGGCGTGGTGGCGGGCGAATTCTTCTTCGTACCTGGCGGGATGGTGGAGACGCCGTTCCGGCCGGGCAGCATGTTCCAGCTGATGCAGCCCGACATCAATCAGGAGATCTATGGCCTGCCGGAATATGTTTCGGCGCTTCAGTCGGCCCTGCTCAACGAGAATGCGACGTTGTTCCGGCGTCGCTATTACCTCAACGGCTCGCACGCCGGGTTCATCCTGCACACCACCGGCGATTTCGCGGAAGGCGCGATCGACAGCATCAAGGCAGCGTTGAAGAATTCCAAGGGTCCGGGCAATTTCCGTAACCTGCTGATCCACCAAGCCGGCGGCAAGGATGGCGGGGTCAAGCTGATCCCGATCGCCGAGGTGGGGGCGAAGGATGAGTTTCTCGGGATCAAGAACACCACGCGCGACGATATCCTGGCCGCGCACCGGACGCCGCCGGCGCTGCTTGGCATCATCCCGACCAATGCCGGCGGGCTGGGCGACCCCGTGAAGGCAACCGACATGTTCTATGAGCTGGAAATTGAACCGATGCAGCCGACCTTCAAGCAGATCAACGACTGGCTGGGGCTCCCGGCGGTCGCGTTCAAAGAGCGCGTGAAGCCGGCCGCCGGCGTTTGAACGATCGCTTTTGCGGCTCGGGCGGGCTCGGGCGCGCGTCGACGGGCGGGCCGAGGCTCTCCGCGATCCGGGCGGGGACGGTCACGAACAGCGCGTGTCGATCCGGATCCCAATCGGCCATGCCGGCCGCGATGGCGTCCGCGTGCGCATCGGCCAGGGTCGGGCGCCAGGGTGCGACGGGGCGTTGCAGCATCATCAGCCGGTAGCGTTTCACATCCCCGGCCCTCTGCATGGCGCTGCATCCTTCAATTTGGGCTCGGCGGCCTTGGCACCCGCGGCCATCAGCGCCGGCGTTCGCGCGACACCGACTGCCAGGCATACACGGTTCATGAGTGTGTTCGCATTCTGGGTCGCCAAGAGCCTTTGCGGGCCGGGTTCGCATGGCTGGTTGAGCATGCCCCGCCAGAATTCATCGAACACCGATCGATCGCCGTTACTGACCGCGAACAGGAAGGCGAGGGCCAAGCGCAGGCCGGGCGACGGCTCGATCGTCACCTTGCCGACGAGATATTGGGTCTCCTCCAGCACCATCAGAGCCTTCATCGTCAGCGACTCGATCGGCATCCGCATCGGACTATATGAGAACATATAAGGAACGGTTCAAGCCGTTCCAACGCTATGCCAGCAGATACCAAGCCAGGATCGCGAGGAAGACGATCACCGCCGGGACGATCGCCGCGCGCAACCGCTTCGATGTCGTTGCGGACCTGTCGGCTGGCACCAGCGCCTCGATCGAGGAGACGCTCAGTTCACTGAACCCCACGCGGATGCCTTCGATCCGGACGCGCTGGCCGACTAGGCGGCGGGCGCGGCGGGGTACGTTCAGCTGCCAGCGTCCACCTGCCTCGCGCAGCAGGCCATAGGACTGGCCGTCATGGTCCAGCTGGCCGATCTCGACGTGGTGGGTTCCGCGCGGCATCGTGCGACCATGCCCCAGGCCGCGGCGGGGTGCCACCCCCCTCGATTGGCCAGCGTTGCGACCCCAAATCGCGCGCTTTTCCCCCCGCCTCGCCTGCCCGCTTTTCGTGTCGCTTTTGATGCACCTTCATCCGCCCTCCGAAGGCTCGGAAAAACTAGGCCACGCGGGCGGTTCTTTAGGCCCTAAGAGCCGCGGAGGAGTGATGCGGATTGATGCAGCTTGAGGGGTATTTCTCGGTAGGTGCCGTCTGTGGCCAAGAAACTTCGCGAGCTGGCCATCTGGCACCGCTCCTGGCCCCATAGAGGCGATCTCGCCCGGACATGAGGTCGCGGCTCGCGCGCTGCCGAATTCGCCTGCTCTCCCCGGAGAGCACCGGGGCGGCGAAGCTGCACCGTCCGAGAACATGGCTAGACCGTCCGCTTGTCGCGGTCGCAACGGCAGCTGCCTTAAACCCTTCAAATTGCGCACGCCGAAGGCGTTCATCATTCCCCTTTGATACTACCCGTTACGGATTCTCACCGCTTGGAGGAACCGCGTTAGCCTCATCAACGGCCAAGCCCAGGCGAGCAAAAGACGCGGCTAAACGTGGGTCGTTGAACCGCATCGCCATCTCTTCCCGGTGCGGCTGGCTCCGGAGCATGCGCTCTGTTTCGGCCGCGTCAGCGGCTCGGCGATCGGCGTCGTCGACGGGTTGGGGGGCCTTCCCGCGGATGCGTTGAACGAACGCCCGTGCCTTTGCAGGCAGGTCGAGCCGGTAGGCGTTGCTGACTTGGCGAACCTGTGGACCGCGGCCGGGGTTGTCGACCGGCTCGGTCCGCCTGATCCAATCCAAGAAGCCGTGATCTTTGAGCGCCGCCAATGCTTTGCAGACAGCGCTCGGCGCACGCTTCACGCGCTCGGCTATCGTCGCAATGGCCGGGTCCAGTCGACCGGTCCGGCGGCATACCATCGCGTAGAGAGCTTCGAGAACCTCGATGCCGACGTGACCTAACGGACCATTGCGCTTTCCGGCCTTCTTATGCGCCCGATTGTACGATTTGGCGGCCAGCATACGCGCGAAGATCTCGTTCTTGGCGATCGGCCGGTAGAAGCGCTCTTCGCGCTCGCCAACATTGTAGCTGTTGCGCCGCACCGGCTGGAACGTCCGGCGCGCCTTGAAGGTCGCGCCGGTTGCGACTTCGAAGATGGAGCGAGCGGTCATGCCACCGCTCCCTTCCGCCGGCCACCTAGCGGCGCCTGCCCTCCAGTAGCGACGATGCCGGCCGTAAACCGTCCAGCAGCACGTCCGCCCATTCCTGGGCCAGCGCTCGACGGCGCGGCATATAGGCCGCGCGATTGTATTTGCTCTCCACCCCGCTCGGCAGATGCGCCAGCATCAAATCGATAATGGCCCGGTCGGCAGGGCGATCCATGTCCTGCGCCCGTCCGTTCATCAGCGTCGAGAAGGTTGACCGCCAGCCATGCGGCACATGACGGCCGCGATACGCAGGCAAACGGTTGTAAAGATAACCGACAGCGTTCTCGCTCATGGGTCGGTTGACGTTCCGTTCGCTTGGAAAAACGACCTTGCTCTTGGCGCTGAACGTCCGCGCGACCGTCAACACTTCGACTGCTTGACGTGCGAGCGGTACAAGGAAGTCGAACCGGTCGTTCTGCTTGCGCTCGACGATCAGTTTCATGCGCTCGGCGGGGACGTGCCAAAGCGGAGCGGGACCGTCGAGGTCCAGCAGCTCGGTCCAAGGGAGGAAGCGCACGACGCCCGGCCGAACCGCCGTCAACGCGATGAAGCGCGACATCAGCTTTGTGATCGGATGGGCGATCGAATCCTCGGCCGCGATCAGAAGCGCCCGAGCCTCCTCGATCGTCAGCAAGGCAGGCTGGCGCCCCTTGATCAATGGCTGCAAGGCGCCGACGATCACGGCCGCCGGGTCGCTGGTCGCTTTGCTGTCGGCAATGGCGTAGCTGAATATCGCCGAGATCCGCTGTCGCACGCGTCTCGCCGTCTCGACCGCCGGCCTGGCCTCGATCGCGCGGACGATCGTGAGCACCTGGTCCGATCGGATCGCCGCTATATCCAATGATCCGACTGTCGGAAAAACATAGTCCTCCAAACTGCGCAGAACATCCTCCGCGTACTTCGCGGACCAGATCGAAGATTGAAGCGCATGCCACTCGCGGGCAATCGTCTCGAAGCGACGCGAGAGATCCACGTTCGCCGACAGCGACTTTCCGGCCGTCGCCGGGTCCAGCCCGGCCCTCAGAACGCGTCGAGCATCCTCTGCCATCCGACGCACCTCCTTTAGCCCGATCTGCGGATACGGGCCGAAGGTGAGCAGCTTTTCCTTCTTCTCGAACCGGTACTTCATGCGCCACGAGCGATAACCGGACGTCGTAACCAGCAGGAACAACCCCTGCCCGTCGGCAAGCTTGTATGGAGCCGCTCGCTTCTCGGCCGTCTTGCACTGGATATCGGTCAGCACCCGATACCCCCACGCGCGGATTGGCGTACCCCCAAAATACCCCCAAACTGGGCAAGCTGTTGTGAGCGGCAGTGAGACATAGCGAGACGTCATCTCGCGGGCAAAACCCTACAAAGCAACGGCTTTCATGTGTTTTTGAGACCTCACGAGATGTCGTGAGAAGCCCCTCAAATTGGGGCTTGGTGGACAGGGCTGGATTCGAACCAGCGTACGCTTGCACGGGCAGATTTACAGTCTGCTGCCTTTAACCACTCGGCCACCTGTCCATGGGGCGTCCCTGCGGGAGGCGGCTCAATGGCGAATAGGGCCGGGGCTGTCAACGTCCGCATCGCATGTTCCTGCGCGGCCATGATAACGGGCGGCGTGGCAAGCATGGCAAAAGCATGCGGCGCCCGCTAAGGCCGCAGGCATGCGCAAAGGACACCGCCCCTCTTCTCCCGCCCCAGGCCGGCCCCGTATCTGGGGCCGCCATCCCGTCCTGGCCGCCCTGGCCAACCCGAATCGCGACGTGCGTCGCATCTGGGGCACTCAGGAGGCGCTGGCCGGGCTGGACATCGACAAGGCGATCCCCGTCACCTACGCACAGGGGCCGGATCTTGGCCGGTTGGTCCCGAATGACGCCCCGCACCAGGGGATGGTGATCGAGGTCGATCCGCTGCCCGACATCTGGCTGGGCGATCTGCTCGATCTCGGTCGCGACGATCAGCGTCCGTTGGTGGTGCTGGATCAGGTCACCGATCCGCATAATGTCGGCGCGATCATGCGGTCGGCCGTCGCTTTCGGTGCGCTCGGCCTCATCACGCAGGACCGCCATTCGCCGCCCGAATCCGGCGCGCTCGCGCGATCGGCCTCGGGGGCGCTGGAACAGCTCCCGTGGGTGCGTGTCGTGAACCTCGCGCGTGCGCTGGACGAGATTGCGGAGGCGAATTACTGGCGCATAGGCCTGACCGGCGATGCGCCGCAGACGCTGGAAACCGCACTCGGCACCAGCAAGCTGGCACTGGTTCTGGGTTCCGAAGGCGAAGGCATGCGCGCCAACACGGAGGCGCATTGCGACGCGCTCGCCCGGTTGCCGATCAGCGCGGACGTGGAGAGCCTCAACGTCTCCAACGCCGCGGCGATCGCGCTCTATGCGGCGTCGGTCCGCAAATAAGCCCTCCCGGGTCCGACGGGTCTGACGATCAATCCTCGGGTGCGATCGTCACCCGCAATCCGTCCAGCGCGGCCGTGAACGGCACCTGGCACGACAGCCGCGACGTTGCATCACGCGCATCCGAACTGTCGAGCAGGTCGTTTTCATCCTCGCTCATCGCGGGCAGCAGTGCCGCAAAGGCCGGATCGATCCGGACGTGGCAGGTCGCGCAGGAACAGCATCCGCCACACAGCGCCAGCAATTCGTCAATGCCCGCGTCGCGGATCACTTCCATCACCGACAGGCCCGGCTCGCCTTCGATCGACTGTTCGGTGCCGTCGCGGGTGACGACGATCAGCTTCGGCATTAGGATTTCCCTCCCACGATAGGTCGGACCGGGCTATGTCTGGCCATACGATCGAACGCAAGGGTGTTGCACGATGGGGTTGAGCGCGGCGGATCTGGATGCGGGCATGGCCGCACTCGCCGCGATCGAACCCGCGTTCTCGGCGGGAATCGCGCGGATCGGCCTGCCCGCGCCGCGCATCTATGAACGCGGCCACGCCACCTTGCTGCGCACGATCGTCGGGCAACAGGTCAGCGTCGCCTCCGCCGCCGCGGTCTGGCGCAAGCTGGAGGTGGTGATCGGCACCGGCGTTCCGCTGGACCGGCTTGCCGCCGCAACGGACGAAGCGCTGCGCGAAGCCGGCCTGTCGCGGCAAAAGGCCGGTTACGCCCGCAGCCTGGCGGATCGCATTCTGTCGGGCGGGCTCGATCTTGATGCGCTTCCGGCCGATGATGAAGCCGCGATTGCCGCCCTCGTCGCGATCAAGGGGATCGGCCGCTGGTCCGCCGAGATCTACCTGCTGTTTGCGGAGGGCCGGCCCGACATCTGGCCCGCCGGCGATCTCGCGATCCAGATCGAGGTCGGGCGGCTGCTCGGCCTGCCCACGCGCCCGACCGAACGCGAAACGCGCACCCTCGCCGAACCCTGGCGCCCGCACCGCGGCGCCGCCGCCATCTTCGCCTGGGCGCATTATAACACCCCGGTCCTGTAATCCGCCCGCTGGTCAGACGCCGCCGGTGCCGGTATCGAAATCTAAAGGGGTCCCATGCCATGCCGCATCCGGAACGCGATGGGGAGAGGGCCATGACCCGCACAGTGGGAGCAGAAACACGAACCGGTCGTCCCCCGCTGACAGCGTCGCGCCCGTGATGATGAACGCTCCCCCGCCGGCCCGGCTCGATCTGCCGCCGCCGCCGCGCGCGCGCGCGGCATTCACGCCGGATTTCGGCCGCCGCTTCGCGATCTTCGGGGATGCGGAGGAGGAGTTCGACTGGTCGCAGCCCGT
>NZ_DASVTO010000073.1:0-11911 GCF_036387535.1 Sphingomonas sp.
CGGCATATTTGATCGCGTTTTCAACCAGCGGTTGCAGCAGCAGCGAGGGAAGATAGGCGCGGTCGGCAGGCGGATCGATCCGGAAACTGGTACGCAGCCGATCCTCGAACCGCATCTTCTCGATTTCCAGATAGAGCTTCAGCGTCTCCACCTCCTGCGCGACCGTCACCTCGCTCGCGGGGTCGTTGACCAGCGTGTAGCGCATGAACGAGGACAGCCGCGACAGCATCGCATTGGCGCGGTCGGTCTGTTTCAGCAGCACGAGCGTGGAGATGGAATTGAGCGTGTTGAACAGGAAATGCGGGTTGAGCTGGTAGCGCAGCATCGCCAGTTGCGACGTGGTCGCCTGGGTTTCCAGTTGCGAGGCGCGGTCGATTTCCGCCTCCAGCATCAAGTAGAAATTGATGCCGTAATAGAGCGCGGACCAGGCGACGAGCAGCGCGAAATCGAGGATGATCGCGCCGAAAAACTCCAACCCCTCCGGCATCGCGCCGAAGCGGTAGAAGGTGGCGTGGGCCCAGACCTCGATCGTGGAGAAGATCGCCGAGGCGAGCATCACGATCGGGATCGATACGCCCCAGGTGACGATCGGCCGCTTGTTGATGAGCCGGCGGAAGATCGCCGCCATCAGCAGCGTAAGCGAGAAGCCGGCGGCGGTATCGAGCGCGGTCGGCACGATGAACAGCAGGCCCATCGCATTGGCGATGCCGTTCAGCGATCGCAGCAGGAAATATCCGGTCCAGCCGGCGGACTGGAGGATCCAGAAGGCGCGGTTCTTGTCATCGAAGAAAGGCCGCGCGCCGGGTCGAAAGGATGCCATCGGCGGGACGATAGAGGAAAGCGTGCGGGGGGTGAAGGATCTTGGGGGACCGCCGCGCCGGACGTCAGGCGGTGCCGAGGATGGCGTCGAGCCGGTCGAGATAGCTGGGGCCGACCTGGACACTGGTGCCGTCGGTCAGGACGAGGACCGCAGTGCGGCCCGACCGGCCGATCCGCGCCACCCGGTCCGGACGGACGAAGGCGGACCGGTGGACCCGGACGAGCGCGGTGCCGGCCAGCTTGCGTTCGAGATCGGTCATGGTGATGCGCAGCATGTGGCTGCGTTCCGCGGTGTGGAGCAGGACATAGTCGCGTGCCGCCTCGATCCAGTCGATCCCGGCGATGGGCACCCGGCGGTGGCCGGTACGATCGGGCACCCAGAGATCGCCGCTCGCCTCCGCCACCGCCAATGGTCCGGGATGACGCGCGCCGCGGCGGACGCGGGCGCGGCCCAGCGCGCGGGCAAGCCGATCCGGATCGACCGGTTTCAGAAGATAGTCGGCTGCGTCGACGTCGAACGCGGCGGGCGCATGATGGTCATGCGCGGTGACGAAGATGATTTCGGGACGCGCGTCCGCCGGCAGCGCGGCCGCGACGCCCAGGCCGTCGAGCCCGGGCATTTCGATATCCAGCAGGACGAGATCGGGCCGGAGCGCGACGATGCGGTCCAGGGCCTCCGCACCATCGCCGGCGCGGCCGACCATCACGACGCCGTCCATCCGGCCGAGCAGGGCTTCCAGCCGATCGAGCGCCAGCGATTCGTCGTCGGCGAGCAGGATGCGGAGTGCGGTCATGCGCGACCTTGTACCTTGGGAACGGGGCAGGTCCAGAGCAGCGCGGCGGCGGTCCGGAGGCCCTCAGGCGGTCAGACGTCGCCGTTCGGCCACCAGCGGCAGCGTGTCTTCGTGCCACATCGGCTTGCCGAACAGATAGCCTTGCAGTTTGTGGCAGCCGAAATCGCGCATGCGTTCGAGATCGGCCGAAGTTTCGATCCCCTCCGCCGTGATCTGCATCCGGAAGCTGTTGGCCAGCGAGACGATCGCGCCGATGATCGCGTTCGTCTCCGATTTTGTCGCGGCATCGCGCACGAACGAACCATCGATCTTCAGCGTGTGAAAAATCGTCTTGTTGAGATAGCCGAGCGAGGAATAGCCCGTGCCGAAATCATCGAGCGCGATGCCGACGCCGATCGCGCGCAGCCGGCGCAGGACGTCCAGCGAACCGTCGCTGTCGCCCATGAACACGCCTTCGGTGACCTCCAGTTCCAGCCGGTCGGGTTGCAGCCCCGCCCGGAACAGCGCGTCGCCAACGGCATGCGGCAAAGTCGGATCGAGCAACTGGCGTGGAGAGACGTTGACCGACACGGCCATGCCGTCCGGCCAGGCGGCGGCGTCGCGGCACGCCTGCTGCATCACCCAGGCGCCGATCGTGCCGATCAGCCGCATATCCTCCGCCAGCGGGATGAAGACGGACGGCGGAACCGTCCCGCGTTGCGGATGGTGCCAGCGCAGCAGCGCTTCGAACCCGATCAGGTCCAATGTCGTGGCCGATACGATCGGTTGATAGGCAATGCGGAATTGACCGCGATCCAGCGCCTTGCGCAGATCCTGTTCCAGCCGCAGCTGCGCCTCCGCCTCATGCTGCATCCTGGCATCGAACAGGCGGAAGGTGCCGCGGCCGTGATTCTTGGCCTCGTAGAGCGCGAGATCGGCCTTCAGCAGCAGGTCGTCGATGGACACGCCATCGGCCGGCGCAAAGGCGCACCCGATGCTGACGCCGATCCGGATCTCGCCCTTGTCGAAGAGAAAGGGTTCGGCGATCGCATCGATGATGGCGTCGGCCAGCCTTTCCACCGATGCGATATCGCGGCCGTTGGACAGCACGAGCGCGAATTCGTCGCCGCCGACCCGCCCGATCTGCCCAAGGGGCCCGACCTCCGCCTTCAGGCGCTGGGCGACCGTGCGCAGCACGGCATCGCCCACCGAATGCCCGAACGTGTCGTTGACGGGCTTGAACCCATCGAGATCGAGGAACAGGATCGCGCAGGGTTGATCCGTCCGCTCCGCCATGGCAATCCCGTCGGCCAGGATTTCGCGCAGGCGCTGGCGATTGGGGAGGCCGGTCAGCACGTCCGTACTGGCCAGTTGCGTCAATCGATCCTGGCCGCGGCGGAAGTCGGTGACGTCGGTTCCCACACCGCGGAAGCCGTGGCAGCCGCCATCGGCATCGACGATCGGACTGCCCGAAAGCGAGATCCAGCGCGGGCCGGCGGGCGTCGCGACTTCCACTTCCAGATTGCTGAACGGCTGGCGCGCGTCGATGTTGGTGCCAAGCCGCACGTCGCAGCCGAGCACGACCGGCAGGGATTGCCCGATCAGCTGGCTGGTCGAACGGCCGAGCAGCACGCAAATCCGCGGGCTGACATAGACGAGCCGATTGTCGGCATCGATCTGCCACAGCCAGCCGACGCCCTGATCCTCATATTCCTTCAGCAACATGCCGATCGATTCGCGGGCCTCGCGTTCACGGTCGGCGATGGCATGTTGCAGCCGGACCATGCGCGCGGCGGTCACGCCGCCGATCAGGAGCGTCGCGCAAAAGACGGGAAGGAGGGCGAGCAGCCCGGCCGGCAGCGCCGCACCATGTGAGAGCAGCATCCAGAGCAGTCCGCTGCCAAGCAGCGCCGCCCAGACGATCGCGGCGGCCGGAACCAAGGCCAGCAGGACCGATCCCGCCAGCATCGTCACCATCGCGACAGCCAGCAGCGGCAGGACATGGCCCGGCGGGTTCCTGTCCCCCACCAGCAGCGGCAGCGCCGCCCAGACAGCGGCGTGGATGCCGTTTTCCAGCACCACCAGCCCGCGCGATCGCAGGACGAGTTTTGCAAAGGCGCGGTTGCCGCGGCGGCGCAGCAGGATCACCAGCCAGTTCGCGGCAACGACGGCTACGCCCCAGCCGGCCATCCGTTCGGCCTGCATGCCACCGTCGAGCGCCCAGAGCAGGGTGAGCATGCAGACGATGCTGATCCCGCCGAGCCATGTCGTGTTGCGCGCCAGGCTTTCGGCGGTCGCGGCATCGAGCCCGCGCAGGCGATGGCGATCAGCGTTCGACCGCCCGCGCGCGACGTCGGGAGAGACCGCCTGCGCGGGCGCCAAGCGTTCGGTCGTGATCGGTTGGTAGAACATGAACCTGCTTGGACACGGGGCGCCGGGTACCGTGGTAGCGTGCAGGGTTTTACGACGGGTTAATCACACAGGATCAATCCTGATCAATCTCAACGACCACGCGGTCGCGCCCCTCGTTCTTCGCGCGGTACAGCGCCTTGTCCGCGCGTTTCAGCATCGCCGACGCGGTTCCGCGCGGCCGCAGCGTCGCGACGCCGGCGGAAAAGCTGACCCGGCCGAGCCGGCGGCCGGTCGCCGCGATCTTGATATTGCGTTCCGCAACGGATTGCCGGATCGCGTCGACCCGCGCCGCCGCCTCTTCCAGCGTGGCGTTGGCGAACAGCACGACGAACTCCTCTCCGCCATAGCGCGAGACGAAGGCGTCGCCGGCGGTGCCGAGCGCGGTGGCGATCATCTTGATGACCTCGTCGCCGATATGATGGCCGTGCTCGTCGTTGACACGCTTGAAATGGTCGATGTCGCAGATCGCGACCGCCAGCGGGGTGCCGGCTTCGCGTGCGCCGTCACAGGCGGCGGTCATGCGGATATCGAGCGCGCGGCGGTTGGGCAGGCCAGTCAGCGGATCGCTATCGGCGATCTGGCGCACTTCGGTCAGCTTGGTCCGCAGGCTGTCCAGTTCGACGCTGTTGCGGCGGAGATGGTCGCTGGCGTCGCGACTGCGGTCGATCATCATCCGGGTGAGCGCCACCAGTTCCCGAACCGTGTCCCCGTTCCGCCCGCCATTGGAAAGCGATGCGGCCTCGCCAGCCAGGGCATCGCTGTAATCCTGCGCCGCGCGGCCATTATCCTCGATGATCCCGGTGATGCGGTGCAGGCATGCGGTCGCATCGTCCGCGATGCGCTGCAGCGCGTCGGCGGAAATGGGTGGGGTATCGCGCCCCGCCAGTTCATCGAGCGCCTCGACCGTCAGCGATCCGTGCCGCGCGATCAGATCATCGACCGCCGCCCTGTGCTCAGGCTGCGGATCGGTCAGATAGCGATGGCATAACGCGTAGTTGGACGGCGACAGATCCAGCCCCTGCGCCATCAGCATGGTGCCGATGCGAGCAAGCAACGGGTCCATGCCTGACTCTTCAACGCGCGTCTGTGCGACCACCGATATCTCTCCGGTTCCATATCGATGGGCGCGGCAAGCAGCCGCGAGCCCAACAATTATTTCCACTAAAGGGGCATAACGCGCTGTCAATTGCAGGTTGTCAGATGATGCACCAAAACGCTGCTGCGTATCGGCCAATCGAGCCCTTTGCAGGACCAGCAAACCGGATGCGCTGGTGCCAAGGTCGATGCCGTCTGCACTTAGGGTGCAAAAATAATGTTCTTTTTCAAGTGTCTCGATGAGCCACTGTTCAGGCGTCGGCCCAGCGACGGAGCAAGTTATGATAGAGACCGGTCAGGCGGACAACGCGATCGTCGCCGGCGCCCAACGTCGCGCCGAGCGCCTGGATGGTCTGATCGAGATCGAACAGCATCTGCCGCGCGGCCGGGTCCCGCACCATGGATTGAATCCAGAAGAAGGCCGCGAAGCGGGTGCCGCGCGTGACGGGTTCGACGCGGTGCAGGGTGGAGGCGGGGTAGAGCAGCATGTGCCCGGCCGGCAGCTTGATCCGGTGATCGGTCAGCCCCTGGTCGACCACCAGCTCGCCACCGTCATAGCTGTCTGGATCGGCCAGGAACAGGGTGGCGGACAGATCGGACCGGATGCGGAAATCCGTCCCGCGGCGAATGCGGATCGCGCTGTCGACATGCGTCCCGAACGCCTCGCCGCCCGCATAGGCGTTGAACAGCGGCGGATAGACCTTGAGCGGAAGCGCGGCGGCGACGAATCGCGGTGCGCGGCCGAGCGCGTCCAGGATTCGCGTGCCGAGCTCCATGGCGACCGGTGCGTCCTCCGGCAACTGGCGGTTGCGCTTGGCCAGGGCGGACTGCGTACCGGAGGTGACATTGCCATCCACCCAGTCGGCGGTGGCGAGGCGATCGGTGATGGCGGCGACCTCCGCCGCGGTCAGGACATCGGGGATGACGATCATCATCCCGCACCGTCCCGGAACAGGGCGGCGGCGTCAACCAGCGCGGGCTGGTCGGTCGCGATCAGCCACAGGGCCGCCTGTGCGCGGAAGCGGGCGTTGCCGCCGGCGGCGGCGCGTTCGAGCCAGGGGAGCGCGCCAGCGATGTCGCCGGCACCGACGCGCATGCGGGCATGATTGAACTGCCCCCGAAAATCGCCGCCTTCCGCCGCGATCCGGTAGCAGCGCGCGGCTTCGCCCAGATCACGGGACACGACCCAGCCATCTTCATGGAAGCTGCCGACGAAATTGGCGGCCTTGGCATTGCCCATGTCCGCGGCGCGGCCGAACCAGGCGAGCGCCAGCGCGCGATCCAGCGGCACGCCGTCGCCCAACGCCAGCAACGTACCATAATTATACATGCCCCAGTCGAGCCCGCGTTCGGCGGCGGCGCGATACCACTGCGCCGCCAGCGTCTTGTCGACCGGTGTTCCCCAGCCGAGATCATAGCAGCGGCCGACCATGTTGATCGCAACCAGATGGCCCGCCCGCGCCGCGGTGGCGAACAGACGGAAGGCGGCGGGCGGGTCGGCCGGAAGATCGCGCCCGTCGAGCAGCATCTGCGCCAGCACCGCCTGCGCCTCTGCCACACCGGCGTCCGCGGCCGCGCGGATCAGGGCGACCCGCGCTGCGGCCGGGCCCGCCAGGATCGCCGCGAGATCGGCGGCGCCCAGCGCGTTCAGCGCGTCGAGATCGGCCGGTGCGTCCAAGCGATGCTCAATAGCGGAAACTGAGCGTCGCGAAGGCGGACCGGCCGGGTGCGATGCTGGCATAATGGCTGGTATAGGCCTGGTTGAAATAGGTCTTGTCGGTCAGATTCTGGACGTTGACCGCCAGTTCGATCGCATCGCTGAACCGGTAGGCGGCACGGGCATCGAACCGCCAATAGCTGGGGACCGATCGCGCGAGGACCTTGGTCGCCGGGTTGATGGTCACCACTCCGGCCGCGCTTTGCGTGGCGGTGCGGTTGTCGGAGTAGCCGCCGAACACCCGGCTGGCATAATAGGCGCCGCCGCCGAGACTGAATGCCGGCGTGACCTGATAATTGCTCCAGAGCGTGAAGCTGTGCTTCGACGTCTGCGGAAATTGCCGACCGGTGTTGACGGAGGCGACGGTGACCACCTTTGCGGCCTGCGTACCGACGGCGGGGGCGGTCAGCGTGGAAAAACCGCCGTCGACGATCTCCGCATCGAGATAGGTGTAGCCGCCGGTGACCGTCCAGCCGGGGATCACGGTGCCGTTGAACCCCAGTTCAATGCCCTTGATACGGCGTTCGCCGATGAAGGTGATCGTGTTCTGGTCGCTGGTGGCGCGGGCGTTCTTGGTTTCGGTCCGGAATGCGGCGGCGGTGAGCGAGAGCCGTTCGCCGAGCAGGTCGACCTTGGCACCGACTTCGTAGGATTTGGTCTTCTCGACCTTCAGCGTGTTGGAAATCGCGACCGCATCGGCGATCTGGCCGGCGGTGGGGGTGGTGCCGGCGGCGGTGGAGAGGCCGTTCGCCTCCTGACCCTCGCCCAGCAGGCTGTTGGGCGGGGTCGCCGCGGTGGCGAAGGAGGCGTAGAGGCTGCTGTTGGTCGTCGGTTTGAAGATCAGGCCGGCCTGGCCGTTGACCAGATCATCCTCCCGCGTGATGCGATAGCGGCCGGCCGGATCGGCGGTTGCGGCGAGGCCCGGCTGCACCACCGACCGGAAATTGTCGTAGCGCAGGCCGAGGTTCAGGATCAGCGCGTCGGTGAGCGTGATCGAGTCGAAGGCATAGACCGCGCGGGTGCGTCCGTCATTCTGGGTGCGGGTGATCGGGGTGCCGCGCGTGATCGGCGTCGCGGCCGCGCCCGCCAGGTCACTCGCATAGTTGACGAACGGATCGTTCGGATCGGGCGTGAAGGCGCTGGTGCAGGTATAGCGGGCGATCGCCAGCGCGCTGCACCGCGGAGTACCGCGACCGTCGGCGGTGACGAACGCACCGCGGACGGCCTTCTCCCACGACAGTTCCGCGCCGGCCGCGAAGCTGTGCTTGATCCCGCCGGTGTCGAACGTGCCGTACAGGTCGGTCTGGTTGATCAGCGATTTCGTATAGCCGAAGCGGGTGTTGGCGCGGCGCCACACCTGTCCGCCCGCCGTTGCGGGTAACGCAGCGTTGGTACCGTAGACATTGCCCTGCGTATCGTCGGGGTTGGTGAAGATGTAAGCCTGATCGGTGTGGCTGAACCGCGCCGTGTTGCGCAACGTCACGCCGCCGAAATCATGTTCCGCGCGCAGGGTCGCCTGATCGGTTTTGCTGTTCCGGAAATCCCGGTTCTTGAGGCCGTAGAAGGTGTCCCGATCAACCGTGCCGGTCACGCCGGCGATCGTCGTGAAGGTACCGACCGCGGGTTCGGAATAGCTGAAGCCGGTATTGGGCGTGTTGCCGATCGTATAGAGATAGGGAATGCCGCTGTCGGGCAGTTCGTCGGTATCGAGATGATAATAGCTGGCGGTCAGGCGGGTGGGCGTGCCGAGGCCGATGGTGATCGACGGCGCGATGCCCCACCGCTTCTGATAGATCGCGTCGCGGCCGGCGACGTCCTGGTCATGCCAGACGCCGCTGATGCGGACCGCGACCGTATCGGACAGCCGGTAGTTCACGTCGGCGACCGCGCGCTTGTAGTCGGCGGTGCCGTAGCTGAGGTCCGCGGTCGCGAAATCGCGTAATTCCGGCAGCTTGGACACGATGTTGAGCGAACCGCCGGCCGAACCGCGACCGCCCAGCGTGCTGTCCGACCCGCGCACGACCTGGATCTGTTCGACCGCGAATACTTCGCGGCTTTGCGCGCCGATGTCGCGCACGCCGTCCAGGAAGGTCGAACCCTGGCTGTCGAAGCCGCGGATGAAGGGGCGGTCGCCGATCGGATTGCCGCCTTCCGCCGCGCCGAAGGTGATGCCGGGAACCGTGCGCAGCGCCTCGACCAGCGTGGCGGAGCCGGTCTGGCGGATCACTTCCTTGTCGACCACCATGATCGAGCGTGGCGTGTCGATCAGGGGGGCGACCGCCTTTGGCGTGATCAGCTGGGTTTTCTGGCGAACGCCGTCGACCAGGATGTCGGGCGCGCCGGCATCCTTGGCCGTGTCCACGTCCGCCGCCAATGCCGGCGCCGACGCGATGAAGCCGACACAGCCCAGCGCCAGGAACATCGGGCTGGCGGCGAGACCATCGCGGGCGGTGACGTCGGACATGTATAGCTCCCCAAGCCGGCCGGTGCCGGGCGTTGGGTAGGCTATTGATTGTCATTCGCAATATAGTCAATCGCTATTGCGAATGATATGCGGATTGCGAGGGGCTTGGGCGGCTATGTCGTTGGTGCGGGTGGCTTAAAATCCTGATGCCCGTCCCCGCCGGGATCATTCGATGACGGGCGCGGTCTTCTTCGCGGCGCGCTTCTCGGCGGCGGCGCGGCGGATTTCCTCCAGCTGGCATCCGGTGAAGCTGCCATTGCCGACCGAACAGCTGCCGATACCGGATCGGCCGGTGGCCTGCATCGCATCGACGCGCGCGGTGGCGGCCGGTGCGGCGTCGTTGGTGGTCCGCAGCTTTTCCGGGATTCGGTAGCGTTCGCTTTCCGGCGCACGGACGCAGATATTGGTCTGCTCGCCATTGCTGGTCGGGCATTTGTCATTGCCGAAGATGGTGATGACGGTGCCGGCCTGCGCCGTGGCCGGTGCGGCCCCGGCCAGGCCGGCGACCGCGATCGCCATGAACATCCCGCCACCCATCAGTTGCCGTACCCGCATGCCCGCTATCCTTTTATCATGATGAGCCAACGCGCAGGCGCGGTGGATGGTGCCGCCGTGGAAACCGTCAGATCCGTTTCGATACCGCAATCGCCGCGCGGCAGCCGAAGCGGATCAACGCCGACATCACGGGGTAGCCAAAGGCGTCCTCCGCCCCTTCCGCCAGCGCGATCTCGCGATGTTCCACCTCTTCCGCCTGAAACTCCGCGACGATCGCGGCCAGTTCCGGATCGCTGTCGCCGATCGCCTGGACCTGATCCTCATAATGAAGGTCGATTTCGGTTTCGACCGCGGCGGTGCAGGCCATCGCCGCCTTCGGTCCGATCAACGCGGTGGCGGCGCCGAGCGCGAACCCGGCGACGTTCCAGAACGGGCTGAGCAGCGTCGGGCGGACGCCGCGTTCCACGATCATGCGGTCGAACAGCGCGCGGTGGCGTTCCTCCTGCGCGGCCATCCGCGCGATCAGGCGCGATGCCCGGCCGCGATCCCCCATCACCGCCAGTTGCCCGGCATAGATGCGGGTCGCGCCATATTCGCCGGCCTGATCGACGCGGATCATCGCATCATGCGCGGCGGGCGGCTTCGGCCGGGGCACAGGATCTGAGCCAGGGGCGGGCGAGGGGGTCAGCGCGATTTCAGGCATAGCACCCAGATGGCGATTGCGGCGGGAATGGAAAGGAGCGCGTTGAACCCGGCAAGCGAAATACCGAACAGCGTCCATTGCGCCTGATCGCAGCGCACGAGCGGCGCGGCCAGGATCTGCGCCAGAACATCGGTGCTCGGCCCGCCACGGGCGAGCGTGGTGCAGGTCGTGAACCCTTCCCACCAATGATATTCGACGCCCGCATGGAACAGGCCGATCGCGCCCGATACGAAGATGGCGAGGCCGGCGAGCAGCACCAGCGGGCGCGTGAACCGACCGGTGCCGGTCAGGAACGCCAGCACCGTCATCGCGAGCGCGTCATAATGCGGCCAGCGTTGCCAATGGCACATCTCGCACGGATAGAGCCCTCCCCAATATTGCGAGCCGAGCGCGCCGCCAAGTGCGAGGGCGGGCACGAAGAGCGCCATGCGGCGAGCCTGTTTCAGGGAGGGGGTCATATCGCGAGGACGTACCCCCGCGCACGCGGAGATCCAGTTCGACCGTGCGGGTGCGGCACGTTTTGCGGATGATGTGCTGTGTGACTGAGTTGGACCCCCGCGTCCGCGGGGGTGCGGCAGCCGGCGTCGGAGTTCACTTCGACACGGTCTTGCCGCCGCCGGCGGCGAGTGCGGCGGTCGCGGCGGGGGAGGCAAGGCGCGCGACCGTCTTGACCGCGTAGCTCAGCTGGAAATCTTCGATCCCGGCCTTTTTGAGCTGTTCGGCGGTCTGCGCGAACCGCGGGTCGGTCTTGCCGTCATCCTCCAGGATCTTGTCGTCGACCTTGACCTCGTTGATCAGGTGGCGGCGCAGGTCGGCCTCGCGCAGGCGCGGGCGTTCCTTGTAATCCTCGTCGGTCAGCTGCGGCACCAGGATGTCGGGTTCGATCCCGCCTTCCTGCACCGAACGACCGGACGGCGTGAAGTAGCGCGCGGTGGTCAGGCGGAGCGCGGTATCCTCCGACAGCGGCAGCAGCGTCTGCACCGAACCCTTGCCGAAGCTGCGTTCGCCCATCACCAGCGCGCGGTGATGGTCCTGCAGCGCGCCGGCGACGATTTCCGCGGCGGAGGCGGAGCCGGAGTCGACCAGCACCACGATCGGCAGGCCATGCGACAGGTCGCCGGGCTTGGCATAATAGCGTTCGATGTCCGCCTTTTCGCGCCCGCGCTGGGACACGACCTCGCCATGGTCCAGGAAGGCGTCGGCCACCTCGATCGACTGATCGAGCAGCCCGCCGGGGTTGGAGCGCAGATCGATGACATAGCCGAGCGGACGGCCGCCGACCGCCTTGTCGATCGCCATCAGCGCGGCACGAACGCCGTCGCCGGTCAGCCGGCTGAACGCGTTGATGTTGATGATGCCGACGCGATCCTTCACCTCCCACTTGACCGGCTTCACCGTCACGATTTCCCGCACCAGCGAGACGTCGAACGGCT
>NZ_DASVTO010000074.1:0-4190 GCF_036387535.1 Sphingomonas sp.
TGCCGTCCCGCAGGACGCGGTGCTGGAGGCGTTCGGTCGCCTGATCCAGGCCGGCAAGATCCGCGTCGTCGGCGCGTCGAATTTCTCCGCCGTCCGCCTCAAATCCGCCAATGATGCGGCGACCGCCGCTGGCCACCTGCCCCGCTACCACGTCCTGCAACCCGAATATAACCTGGTCAGCCGCCACAAATTCGAAGGCGAGCTACAGGATTATTGCGTCACCGAGAACATCGGCGTCGTTCCGTACTACGGGCTCGCCTCCGGCTTCCTGACCGGCAAATACCGGACGCTCGATGACCTGTCGAAAAGTGTGCGCGGCGGTCGAATGGGCGATTTGCTCGAAGGTCGCGGCAAAGCGGTGCTGGATGCGATGGATGGCGTCGCGGAGGAAACCGGTGCCACGCTGGCCCAGATCGCCTTGGCGTGGCTCATCGCGCAACCCGGCGTGACGGCGCCGATCGCCAGCGCGACGAGCGCGGCACAGGTCGACGATCTGCTGCCCGCGCTGACGCTGGAACTGAGCGAGGATCAGCGAGAGCGGCTGGACGCCGCGGGCGCGTGACCCGCCGCGGTCGGTCAGGAACGATCCGCTAACGGGTCCGTGCTAAAGCGGCGCAATGGCCAACGTCAAGACCCTCCTGGCCTGTGCCGGCCTCGCGCTTGCCGCCGCGTTCGGCGCCGCGCTGGCGCTCGCGCCCAGCCACCGCGCGCCGGAACCCATCGTCGACATTCCCGCCGCGCCTCGTCCCGCCAGGAAGGCGCCGCCGCCCATCCGGTCAGCCGCGAAACCGCCAGCCGCCGAACCAGCGGCCAAGGCCGAAGCGCCGGAACCCTATGTCATCCGTCATATCCTGCCCGTCCCGGGCGTGATGCGCATCGGCGATACCTATTGGGACGAAACCGGCGCCCCCGCCGGCCCGATCGTTGTCACCATCGATCTGCAAGCCAAAGTGCTATCGATCTTCCGCGCGGGCTATGAGATCGGCACGGCGGCGATCATCTACGGTGGCGACGACAAGCCGACGCCGCTGGGCGTGTTCCCGATCACCGAGAAAGACGCCGATCACGTCTCGAACATCTACCATGCACCAATGCCGTATATGCAGCGGCTGACCGACGACGGGATTTCCATCCACGGCAGCCCAAGGATGGAGCCCGGCCTGATGACCCACGGCTGCGTCGGCGTACCCACCGATTTCGCGCGGCGATTGTTCAAGGCCACGAAGATCGGCGACAAGGTCGTCGTCACCAACGGCGAACGCCTCGACATCGGCAAGGCCGTCACGGCGTTCTGACGCCGGTTATCGCGGCGCTGCGTCCTTTGCTTCGCCGGTAAGGCCCTCGGGCGCGGCCTTGTCGGTCCAATATTGCAATGTCGTCACCACGATGGTGGCCAGCACCAGCGCGACGAAGATCGACAGGACGATGGTGATATAGCGGCGACTCTTGCCCGGCGGTCGATCCATCGCAATGATCCGTTCGTTGTTTTTTCCAGCAGCTGGCCAACGACTTGGCGGTCAAAAGGATGCGGGGCCGACGACGATCCCCGAAACAAGTTCGATCGTCCGCGCGATAAACGGAGATGCCCGAAAACGCGACGCAGGACGAGGAACCGAACCTCGTCATCTTTGCGGTCGGCGCCGGTGTGACTGTGTATTAAGGGATCGAGCGGCTGGACGCCAAGCTGAAGGCCGGCGAACCGATGCTGGCCTCCATCGACATCCGCCCGGAACGCCCGGATGCGCCGCGGCTACCGGCCTGATCGGGGATGTTGCACGGCGGGTCAGGGCCAATGTATCGACGACGCCATGACATCCGCCTTGCGCGTCCTCGCGATCCTGTTCCTCTGGCTGGGCGTGGCCCTGCCGGCGCACGCCGCGGTCACGATCACCTTCTGGAGCCACGAACTCGGCAACAGCTTTCCGCACGCTTTCTTCACGCTGCGCGGTGTGCCCGATGCAGGCGGTGCGCCGGTCGACGTCAATTACGGTTTCACCGCGAAGTCGGTCACGCCCGCGATTCTGATGGGCACCGTCGCCGGCAAACTCGACATCGCCACGCCCAAATATATCGACGGCAGCGATGCCCAATTCTCGGTCGTGCTGACCGATGACCAATATCGCGACATGCTGGCGCTCGTCGCGTTATGGGGCGGGCCCGGTGAAGCCGGGCGCTATCGCCTGAACGGCCACAATTGCGTGCATTTCGTCCAGGAAGCGGCGCGCCGCGCCGGGCTGACCGACATCGAACGGCCCGGCCTGATGAAGAAACCACGGTCCTTCCTGAAATCGATCGCGCAAGCCAATGCCGCGCGCGTCACGATCATCGATCGGCCCGGCCGCGACTATTTGCCGACGCTTCCCCCGCTCAAACCCTGACTACGGGAGAGTCCGAGGGATCAGGCGGCAGTCCAGCCGCCGTCCATCGACAGATTGGCGCCGGTGATCGCCTTTGCATCCTCACCGCACAGATACAGCGCCAGCGCCGCGACCTGTTCGGGGGTCACGAATTCCTTCGTCGGTTGCGCCGCCAGCAGGACGTCGTTCATCACTTGCTCGCGCGTCATGCCCCGCGCTTTCATCGTATCCGGGATCTGCCCTTCGACCAGCGGCGTCCAGACATAGCCGGGCGAGATGCAATTGACCGTGATACCATGCGCCGCCGTCTCCAGCGCGATCGTCTTGGTCAATCCGGCAAGGCCGTGCTTGGCCATCACATACGCGCTCTTGTTGGGGCTCGCGACCAAGCTGTGCGCCGATGCGGTCGATATGATCCTGCCCCAGCCCTTGGCCTTCATATGCGGCACCGCCGCGCGCATCATGTGCCATGCGGACGACAGGTTGATCGCGATGATCGCGTCGAACTTGTCGACCGGAAAATCCTCGATCGGCGCGACATGCTGGATACCGGCGTTGTTGACGACGATATCGCATCCGCCCGTCTGCGCAACCGTGCGGTCCACCATCGCGGCGATCTCGTCCGGCTTGGTCATGTCGGCGGCATCGTACAGCGCCGGCGCGCCGCTCCGCGCCGCCAACGCCGCACGCTCCCGCTCGATCGCGTCCGTATCGCCAAAGCCGTTCAGGACCACGGCAGCCCCCGCCCCGGCCAGCACCTTGGCATAGGCCAGCCCGATGCCGGACGTGGAACCCGTGACGATCGCGGTCTTGCCTTTCAGGAACATGCACCCACTCTCCATCATGTGCCCGCGAGCATGGCCGCATCGCGGCGCGCGATCAACGTGCAACCAGCCATAGGGTTCGCGCATTCATGACGCGCCCGTAACTTTCAAATCCCGTAACTTTCAGATTGAGGATGCCCGATGCGGCTCGACGATTACGATCCGAACGACATCAACGTCGGCGATCAGCGCGGCTCCGGCGGCGGCGGGTTCGGCGGCGGTGGCGGCGGTTTGCTGATGGGCCTGCTGCCCATGATCGGCAGCCGCTTCGGCTGCGGCGGGATCGTCGTCGTCCTGATCCTGATGGCGGTGTTCGGCGGCGGACTGGGTGGCCTGGGCAATATCCTTGGCGGCGGCGGCGGGGGCGGCGGCGGTCAGGTCGCGACCAGATCGTCAGAGGGGCCGACCTCCGTCACGCAGGCCTGCTCCGTCAATCCGGAGAGCAAGGCCGCCTGCAACGCCTTCGCTTCGGCGCAGAAAACCTGGACCGCGATCTTCGCGCGCGAAGGCCGCGAGTTCCAGAAGCCCAACCTGCAATTCTACGGCGGCAACGGCCAATCCGGCTGCGGCGCGGCGCAGAGCGCGATGGGGCCGTTCTACTGCCCGACCGATCAGGGCATATTTCTGGACACGAGTTTTTTCGCGGAATTGGCCAATAAGTTCGGCGCGAAAGGAGATTTCGCGCAAGATTACGTGATTGCGCACGAATTCGGGCATCATATTCAGAATTTGTTGGGCACTTCGAGCAAGGTCTCGAACATCCAGCGCTCCGCCAGCGAAGCCGAAGGCAATGCCGCATCGGTCCGCCTGGAACTGCAAGCCGATTGCTACGCCGGCGTCTGGGCCGCCGCCAACCGCGACCGCATCGAACCCGGCGATGTGGAAGAAGGCATGACCGCCGCCCAAGCCATCGGCGACGATACCCTGCAAAAGGAAACGCAGGGCCGCGTCGTCCCAGACAGCTTCACCCACGGCACCTCCGCACAACGCCAACGCTGGCTGAAACGGG
>NZ_DASVTO010000075.1:0-2155 GCF_036387535.1 Sphingomonas sp.
GATGCGGATCGCCAGGATGCGCAGGCGGAACTGACCGCCTTCGCCCCCACGCCGCGCGTGCCGCTGCCCTTCCCCTCGATCGTCGTGGCGTCCAGCGACGATCCCTGGGTGTCGATCGAACGCGCACACAGCATGGCCGCCGATTGGGGCAGCCATTTTGTCGAGGCCGGGCCGCAGGGGCATCTGAACGCCGCCAGCGGCATCGGCTGGTGGCGCGAAGGCCAGGACCTGCTGGAACGCGTCATCGCCGCCAGCAGCGACGCGAAAGGCCGCGCGCGCAGCCCCGGCGACGCCCGCTCCGTCCTCGCGATCAACGCCACCGACGCGGCGCACGCGCATTATCTGGGCGGCTGAGCCGGCCTCAGGCGTCCGGCAGGCGTGGACGGCGCGCGCCCGATCGGCTGATGATGATATCCAGCGTGGTTTCCAGCTGGATCAGCCGTTCGCGCGTGTCGATCGATTGCCGGCGCGCGTCCTCAGCGACCTGCAAGGCCTGGTCGACCTTGTGTTGCAACAGCGCCGCCTGCTGAAGCGCCCGCAAGGCATCCTGCCAAAAGCTCATGCGGCTGGGCGCAGGCCGAGGTACGCGGCCACACGGTCCCAGTCGATGTCGGGGCGCGCCTCCATGTCGGCTCGTACTTTCGCGCGATAGTCCGTCTCGTCGAAGGCATTCGCGCGACTTCGGATTTCCGAGAGCCGCGATAGCGAAGCCTCGGTCGCGGCATTGGCCCGTTCAAGTTGCGCCAGCAGATCTTTCATCAAGAGCGCTTCGGTGGCCGTAGGTTCGGTGTAGCGTTCGGCCGCGGTACGCATGAAATCGCTGACGGTCATGTCTGCGGCGCGAGCATTCGCCGCGATCCGCTTTTTTTCACCTTCGGACACCAGCACGACCACGCGGCGGCTGCGAACGTCCGATGCTTGCGATGCCATGCGCGCCTCCTTCAAAACAGGCACATGGCATGCACATGTCAGCGGATCAAGCCCGCGCCTCCGCCACCCCGCCCGAATTGTGCCGCAGCGCGCTCAGCACCGTGTTGACAATCGCTGCGGCGTCCAGCTTGGCGGCGGCATATTGCACGTCCGGCTTGTCGTGGTCCTGGAACACGTCCGGAAGGCGCATCGTGCGCAGCTTCAGCCCCCCATCGATCAGCCCCTCGTCGCTGGCTAGCGTCAGGACGTGTGCGCCCAGCCCGCCGACGGCGCCTTCCTCGATCGTCACCGCGACTTCGTGGGTGGTCAGCAGGCGGCGGATCATCGCTTCGTCCAGCGGCTTGGCGAAGCGCAGGTCGGCGACCGTCGTCGACAGCCCCTTGGCCTCCAGCACTTCCGCCGCCTTTAGCGCTTCCGCCAGCCGCGTGCCCAGCGACAGGATCGCCACCGTCTTGCCCTCGCGCACGATCCGGCCTTTGCCGATCGCCAGCCGTTCGGGCGTTGCGGGCAACGCGACGCCGGTGCCGTTGCCACGCGGATAGCGCACCGCGATCGGCCCGCTGTCATGGCACACCGCGGTGTGCGTCATGTGGACCAGTTCGGCTTCGTCCGCCGCCGCCATCACCACGAAATTGGGCAAGGTCGCCAGATAGGTGACGTCGAACGATCCGGCATGGGTCGCGCCATCCGCCCCGACCAGCCCGGCGCGATCGATCGCGAAGCGCACCGGCAGGTTCTGGATCGCCACGTCGTGGACGACCTGGTCATAGGCGCGTTGCAGGAAGGTCGAATAGATCGCGCAGAACGGCCGCATCCCCTGCGCGGCCAGCCCGGCGGCAAAGGTCACCGCATGCTGCTCGGCGATCCCCACGTCGAAGAACCGCTCGGGATAGGCGCTGGCGAACCCGTCCAGCCCGGTGCCGGATGGCATCGCCGCGGTGATCGCGCAGATCCGCGGATCGCTGGCCGCTTCCGTGACCAGCGCGGCGCCGAACACGTTCTGATACGCAGGAGGCCCCGGCGGCGCCTTGGCCTGGGTGCCGGTGATGACGTCGAATGTCTGGACGCCGTGATATTTGTCGGCCGCGGCCTCCGCCGGGGCATAGCCCTTGCCCTTCTTGGTCACGACATGGACCAGGATCGGGCCTTCCTCGGCATCGCGGACGTTTTCCAGGACCGGGATCAGATGGTCCAGATTATGCCCGTCGACCGGTCCGACATAATA
>NZ_DASVTO010000076.1:0-9578 GCF_036387535.1 Sphingomonas sp.
ATCGCCGATCAGCGCACGATCGGCCGGATCGACGGCTTCACGCTGCTCCCCGCCTCGGAAACGCTGCTGGACGAAGACTCGATCAAGCGGTTCCGCGGCGCCTACCGCGAACGCTTCGGCGCCACCGCCACCGGTGATCCCCTGTACCAGGCGATTTCGGACGGGCGCCGGCTGGCGGGCATGGAACATTGGTTGCCGATGTTCGAGGAACGGCTTGCCACCCTGTTCGACCATCTGTCCGACGACGACATCATCCTGCGCGATGCCTCCGCCGATCGCTCGGTCGAAACGCGGTTCGAGGCGATTTCGGACTATCATGCGAACCGCGTGCGTGCGCAGTCGTCCGATCCCGGCAGCTACCGGCCGCTCGCGCCGACCACGCTGTACCTCAATACGAAGGATTGGGCGGCGATCATCGCCGATCGTCCGGTGCACCTGGTCGCGCCGTTTCACGAACCCGACAGCGCGACCACGGTGGATTTCGGGGCGGACCCGGCCCGCGACTTCGCACCGGAACGCGCGCAGCACGCCAATATCTACGATGCCGTGGTCGATCATGTTGCCGCGCTGAAGAAGCAGAAGCGCAAGGTCGTACTGGCCAGCTATACCAAGGGATCGCGCGACCGCTTCTCCGGCCTGCTCCGCGATCACGGGCTGGAGAAGTTCGCGCTGGCCGACAGCTGGCAGGATGCGCTGGGCAAGGCGCAGGGCGGCAACGGCATCGCGCTGGCGGTGGTCCCGCTCGATCACGGCTTCACCACGCCCGACCTCGCCGTGCTGACCGAACAGGATATGCTCGGCGACCGGCTCGTGCGGCGGCCGAAGCGCAAGAAATCCGCCGATGCCTTCCTCGCCGAACTCGCCACGCTGTCGCCGGGCGATCTGGTCGTCCATGTCGATCATGGCATCGGCCGCTATGAAGGGCTGACATCGATCCCGGTCGGATCCAGTCCGCACGACTGCGTGATGCTCAGCTACGCCGGCGGCGACAAGCTCTACGTCCCCGTCGAGAACATCGACATCCTCTCCCGCTACGGCAATGCGGAGGATGGCGTCGGGCTCGACAAGCTCGGCGGCGTGGCGTGGCAGGCACGCAAGAGCCGGATGAAGGAACGCATCCGTGAAATCGCGGGCGAACTGATGGCTACTGCCGCCGCGCGCGCGCTTCGCCCGGCGGATGTGCTGGAGGCGGACGAAGGCGGCTATGCGCAATTCACCGCGCGCTTCCCCTATCAGGAAACCGAGGATCAGGACGCCGCCATTCACGATGTGCTGGGCGATCTGTCCGCCGGCCGGCCGATGGACCGGCTGGTGTGCGGCGATGTCGGGTTCGGCAAGACGGAGGTCGCGCTCCGCGCCGCCTTTGTGGCGGCGCTGGCGGGCATGCAGGTCGCGGTCGTGTGCCCCACCACCCTGCTCGCGCGCCAGCATTTCACCAACTTCGTCGATCGGTTCCAGGGCTTCCCGCTCAACATCGGCCGGCTGTCACGCCTGGTCGCGGCGAAGGAAGTGCGCCAGACCAAGGAAGGGCTGGCCGACGGCACGGTCGATATCGTGATCGGCACCCACGCGCTGCTCGCCAAGGGCATCGAATTCAAGCGGCTCGGGCTGGTCGTCGTCGATGAGGAACAGCGGTTCGGTGTCACCCACAAGGAACGGCTGAAGGCGCTGAAGACCAACGTCCACCAGCTGACGCTGACCGCCACCCCCATCCCGCGCACGTTGCAGATGGCGATGTCGGGCCTGCGCGAACTGTCGGTCATCCAGACGCCGCCGGTCGATCGGCTCGCGGTGCGCACCTATGTCATGCCATGGGATCCGGTGGTCGTGCGCGAGGCCCTGCTGCGCGAGCATTATCGCGGCGGACAGAGCTTCTTCGTCACTCCACGCGTTGCCGATCTGCCCGACATTGAGGAGTTCCTGCGCAAGGAAGTGCCCGAGGTCCGCTATGTCACCGCCCATGGCCAGATGGCGGCCAGCGAAGTGGAGGAGCGCATGTCCGCCTTCTACGATCGCAAGTTCGAGGTGCTGGTATCCACCACCATCATCGAAAGCGGGCTCGACATTCCGTCCGCCAACACCATGATCGTCCACCGTGCCGACCGTTTCGGGCTGGCGCAGCTCTATCAGATTCGCGGTCGCGTCGGTCGTGCCAAGACGCGCGCCTACGCCTATCTCACCACCCCGGCCGAACGCACGATCACGGAAACCGCGCAGAAACGCCTGCACATCCTGTCGAACCTCGACACGCTGGGCGCCGGGTTCCAGCTGGCGAGCCACGACCTCGACATCCGCGGCGCCGGCAACCTGCTGGGTGACGAACAATCCGGGCATATCAAGGAAGTCGGCTTCGAACTCTACCAGTCGATGCTGGAAGAGGCGATTGTCGAGGCCAAGGCCGGGTCGCTCCGCGACGACCGCGTCCGCGATCATTTCAGTCCGCAGATCACGATCGACGCGCCGATCCTGCTGCCGGAGGACTATATCATCGATCTCGACCTGCGCATGGGTCTGTATCGCCGCATGAACGAACTGGACGGCAAGCCCGCGATCGAGGCATTCGCGGCCGAACTGATCGACCGCTTCGGTCCGCTGCCGGACGCGACCCAGAACCTGCTGACCGTGATCGAAACCAAGCTGAACTGCCGCAACGCCTGCATCGCCAAGCTCGATGCCGGCCCGCGCGGCGCGCTGGTCAGCTTTCATGAGGATCGCTTCCCCGATATCCCTGGGCTGCTCGCCTATGTCGACCGGCTGAAGGGCACGGCCAAGCTGCGCCCGGACAACAAGCTGGTCATCACCCGCCCCTGGCCCGACCCGAAGGCACGCCTGCATGGAGCGTTGCAGCTGTCCAAGGGTTTGGCCAAGATCCTGTCCTGACCTGTCGGAGACGCGCGATGAAAACGATCCTTGGGGCGCTTGCGATGTTGGCGCTGACGGTCCCTGCGGCGGCACAGAAACCGGTGCCCAATCCGTTCAGCGACCGCCTCGCCAGGCTGAAGGACATCCCCCGCCGCGCGGTTCTCCGCCGCGCGATCCTAGACAGCACGCTCTGGTGCGATCGTGTCGAACAGGATGTTCGCCAGGGATCGTTCCGCAACCTGTCGATGTGGAGCGCGCGCTGCGGCCGCGGTGCGGACTATGGCATCTTCATCGGTGCCGACCAATCGGTTCAGGTCCGCCCCTGCGCCGACCTCGTCAAGTTCAAGCTGCCGGCCTGCCGGTTGCCCCCGCGCAAGCGCTGACCGACGTACCCCCCGCGAATGCGGGGCCCAGCCAGGGTGCGGAACGGACGTAGAACGAAGGAAACGGGATCCCCGCCCGCGCTGGGATATGGTAGCAACCGATCCGCTGTCTCACAGAACCCAATCCGCCTTCGCAATCCCCTGCGCATACAACAACGCGCTCAGATCGCCATGCTCCACCCGCGCCGCCGCCGCCGCCGCGGTCCTGGGTTTGGCATGATAGGCCACCCCCAGTCCTGCCGCCTGGATCATCGGGATATCGTTGGCGCCGTCACCCACCGCCAACACCGCGGACGGCGCCAGCCCCAGCCCGTCCCGCTCCACGATCAGCAGCGCTTCCTTCGTCGCTGCGCCCACGATCGGCCGCGCCACCGTGCCGGCCAGCACATCGCCGGCCACTTCCAGGATATTGGATACCGCCCGATCAAAGCCGATCTCCGCCGCCACCCGGTCCGCGAACACCGTGAAGCCGCCCGAGACCAGCACCGCCCGCCCGCCGCGCGCGGTCATCGTCCGCACCAGCGCCTGTGCGCCAGGCATGATCCGCACCCGTTCGGCATAGCAGCGATCGATGACGGCGACGTCCAGGCCCTTCAGCAACGCCACCCGCGCATCCAGCGCCGCTTCGAAATCCAGTTCGCCGCGCATCGCGCGCTCGGTGACGTCCGCCACCTCCGCCTTGATCCCGGCATAGTCCGCCAGTTCGTCGATGCATTCGATCGTGATCATCGTCGAATCCATGTCCGCCACGATCAGCCGCTTCTCGCGTCCCGCGCGTGGCTGCACCACCACGTCCACGCCGGGAAACAATCCTTCCAGTGCCGCGCGCGCCGCACTGCCGTCCACGCGCAGCACCGGAATATCGACTGCGACATCGGGTTCGATCCAGGCAATCTGGCCCGGAATGCCACCGACGCCGGAAATTGCGTCGCACGCCTGTTCGATCGTGCGCGCATCGATGCGATCCGATGCTATCAGCGTCGCGATGACCATGACCCAAACTCCCCCGCGTCCGAAGGTGGCGCTCATCGCAGGGCCGACAGCCAGCGGCAAGTCCGCGCTTGCGCTCGACCTGGCGGAGGCGGTGGGCGGCACCATCGTTAATGCCGACGCGTCGCAATATTATGCCGATTTGCGGGTCCTGTCGGCGCGCCCCTCGCCGGAGGAGGAAGCGCGTGCCCCGCACCGCCTGTTCGGGACGCAGGACGGGGCAATCGCCGCTTCCGCCGCCGATTGGGCGATCGCGGCGGCGGACGCGATCGACTCAGCGCTGGCCGAAGGACGCGTTCCGATCGTCGCGGGCGGCACCGGCCTCTATATCCGCACCCTGCTTGACGGCATTGCCCCGGTGCCGGATATCGATCCCACCATTCGCGAAGCCGTGCGCGCCCTGTCTCCCGGTGAAGCCTGGGCCGCGTTGCAGCGCGAGGATGGTGACGCCGCCACCCGCCTCAACCGCAACGACGCCGCCCGGATCTGGCGCGCGCTGGAAGTCGTGCGATCCACCGGCCGCACGCTGGCATCGTGGCAGGACAGCCGGACCGGCGGCATTGCCGATCGCATCGACATCATACCCATGATCCTGCTTCCTCCGCGCGACCTGCTCTATGCCCGCTGCGACCGGCGATTCGAAACGATGCTGGAGGCCGGCGCGGTGGCGGAGGTCGAGGCGCTGCTCGCCCGCAAGCTCGATCCCGAACTTCCGGTCATGCGCGCGATCGGCGTACGCGACATTGCCAGCTTCCTCGCCGGAGACTGTTATCGCAGCGAGATGATCGCCGCCGCATCGGCCGCGACCCGGCGGTATGCCAAGCGGCAATATACCTGGTTCCACCATCAGCCGCCGGCCAGTTGGCCGCGCGACGACGGCCAAGACCTTGCAGAACTTGTAACATTGTTGCGCACAAAGCTGTTGACGCATTAGTTTATAACGCCTACCGCGCCGCAACACACGAAATGGGACGATGATTATGACGGCCGAACGCTCCGGCGCCGATATCCTGATCCAGGCACTGACCGACCTCGGGGTCGAGGTCGTGTTCGGCTATCCGGGTGGCGCGGTCCTGCCGATCTATGATGCCCTGTTCCGTCAGGACAAGATCCGCCACATCCTCGTCCGGCAGGAAGGCGGCGCGGCGCACGCGGCGGAGGGCTATGCCCGCGCCACTGGCAAGCCCGGCGTGGTGCTGGTGACGTCGGGTCCGGGCGCGACCAATGCTGTGACGGGTATCGCCGATGCGCTGATGGACTCGATTCCGATGGTGGTCATCACCGGCCAGGTTCCGACCGCGCTGATCGGCACGGACGCGTTCCAGGAATGCGACACGGTCGGCATCACCCGCCACTGCACCAAGCATAATTATCTGGTGAAGGATCCCGCCACGCTGGGCGATGTGGTGCATGAGGCGTTCCATATCGCGACCAGTGGCCGCCCCGGCCCGGTGGTGATCGATCTGCCGAAGGACGTGCAGGTCGCGACCGCCGGCTACCGCAAGCCGGGCGGCGCGGTGACGCATCGCAGCTATCGTCCGCAGGTGAAGGCCGATACCAAGCTGATCGAGGCTGCGGTGGAGATGCTGGCCGCCGCGGAACGGCCGATCCTCTACACCGGCGGCGGCATCATCAACAGCGGCCCGGGCGCGAGCCAGATGCTGCACGAACTGCAGCGGCTGTGCGGCGCGCCCGTGACCTCGACGCTGATGGGGCTCGGCTGCTTCCCGGCCAGCCACCCTGCCTTCCTCGGCATGCTCGGCATGCACGGAACCTACGAAGCCAATTACGGCATGCACGATGCCGATCTGATCCTCTGCCTCGGCGCGCGGTTCGACGACCGCGTGACGGGCCGGCTGGATGCGTTCAGCCCGAAATCGAAGAAGATCCACATCGACATCGACCGTTCCTCGATCAACAAGAATGTCCGCGTCGATCTCGGAATTGTCGGCGATGTCGGCCGCGCGATGGAGGACATGGTGAAGCTGTGGAAGGCGCGCCAGTACGAGCGCCAGGATCTTGCCCCCTGGTTCGCGCGCATCGATGGCTGGCGTGCCAAGAAATCGCTCAGCTACCCCGCGTCGTTGGCGGAGATCATGCCGCAACATGCCATCAAGCGGCTGTGGGCGGCGACGCATCATCTCGAACCGATCATCTCGACCGAGGTGGGGCAGCATCAGATGTGGGCCGCGCAGCATTTCGACTTCGAACGCCCGAACAAGTGGCTGACCAGCGGCGGGCTCGGCACCATGGGCTATGGTCTGCCGGCGGCGATCGGCGCGCAGATCGGTTTTCCGAACGCGCTGGTCATCGACATCGCCGGTGAAGCCTCGATCCAGATGAACATCCAGGAAATGGCGACCGCACTGCAATATGAACTGCCGGTCAAGGTCTTCATCCTCAACAACGAATATATGGGCATGGTCCGGCAATGGCAGGACCTCACCTATGCCGGGCGGCATTCGCACAGCTATTCGGAGGCGCTGCCGGACTTCGTGAAGCTGGCGGAGGCTTATGGCTGGACCGGTCTCCGGATCACCAAGCCCGACGACCTGGACGACGGCATTGCGGAGATGCTGGCGGTGAAAGGCCCCGTGATGGTCGATTGCCGCGTGTCGAAGCTCACCAACTGTTTCCCGATGATCCCCAGCGGCGCTGCCCACACCGACATGCTCCTGTACCAGAGCGAGGTTTCGGGCGAGATGGACGACACCGCGAAGGCGTTGGTCTGACCCGTATCCGCGATCATCGTCATCCCGGCGAATGCCGGGATCTCTCTGGGGCCAGGGACGCCCCGGCCACGACGAGATCCCGGCCTGCGCCGGGATGACGGACATAGAAAGCCTGTCATGCACATCACCCAACAAGCCACCGAGCGCCACACGCTCTCTGTCACCGTCGACAATGAAGCGGGGATTCTCGCCCGCATTGCCGGCATGTTCTCTGCGCGCGGTTACAATATCGAAAGCCTGACGGTGGCCGATGTGACCGAAGATGCGGCGATCAGCCGGATCACGGTCGTCACCTCCGGGCCGCCAGCCGTCATCGAACAGATTATCGCCCAGCTCGACCGGTTGGTGCCGGTCCACAAGGTGACCGATCTCACCGCCTGGGGCCCGCATGTGACCCGCGAACTCGCGCTGGTGAAGGTCGTCGGCATCGGCGACCAGCGGATCGAGGCGATGCGGCTGGCCGAGGTCTACCGCGCCCGCGTGGTCGACGCCACGATCAGCAGCTTCGTGTTCGAAGTCACCGGTGGCACCGAAAAGATCGACAAGTTCACCGAGCTGATGCGCGAAGTCGGCCTGGTCGAGGTCGCCCGCACGGGCGTCGTCGCCATCACCCGCGGCCGCGACGCCGTCTGACATCTTTTTTCCCTCTCCCACCGGGAGAGGGAGGGGTCCGCGCGCCCTTGCGCGTGGAAGGGTGAGGCCGATCCGCACCCATCCTCGAACCGGATAACGAAAGGGAACATCAATGCGCGTATACTATGATTCCGACGCCGACATCGGCCTCATCAAGGGCAAGAAGGTCGCGATCGTCGGCTATGGCAGCCAGGGTCACGCCCATGCCCAGAACCTGCGCGACAGCGGCGTGACCGAGGTCGCGATCGCGCTGCGCCCCGGTTCCGCCACCGCATCGAAGGTCACCGACGCGGGCTTCAAGGTGCTGACCAACGCCGAGGCCGCGGCCTGGGCCGACATCGTCATGATCCTGGCGCCTGACGAATTGCAGGCGGCGATCTACGCCGACGATCTGCACGCGAACCTGAAGCCCGGATCCGCGCTGGCGTTCGCGCACGGCCTCAACGTCCATTTCGGCCTGATCGAACCGCGCGCCGATATCGACGTGTTCATGATCGCGCCCAAGGGCCCCGGCCACACCGTCCGCGGCGAATATGTGAAGGGCGGCGGCGTGCCCTGCCTGATCGCGATTCATCAGGACGCATCCGGCAACGCGCATGACGTCGCCCTGTCCTATGCTTCCGCGGTCGGCGGCGGCCGTTCGGGCGTGATCGAAACGACGTTCAAGGAAGAATGCGAAACCGACCTGTTCGGCGAACAGGCGGTGCTGTGCGGCGGCCTGACCCATCTGATCCAGGCCGGATTCGAAACCCTGACCGAGGCCGGCTACGCACCGGAAATGGCCTATTTCGAATGCCTGCACGAAGTGAAGCTGATCGTCGACCTGATGTATGAGGGCGGCATCGCCAATATGCGCTATTCGATCAGCAACACCGCGGAATATGGCGACATCCACACCGGCCCCCGCATCATCACGTCCGAAACCAAGGCGGAAATGAAGCGCGTACTGGAGGACATCCAGGCCGGCCGCTTCGTCAGCCGCTTCGTCCTCGACAACCGTGCCGGCCAGCCCGAGCTGAAGGCCAGCCGCAAGCTCGCTGCCGCCCACCCGATCGAGAAGGTCGGCGCGGAACTGCGCGCCATGATGCCGTGGATCGGCAAGAACAAGCTGGTCGACAAGGCTAAGAACTGACGGTTCGGGGGCGGCCACCCGCCCCCGAACCGTCATCCCGGCGGATGCCGGGATCCAGCTGAGTCACCGATACCGGTTGCCGTTCAAGCCCCCTGCTTCGCGCGACGACCATATGACTTCGCTGGATCCCGCGTCCGCCGGAATGACGTAAAACAGCGGGCACGCACGTCTGCACCGCGCCGGCGCGCGCTTTTCGCATCGGCGCGGGTAGACATTGACCGGCCACATCCGCTAATCGCTATGGCATGATCGCCGGTCGCCTCCTGCTGCTTCGACTTACACGCCCTTAGGCGTGCGATGTCGCTTGGCCCGTTCATGGGCCGCATGAGCCACGGCGCTTAAGGGAACCAGAACCCCAGAGGCTTTTCCGCCAGACTCCAAGGAGCGGACCCGTGACAGACCCCAATGTGATCCTGATTTTCGACACGACCTTGCGCGACGGGGAACAGTCCCCCGGCTGTTCGATGAACATCGAGGAAAAGCTTCAGGTGGCCGCGCAGTTGGAGGCGTTGGGGGTCGATGTCATCGAAGCCGGCTTCGCCATCGCCAGCCAGGGCGATTTCGACGCGACCGCGGCCGTCGCGCGGCAGTGTAAGCGCGCCATCGTCGCCAGCCTCGCGCGGGCCGGTGCTGCCGATATCGAACGCGCGTGGGACGCGGTGCGTCATGCCGAACGCCCGCGTATCCACACCTTTATCGCCACCTCCCCGCTCCACATGCGCGTCAAGCTCAACAAGTCGCCGGACGACGTGCTGGAGGCGATCGAACGCAGTGTCCGCCTGGCCCGCTCGCTGTGCGGCGATGTCGAATGGTCGGCGGAGGACGCGACCCGTTCCGAACCCGATT
>NZ_DASVTO010000077.1:0-12681 GCF_036387535.1 Sphingomonas sp.
ATGAAGTCGACCCCCTGCACGTCGGACCGGATCATGTTCGCGATCGCGTTTCCGCCCGCGCCGCCGACCCCAATCACGCTGATGCGCGGCTTCAGCTCGTCGACCTCGGGCCGCATGAATTCGATCGTCATCCGCTTCGACTCCTTAGGTTCCCGCGCGCCGCAGGAATCCTGTAACCTGATTCCTGCCCTAGCCGATTTCGGGCCGTCCGCGCAAAATTAACATCATGCTAAAATCGGTTAATATCCGGATCGGAACGCCGCGATCAGCCGCTGGACCATGTTCGTGGCCGATGCCCGGTGCACCATCTGGTGTCCGCTCGTCACCTGCCGCAGATCCAGCGGATCGGATGCCGCGAACTGGATCAGCCCCGCCAGCGTGGCGAAGGCCGGCCCCGAATGCGCATCCGGCAACCCCGCCAATCCGCGCGGCCGGCCGATGCGGACCGACCGGCCCAGCACGCCCTGCGCATAATCGGCCAGGCCCTTCAATTCGGCACCGCCCCCGGTCAGCACCACCTGTCGCCCGACCGGGCCGTGGAATCCCAGTTCCTTCAGCGCGGCGGCGATGGCGCCCATCCAATGTTCCAGACGCTGGCGGATCACCGCGATCAACTGCGCGCGCGTGATCCGCTGCATCTCGCCCGCGCCCTCATCCTCGGACATCGGCGCGACGTCGATCATCTCGTGATTGTCGCGCGGCGACGTCGTCGCGGACCCGTGGAAGCATTTCATCCGCTCCGCCTGCGTGCGCCGCGTGCCGAACGCCGACGCGATGTCGTCGGTGATGTCGGCCGCGCCCATCGGGATCGACGACAGCCCGACCAGCAACCCGCCCGCGAACAGCGACACATTGGTCACCCCCGCGCCCAGCTCGACCAGCGCGACGCCCAGCTCGCGCTCCTCCTCCGACAGGCACGCCATCCCGGTCGCGATCGGCGCCGCCACGATCGATTTCACCGCCAGATGCGCGGATCGCACACACAGGTCCAGGTTGCGCACCGGCGACGGCTCGGCCGCGACCACATGGATATCCACGCCCAGCCGGTCGGCATGCAGGCCGAGCGGCGTCTTCACCCCCTGCAACCCATCCAGCGTGTAGAGCGTCGGTTGCGCGTGCAGCACCATCCGTCCGTCCGGATCGATCGATCCGCGTCCGGCGGCCAGCAGCTCGTCAATATCCGACTGCGCGATCCGCTGCCCGCCCAGGTCGACCTCGACCGATGCGATATCGCTCACCAGCCCACCGGCCGAAAAACTCACCCACACGCTGTCGATATTGGTGCCCGCGATCCGTTCGGCCTGCTCCACCGCCTCGCGGATCGCCGCCTCGGTGCGCTCCGCATCGGCGATATAGCCGCGCCGGATGCCCCGGCTTTCGCGCTGGCCGGTGCCCAGCACCTGCACCTCGCCATCCTCGCGCACCTGCGCGATCAGCGCACACACCTTCGACGACCCGATATCGAGCGCCGTGATCAACTGCTCCCCGCGATGCTGTGCCATAGCCTATCCGTCCCGCCCCACGTCCGACCAAACACCATGCGCCGATAACGCGACTCGGCGCAACATGCCGGTTGCGCCGTTCGGGGCGCCGGTCGTTATCGACCACCTCGAACCGAACGAAGGCGACCAGAAACGCAATCGCCGGGTTCCAGGAACCCCGTACGGTTCGAGGCGGTCGATCGCCCGGCGGATAGCCGACTCCCCGCTCATATGCTCTTGTCCGCCAACGCGGTTTCGGTCACGCGGTGCCCCGGCTCCTTACTCACCCGCACCACGAACTTGTCGGGCATCCGCATGTCGAACCGCACGAAGCCCTGGCCCAGCAGCCGGGCGCGCCCGTCCATCGCGGTGAACCGGCGCAGCGCCGCCATCGCGGCGTCCTGCCCTTCAGGCAGCGCCAGCGTCTCACCCGACTGGAACCGCAGGTCCCAGCGCCGGTCACCGATCCAGCTTGCCCCCGCCAGCATCGGCTTCAATGCCGGGGCGCTGTCCATCAACTGGTTCAATTCGGTCGCGCGTCGGTTCGCCCCGGCGCCGATCACGATCGGCAGATCGGGCATCGCGGCCAGGTCGACAGGCGCGATCACCGTGCCCGTGCGGTCGATCAGCGCCAGCTTGCGCCGATATTGCCAGATCGCCGCCGGCTTGCGTTCGACGATGTCGATCATCAGCGTATCGGGCAGCCGCCGCGACACCCGCGCATCCGCGATCCAGCCGAACCGCATCAGCCGGGCGCGGATCGCATCCAGATCGACCAGCGGCATCGCGCGCGATTTCTGATCCACCGCTGCGTCATACACCGCCGCCCGGTCCGCCTGCGCAATCCCGACCACCTCGATATTCCGCACCCGGAAACCGGCCGCACCGATCGCTTCGCCGATCTGCATCCCGATCATCTGCGGCAGATGCATGGCCAGGATCCCGGCCACCACGCCCGCGGCCAGCAGCCCACCGGCCATCCAGTTTCCGATCCGCTTAAGCGTCGCGGTCGGCACCGGGATGGTCGCGATCGCCTGCGACAGGGTCGACGGACGTTTCGGAACCGGCCGCCGCCCGGCCGCGCGCGTCACGGTCGGCCGCTTGCGCTGCGTCGTGCCGCCGCGCCGGATCTTGGCCGGCCCGCTCACAACGCCTCCTCGACGATGCGCTGTACCAGCTGGGCATAGCTCAGCCCGACATGCCGCCCCTGCTCGGGAACCAGGCTCAGCGGCGTCATCCCTGGCTGGGTGTTGACCTCCAGCAGGAACAGCCCGGCCTCGCCCAGTTCCTCGTCCCACCGGAAATCGGAGCGCGACGTGCCGCGGCACCCCAGCACATGATGCGCCTTCAACGCCATCGCCATCGCGCTTTCGGCCACATCCGCCGGAATCTGCGCGGGGCAGACATGGACGGTCAGCCCGTCGGTATATTTGCTGTCATAATCGTAGAAGCCGGATTTCGGCTTCAATTCCGTTACCGCCAGCGCACGGTCGCCCAGCACCGCCACCGTCAGTTCGCGGCCCTTGATGAACGGCTCCGCCAGCAAGGTCGCGAATTCCTGCCACGGCCCCGCCACGTCGCGTCCGATCGGCGTCCCGTAATTGCCGCCCTCGGTCACGATCGCGACGCCCACCGACGATCCTTCGTTCACCGGCTTCACCACATAGGGTCGCGGCAGCGGATCGGCGGCATACAGGCTTTCCGATCCCACGATCATCCCCCCCGGCATGCGGATGCCATGCGGCACCAGCGCATTCTTCGTCAGCTGCTTGTCGATCGCGATCACCGACGTTGCCAGCCCGCTATGCGTATAGCGCAGCCCCATCAGGTCGAGCAGTCCCTGGATCGTCCCGTCCTCGCCCGGCACGCCGTGCAGCGCGTTGAACACCACGTCGGGCGCCGCCTCCGCCAGCCGCGCCGCGACATTGCGGTCCATGTCGATCCGCGTCACGCGGTGGCCCAGCGTTTCCAGCGCGTCCGCCACGCCATTGCCGGACATCAGCGACACCGCCCGCTCGGACGACCAGCCGCCCATCAGCACGGCGACATGCAGGGCAGCAACAACGCTCACGACCTACCCCCCGCCGACCGCGTATCGGATGATCCCACCCGCTGGATCTCCCACTCCAGCGTCACGCCGGAATGCGCCAGCACGCGCGCGCGCACCTCCTCGCCCAACGCCTCGATCTCCGCCGAAGACGCGGACCCCAGGTTCAGCAGAAAGTTGCAGTGTTTTTCCGACACCTGCGCATCACCCCGCCGCAGCCCGCGGCACCCGGCGGCATCGACCAGCGCCCACGCCTTGCGCCCCGGCGGGTTCTTGAACGTCGATCCCCCGGTCCGCGACCGCAACGGCTGCGACGCCTCGCGCTCCGCTGCGATCCGGTCCATCTCCGCGCCGATGGCAACCGGATCGCCGGGCATGCCGGCGAACACCGCCTCCACCACGATCGCACCCTGCGGCACGTCCGAATGGCGGTAGCGATAGCGCAGCCGCGCCGCCGGCCAGGTTTCCACCGTTCCATCGCGCAGGCACAGCGTCGCTTCGATCAGGATATCGCTCGCATCGCGGCCATAGGCGCCCGCGTTCATCCGCACCGCGCCGCCCACCGTCCCCGGAATGCCGCGCAGGAACTCCATCCCGGCGACACCCGCGTCGCGCGCCGCACTCGCCACCGTGATCCCCATCGCGGCACCCCCGGCGCGCACCCGGCCACCGTCGACCGACACCTTCGCGAACGCCTTCGGCAACCGCACGACCACGCCGGCGACCCCGCCGTCGCGCACGATCAGGTTGGATCCCACCCCGATCGCCATCACCGGCACCGCCGGATCGAGCGCCTTCAAAAACGCGGAGAGATCCTCGACATCCGCCGGCCGCACCAGCATTTCCGCCGGCCCGCCGGTCCGGAACCAGATGAAATCCGCCAGCGATGCGCCGGGCTCGATCCGCCCGCGAAACCCATTCCCTTGCCCCAAGACCCCGTTCATCTGAAGCGCAGTCGAGGGACCGGCCCCAGGCGCGGCGCCGGCGGGACGCGTGTCTCGACCGGGCTCGATATGAACGGATCGGGGATCGGGGGTCATGGCTTCGGCGTCCATGTGTCGATCCACGCGGTCCAGGCCTTGGCACCCGCCATCGCGGCTTCCTGCGCCTTGAGCTGGAACGCGACCATATCCTCGCCCGCCGCCAACGCGCGCGCCGCCACGTCCAGGTTGCGGCGCTGGAAACTCAGCACTTCCTGCTGGAATGCGACGAACGCCAGGAACGGATCGGCGCTCATGCCGACACGCGTGCGGCGGCGATGGCATCGGCCAGCCCCGCCGCCCATTTGGTGATGTCGCCCGCGCCCAGGCACACCACCATGTCGCCCGGCTGCACCGTCTCCGCCAGCGCGCGCGCCAGCGCGTCGGCATCCTCCACCACCTGCGCCGACCGATGCCCGCGCAGTTTCAGCCCGGCGACCAGCGCGGCACTGTCGACGCCCGCGATCGGCGCCTCGCCCGCGGCATAGACCGGCGTCGCATAGACGATATCCGCATCGTTGAACGCCGACTGGAACTCGTCCATCAGGCTGCCGAGCCGCGAATAGCGATGCGGCTGCACCACCGCGATCACCCGCCCGGTCACCCCTTCGCGCGCGGCGGCCAGCACGGCGCGGATCTCGACCGGATGATGGCCATAATCGTCGATCACGGTCACGCCGTTCACTTCGCCCACCTTGGTGAAGCGCCGCTTGACGCCCCCGAACTTCGCGAACCCCGTCTGGATCACCGCGTCCGGCACGCCCATCTCCAGCGCGACACCCACCGCGGCCAGCGCGTTCTGGACATTATGCCGCCCCGGCATCGGCAGCTCGATACCCTCGATCGACCGGCTCGATCCGTCGCGCGCCCGCACGATCACCTCGAACCGGTTGCCGCCGGGTATCGGCGTCACATTCACCGCGCGCACGTCCGATTGCGCGGAAAAGCCATAGGTCACCACCCGCCGGTCGCGGATGCGCGGCAGGATCGCCTGCACCTCGGGATGATCCAGGCACAGCAACGCCGCGCCGTAGAAGGGCACATTCTCGACGAACTCGACGAAGGCGCGCTTCACCGCATCGAAATCGCCATAATGGTCGAGATGCTCGGGATCGATGTTGGTCACCACCGCGATCGTGCCGTCCAGCCGCAGGAAGCTGCCGTCGCTCTCGTCGGCCTCCACCACCATCCAGTCGGACGCCCCCAGCCGGGCGTTGGACCCATAGCTGTTGATGATGCCGCCATTGATGACGGTCGGATCGATCCCGCCCGCATCCAGCAGCGCCGCGACCATCGACGTCGTCGTGGTCTTGCCGTGCGTCCCCGCCACCGCGACCGTCGATTTCAGCCGCATCAGCTCGGCCAGCATCTCCGCCCGCCGCACCACCGGCACCCGCGTCTCATAGGCCAGCTCGACCTCGGGATTGCCGCGCTTGATCGCGGTCGATGTCACCACCACCGCGGCATCGCCCAGATTTTCCGCGCGGTGCCCGATATGCACCACGATCCCGCGGTCGCGCAGGCCCTGGATGACATAGCCCTCGGCCACGTCGGACCCCTGCACCTTGTAGCCCAGATTGTGCATCACCTCGGCGATGCCGGACATGCCGATCCCGCCGATCCCGATGAAGTGGATCGTCCCGATGTCGGTGGCGACACCCTTCATGCGAATGCTCCGCGCAACGTGCCCATATCCGTCTCGACCTTCATCGGCTCCATGATCGGCGCCCGCCCCAGTCCCTCGACCAGGTCGGCCAGGTCGCGCACCGCATTCGGCCGCCCGCAACTCCAGGCGCGCCGCGCGGCATTCTCCAGCGCGCCGGGTTCCAGCGCCAGCTTCTGCATCTGCTTGGCCAGTTCCACGGGCACGAACCTGTCCTGCGCGATCGCCCGCGCGCCGCCGGCGGCCACCATCTCGCGCACGTTGACGCTCTGATGATCGTCGGTGGCGCTGGGCAACGGCACCAGGATCGCCGGTCGCCCCGCCTCGGTCAGTTCGGCGATGGTCGACGCGCCCGCGCGCGCGATCACCAGATGCGCCCAGGCCAGCCGCTCCGGCAGGTCGGGCAGATAGGTGGCAAGGTCCGCCGGAATGCCCAGCGCCGCATAGTGCGCCCGCACCGCCGCGATGTCCTCGGGCCGGCATTGCTGCGTCACCTGCAACCGCCGCCGGAATGCCACCGGCAACAGCCCCAGCCCTTCCGGCACCACCCGGCTCAGCACGCTGGCGCCCTGGCTGCCGCCCGTCACCAGCACGCGGAACACGCCATCGGCATCCAGCATCGGGAAGGGCTCGTCGCGCAGCGCCGCCACCTCCGCCCGCACCGGATTGCCGACCAGCGCGACCTTGCCCGCATAACGCGGGTTCAGCCGCTCGACATCGGGATAGCTGGTCGCGATCGCCGCCACCTTGCGCGCCAGCAGGCGGTTGACGCGGCCCAGCACCGCATTCTGTTCATGCACCGCCGCCGGAATCCCGGCCTTGAACGCCGCCAGCACCGCGGGCAGCGCGGGATAGCCGCCGAACCCGACCACGGCGGTCGGCTGGAACGAGCGGTACAGCGTCCGCGCCATTTCGCGCCCGGCGCGAATGTTGCGCCACGCCTTCAACCAGCCGATCGGGCCGCCGCTCAGCCGCCCCGCCGGCAACAGATGCGTCTCCACCCCGTCGAACAGCCCCGGAATTCGCGCGCCGCGCTCGTCGGTGATCAGCGCGACCTGGTGGCCGCGCGCCATCAATTCGGCCGCCAGCGCATGCGCCGGCACCATGTGGCCACCGGTACCGCCCGCCGCCAGGACGAAATGCCGCTTCACGCTCACCTGCTACCGCTCCATTTCACCACATAGGGGGAACGGTTCAGATACGGGTTCCGCCGCGTGAACGCCAGCAGCAGCCCGAACCCGATCGACAATGCCACCATCGACGACCCGCCATAGCTGATGAACGGCAGGGTCATGCCCTTGGACGGCACGATCTGCACATTGACCGCCATGTTGATCAGCGCCTGCATCCCGAACTGCACCGCCAGGCCCGCGCTCGCCAGCAGCAGGAACTCGTCCTCTTCGTCCAGCAGCTTGATGAACACCCGCACCACGATCGTCAGGTAGATGAGCGCGATGGCGAGGCAGGCGATCAGGCCGAATTCCTCCCCGATGACGGAGAAGATATAGTCGGTATGCGGTTCCGGCAGGCGGAACTTCATCGTGCCGCCGCCCGGCCCGGTGCCGATCAGCCCGCCATTGACCAGCGTGTTGTGTGCGCTTTCCGTCTGATAATTGTCGCCGCTGCCGGTGATGAACTTGTTGATGCGGTCATGCGCCACCGAATAGAACAGATAGGCGGACACCACCCCCGCCAGGCCCAGCCCGGCCAGCGCATACAGATAGCGCATCGCGATCCCGCCCAGCATCAGGAGCGACACCCAGATCGACAGGAAGATCACCGTCTGCCCGAAATCCGGCTGCTTCATCAGCAGCAGCGCGATGCATCCGGTCAGCAACGCCGACAACGGCACCACCGGCAGGCTCTTGTCCTGCGCCTTCAGCGACAGCAACCAGGCCAGCGCGACCACATATAGCGGCTTCAGAAACTCCGACGGCTGCAACTGCATGAACCCGATGCCGATCCAGCGGGTCGCGCCGTTCACCTCCATCCCGATCAGCGGCACCGCCGCCAGCAGCACGGTGAAGAACGCCGCGCCGCCGATCGCCAGCCGCCGGGCGACATCCTTGGGCAGCATCGACACCACCAGCATCACCGGCAGCCCGAGGCCCAGCCACACCAGCTGTCGATACAGATAATATAGCGGCGGAAACGTCGTGGTGCCGCCCGAATAGCGCACCGCCGCCGCGGGCGATGCCGCCGCGACCGCGACGATCCCGATCCCCACCAGGATCGCGACCAGCAGCAGCAGCACGCGGTCGATTTCCCAGAACCAGGTGCCGAGCGGGCTGCGGTCGCCGCGCCCGAACCGCTGCACCTTGGTCACGCGCTTGCGCTTCTGTGCCTCCACGGCGAAGACGTTCATGGCTGCAACGCCTCCACCAGCGCGCGAAAGGCATCGCCCCGCGCCTCATAATCCCGGAACTGGTCGAACGACGCGCAGGCCGGCGACAGCAGCACCACCTCTCCCGCCCGTGCCGCGACTTTGGCCGCGGCCACCGCGCGCTCCAGCGTGCCGGCATTCACGACCGGAATGCCCTTCTCGCTTAGCAGCCGCGTGTAGAGATCGGCGCTGTCCCCGATCGCATAGCCCGCGACGACATGCCCCAGCTGGTCCGCCACCGCATCCAGATCGGCGGTCTTCGCCAGCCCGCCCAGAATCCAGTGGACCCGCGGATAGGCCGCCAGCGCCGGGGCGGTCGACGTCGGGTTGGTGGCCTTGCTGTCGTTCACATACAGCACGCCGTCCACGGTCGCGATCCGCTCCATCCGGTGCGGAAGGCCGGGATAGCTGGCCAACCCGCGCGCAATCGCGTCCTGGGTCAGCCCCAGCGCCTTCGCGACAGCCACCGCCGCGGCCACATTCTGCGCATTGTGCGGCCCCTGCAAGGACGGCCACGCCGACTGGTCGCCGGCGTCGGAGGACCGGACTTCGATCACCCTCCTTTCACCACCGTCCATGCCGAGCGCAGTCGAGGCACCCGCCGAGCGTAGCCGAGACGGCCCACCCGGCCACCCTCCCTCGACTGCGCTCGGGATGGCCGGAGTGGTGGCGGACAGCGCGTCAGCAATCGCCCGCGTCTCCGTATCCTCCACCGCGATCACCGCGACACCCGCCGTCTGCATCGCGAACAGCCGCGCCTTGGACGCGGCATAGGCCGCGAACCCGTCATAGCGATCGAGATGATCCGGCGTGATGTTCAGCAACACCGCCACATCGCAATCCAGCGTCTGCGTCAGGTCGATCTGGTAACTCGACAATTCCAGCACATAGACCCCGCCCTCAGGCAAGGGATCACGCCCCAGGATCGGCAGCCCGATATTCCCGCCCATCAACGCCGGCACCCCCGCCGTCTCCAGCAGGTGGAAGATCAGCGCGGTGGTGGTGGACTTCCCGTTGGTGCCCGTAATCCCTACCACCCGATGCGCCGGCAACGTCGCCCGCGCCTGCGCGAACAGTTCGATATCCCCGATCACCGGCACCCCGGCCGCCGCCGCCCGCCCTGCGATCGGATGCCGGTTCAGCGGTACGCCCGGCGACACCACCACGCCATCGAACCCGCGAAGATCGATCTCCAACGGATCGCCAAGGGCGACAGAGCCCCCTCTCCCCTCCGGGGAGAGGGTTGGGGAGAGGGGCTGAGGCTTGATGGAACCGTCGTTCCCAGCCAAGCCCCCCCCCCCAACCCTCCCCCCGGAAGGGGGAGGGAGCAGAAGCACCGCGGCCCGCTTCTCCGCGTCGCCGTCCCATGCCACCACCTCGGCCCCGCTCGCCACCAGCGCAGCGACCGTCGCCAGCCCCGACCGCGCCAGCCCCAGCACGGCATAGCGCCTGCCCGCAAAGGCATCCGAGACGATCACCGCAGCTTCAACGTCGCCAGACCGGCCAGCGCCAGCACGAAACTGATGATCCAGAAGCGGATCACCACCGTCGGCTCGCTCCAGCCCAGCTGTTCGAAATGATGGTGGATCGGTGCCATCCGGAACACGCGGCGGCCTGTCCGCTTGTAGAAGAAGACCTGTACCACCACCGACACCGCTTCCAGCACGAACAGCCCGCCGACGATCGCCAGCACGATTTCGTGGTGCGTCGATACCGCGATCGCGCCCAGCGCGCCGCCCAGCGCCAGGCTGCCCGTATCGCCCATGAACACCGCCGCCGGCGGCGCGTTGAACCACAGGAACGCCAGCCCTCCGCCGATGATCGCCGCGCACAATATGGTCAGGTCGCCCGCGCCCAGTACGTGCGGAATGCCCAGATAATTGGCGAACACCTTGTTGCCGACGACATAGGCGATCGCGAAGAATGCCAGCGCCGCGATCACCACCGGCATCGTCGCCAACCCGTCCAGCCCGTCGGTCAGGTTCACCGCATTGCCGAACGCCACGATCACGAACGCCGCGAACGCGATATAGAACCAGCCGAGATCGACCACCGCGCCGTTGTAGAACGGGACATAGAGCAAGGTGCCGTTGCCCGCGTTGATCAGCCAGGCCGCGAACCCGGCGATGATGAATTCGAAGAACAACCGCGTCTTGCCCGAAACACCCTTGTGGCTGCGCTTCGTCACCTTGTCATAATCGTCCAGGAACCCGATCGTCCCGAATCCGATCGTCACCAGCAGGCACGCCCAGGTGTAGCGATTGCCGAGATCCATCCACAGCAGCATCGTGATCGTCACCGCGGTCAGGATCATGAGCCCGCCCATCGTCGGCGTGCCGACCTTGGCCAGATGCGTCTGCGGTCCGTCCGACCGGATCGGCTGGCCCTTGCCCTGCCGCACGCGCAGCCAGCCGATGAACTTCGGCCCGATCAGCAGGCCGATGAACAGGGCGGTTGCCACCGCCCCGCCCGCGCGCAGCGTGATATAGCGCAACAGGTTCAGGACGCCGGGAAATCCCAGATGGTCGGCGATCAGATACAGCATTCAAATCTTCCCGCTCGCCACCGCGTCGACGACGCGGGCGAGCCCGATGGCGTTGGATCCCTTGACGAGCACCGCGTCCCCGGCCTTCAACCGGTCGCGCAGCGCTGCCAGCGCCGCCACGGCATCGGCGACATGCGCGAAATCGATCCGGCCCTCAAGCGCGCGGGCGAGCGGCGTCATCTCGTCTCCGACCAACAGCGCGAAATCCACGGCCGCCGCCAGCAGCGGGTCGGCCAGCATGGCATGATAGGCGTCCGATCCGGTGCCCAGTTCACGCATCCCGCCCAGCACCACGATCCGCCGTGCGGCCTGCTCCTGCCCCAGCAACGCGATCGTCGCCGCCATCGATGCCGGATTGGCGTTGTAACTCTCGTCGATCAGCAGCAATTCGCCGCCGTCGCGTGGAACACGCGTCCGTGCCCCGCGCCCCTTCAGTCCCTCCAGCTCGGCCAGCGCCAGTCCCGCCGCGGCCAGATCGCCACCGACGGCATCGACCGCCGCGACCACGGCCAACGCGTTCGACACCCAATGCGCGCCAGGCAGCGCGAGCGTGAAGCTGAGATCCGCGGTGGGCAGGCTGACGCTCAACAGCGTCCCGCGCGATCCGGGCATCACCTCGCGCGCGCGGACGTCGGCCGTTTCGGCATGTCCGAATGTCAGCACCGTCGCCGCATGACGCGCCGCCGCCGCGAACAGCCGGTCACGGTGCGGGCTGTCCTCCGGCACGATCCCGACGCCGCCCGGTTCCAGCCCCTCGAAAATCTCGCCCTTGGCGTCGGCGATCGCTGCCTCGTCCACGAAATTGGCGGCATGCGCGGGGGCGATCGTCGTCACCAGCGCGGCGTGCGGCCGCACCAGCCGGGTCAACGCCGCCAGTTCGCCCGCCGCCGACATTCCCATTTCGAACACGCCATAATCCGTGTCGGCCGGCATCCGCGCCAGGCTCAGCGGTACGCCGGTATGATTGTTGTACGATTTGACCGACCGGTGCACCCGCCCCGGTACGCTCCGCTCCAGCGCGGCGGCCAGCGCCTCCTTGGTCCCGGTCTTGCCAGCCGATCCGGTCACGCCGATGATCTTCGCGCCGGTCCGCGCGCGCGCCGCGATCCCCAGCGCGTTCAGCGCCGCCATCGTATCCCGGACCAGGACATGGGGACCGTCCACCGGTTCGGACACCACCGCGCCCGCCGCGCCCTGCACGAACGCCTGCGTCGCGAAACGATGCCCGTCCGATGTCGCCCCCTTCAACGCCAGGAACAGGTCCCCCGGCCCGACCTCTCGCGAATCGAAGGCCACGCCCGACACGACAAACGCCTCCGAAGCCACGCCGCCCGTCGCCGCCGCAATCGCATCCGATGTCCACAGCGGCAGCGTCAAAGCCCCCTCCCGTTCGACAGAAGGACGTCGGGGCGGATAGACTCACTCACGCGGCACATTCGCGCGCGACCTGAACGTCATCGAACGGCAGCACGCGCATCGTCGCGCCGGCGCCGACGATCTGCCCCTGTTCATGACCCTTGCCGGCCAGCAGCACGATATCGTCCGCGCCCGCGGCGGCGATGGCCGCCGCGATCGCCGCGCG
>NZ_DASVTO010000078.1:0-8893 GCF_036387535.1 Sphingomonas sp.
AAGCCAGCAAAACGGCGCTGCCATCTCCTGTGCCACAATGGTCGGCGGTCTGCCGCCCAACCCGCAAGGAGCAGAACCCATGAACGAGCTTATCGGTCGCGTCTTCAGCTTCGAAACCCAGGAATTTCCAAGTCGCAGCGCCCTTTACGAGAAGCTGGCGACGGAGGGACAAAATCCGAAGGCGCTGATGATCTCCTGCGCCGACAGCCGGGTCGTGCCCGAACATATCATGCAGGCGCAGCCCGGTGACCTGTTCGTCTGCCGCAACGCCGGCAATATCGTCCCGCCCTATTCGCAATCGAACGGCGGCGTGTCCGCGACCGTCGAATATGCGGTCGTGGTGTTGGGCGTCCGCGACATCATCGTGTGCGGCCACAGCGATTGCGGCGCGATGAAGGGCATCGCCAATCCGGAAGCGCTGGGCAAGATGCCGGTCGTCGCCGGCTGGCTGAAGCACGGCCATGCCGCTGCCGAAGTCGTCGCGGAATGCTATCCCCACCTTGAGCAGGCGGAAAAGGTCCGCGCCATCGCCATGGAAAATGTCGTGGCGCAGCTTGCGCACCTCCGCACACACCCGTCGGTCGCCGCCGGCATTGCCCGTGGCGAAATCGCGCTGCACGGCTGGTTCGTCGACATCCATGCCGGCAATGTGCTTGGCCTCGACGGGGAAAGCGGGCGTTTTGTGCCCCTGCGGGAAGACCGCACGCTGCCCGTTGCCGTCGCCCAGACCGCGCGTCTGGCCTATGACGCGCCGCTGCTGGAGGCGGCCGAATAGTTTCCGGTCCCCTTGAACCCCGGAAATCCTGACGCCCCGGTCGCATGACCGGGGCGTCCTTCTACCGGTCCCAACCGCCGCCCAACGCCTGGTACAATGTCACCGCCGCGGTCAGCTGGTCGGTCCGCGCCTGGATCAGCGCCAGGTCGGCGCTCAACAGCCCGCGTTGCGCATCCAGCTGCTCGATATAACTGGCATAGCCTGCCCGGTACCGGTTGCGCGCCAGCCGCAGCGCCTCTGCGACGGCCGCGCGCTGCAGGATCACGTCGGCCGCCTGCTCCCCCGATCGCCGCACGCCGGCCAGGCTGTCGTCGACCTCGCGAAACGCGGTCAGCGCCGTTCCACGATAGGCGAACGCCGCCGCATCCCGACGCGCGGCGGCGGCCTCCGCCCCCGCCCGGATCCGCCCGCCATCCAGGATCGGCGCCAGCACGCTGCCACCGATGGAAAAGATCGTCACCGGCGCCGCCAACAGGCTCGACAGGCTCAGACCCGCACTGCCGGCCAGGTTCAGCCGCGGCAGGAACTGCGCGCGCGCCGCCGACAGGCTCAGGTCCGCCGACGCCAACCGATATTCCGCGGCCGCGATATCCGGCCGCCGCCGAAGCAACTCCGCCGGCAATTCGGCCGGGATCGGCGGCAATGTCAGCTCGGTCAGTGTCCGCCCCCGCGCAATCGGCCCCGGCACCCCGGCGGTCAGCACGCGCAGCGCATTTTCCTGCCGCCCGATCGCCAGCTCCACCTGCGGGATCAGCTGGGCCGCCGCCTGATATTCCGCCTCCGCCTGCCGCAATTCCAGCATGGAGGTATAGCCGGTCAGCGCGCGCCGCTGTGCCAGCCGCAAGGCTTCGTCCCGCGCCACCAGCGTGTCGCGCGTCGTCTGCAACCGGGCGTCCAGCGCGCGCAGCGTGATATAGCCGCTCGCCGTCGTCGCCGCGATCGACAGCGCGGTCGTGTCCCGCGCCGCCTGCGTCGCCAGCAGGTCCGCCCGCGCCGCACGCGACAGCGTCGCCAACCGCCCGAACAGGTCGACCTCATACGCCGCCTGCACCGCCGGCTGTCCGCCGAACCCGGTCGATCCGACCCCGAATGCATTCACCGCCCGCGACTCCGCGATGCCGCCGCCCGCGCTCGCCGTCGGGCTCAACGCCGATCGCGCCAGCCGCTCGTTCGCCCGCGCCTCCGCGATCCGCGTCGCTGCGATTGCCAGGTCGTTGTTGTTCGCCAGCGCCGCCTCGACCAGCCTGGTCAGCGCCGGGTCGCCGAACCGCTGCCACCACCCGGCGGTCACCGGCGCGGTGTCCGCGAACTGCGTCCGCCACTGCGTCGGCACCGTCACGGTCGCCGCGGCGGGCACCCCCGACTGCGGCCCCGCGCAGCCCGCCAGCACCAGGGTCAGCGCGGGCACGATCCGGCCCGGGGTCCGGCGCAAGGTCCGGCGCGCGCTCACGGCGCGGTATCCACGCTGGCCTCCACCGACATGCCCGGCCGCAGCCGCCGCGCCAGTGCCTGTCCCGGATCGATCGCGATCCGCACCGCGATCCGCTGCGGCACCTTCACAAAATTGCCGGTCGCGGTGTCGGTCCGGATGATGCTGAATTCGCTCCCCGCCGCCGGCGACAGGTTCTGCACATGCCCGGTCAACCGCGCACCGCCCAGCGCGTCGACCGCAAAGCTGGCGCGCTGCCCCGGCGCCATGCGGGCGGTCTGCGCCTCCTTGAAATTGGCGATCACCCACATCTGTTCGGGCACCAGGAACATCAGCTGCGTGCCCGCGGTCACATATTGGCCCACCCGCCCGCCGATCTCGCTCAACGTCCCCGTCTGCGGCGCGCGGATGATGGTGTTGGACAGGTCGATCCGCGCCAGGTTCAGCGCCGCCGCCGCGCCCGCCACCGCCGCGGCCAGCCCCCCGCGCCCGACCGCCACCGATCGCACGTCCTGCTGCCCGATCGCGCGCGCCGCCTGCGCCTGCTGCACCGCCGCCTGCGCCTGCAGCAAGGCGGCCCGCGTCTGGTCGCGCTCGCGCAGGGAAACCGATCCGTCGCTCGCCAGATCCTCGACCCGCGCCATATCCGCCTGCGCCCGCACCAGCTGCGCCCGCGCGCCTGCAATCGCCGCCGCCTGCGATCCCAGCGCCGCCGTGCGCGACCGCGCCTGCTGCGCGCTGTTGGCCAGCGTCGCCTGCTGCGCCGCGACCGTCGCTTCCGCCTGATTGACCCGCTGGCGATAGATGCGGTCGTCGATCCGCACCAGCATCTGCCCGCGCGTGACGTGCTGGAAATCCTGCACCGGCACCGCCACCAGATATCCCGACACCTGCGGGCTGACGATCGTCACCTGCCCGCGGACATACGCATTCTCGGTCGACTGCAGCGTCGACGTGAACGGCGGCAACCGCCACGCATACAGGATCGCGGCAATCCCTGCGATCACCAGCAGCGCGATCAGGACGATCGCGCTCAGGCTCTTCGTCGGCGGTCGCCAGGCGCGGGGCGCTGCCTGTTCGGGATCTGCGCCGGTCCGGACGGCGGGCTGCGGGTCGCTATCGGCCATGGATCAACTCGTGGAAACTTGCGCGGCCCGGCGGCGGGCCCGCTGGATGCGGGAGATATGGATCGATGCCCACAACATCGTACAAAGCGCAATCACCACGATCAGGGCGAACACATCGTCATACGCCAGCACGTTCGCCTCGCGTGTCAGCGACTGCGCGATCAGCGCGACGCCCTCCGCCTGCCGCAGGGCCGGATCGCCCAGCACGCGGCTCAGCCCCGCGCCGCCCGATCCCACCCGCGCCGCCACCAGCGGATCGGCCAGCGACACCTGCCCCGCCAGTTCGACCAGGTGCACGCGCGTCCGCACCGTCTGGAACGTCCCGATCAGCGCGGATCCCAGCAACCCGCCCAGGCTCTGCGTCACGCTGAACAGGACGGAGAAACTGACGAAATGCGACGGCCCCGCCGCCAGCGCGCGGGTCAGCCCGACCAGCAGCGCCGGGCCGATGAACAGCAACGCGGCAAAGCCCAGGATCGCCTGGCTCAGATACATCTGTGCCGGCCGCGTCAGGTTGGTCGCGCCCATGTCCAGATAGGCGCCCAGTGCAATCAGCGCGAGCGCGATCAGGATCGGCTTGCCCAGGAAATTGGGGTTCAGCGTCCACGCGCCCACCACCATTCCTGCGATGCTGGCGGCCAGAATCACCATGAACAGCCCCCGCAGCTGTTCGTTGCCCAGCCCCAGCGCGGTCAGCAACCCGACCGCGCCCGTCGTCTGCTCGGCCAGCACCGCGCGCGTCAGGATCGCCACCAGCGCGAACCGCGCAATATCACCGCTGCCCAGCCAGCGTGTGTTGAGCAACGGATTTTGCCGGCCATGCTCGATCCGGAACCCGATCGTCAGCAACAGGACCGCGGCACATAGTGCATAGCCCAGCCACGGCGCCTCGAACCACCACAGCACCCGCCCCAGCCCCAGCACCGCCGCCAGCAGGGCCAGCCCGGGGGCGACCAGCGCGAAGGTGAGGAAATCGCGCGCCTCGAACGCCCGGATCCGCTCGCTCGGCGGCAGCGGCAACCACCGCACCGCCGCCAGCGACAGCAACGCCAATCCCAGTTCGAACTGGTAGAAGGTCCGCCACTGCGCCGCTTCCAGCAATTCGGACGGGAACAGCCGTGCCAGCGGCGGCGCCAGTTGCGGGATGCCGACCGCAAGCACGATGCCCTTCAACCGCCATTCCGGCTTGAACGCCTGCATCATGTACAGCAGCCCCAGCGTGGACAGCGACGCCGCCGCGATTCCGCTGAACGCCCGCACCATGATCGCGGAGACGAAGCTGTGCGCCACCAGATGCGCCGCCGTCGCCAGCACATATCCTACCAGGAATATCTGCACGAACAGCCGCAGCCCATATTGCTGCCGGAACTTCACCAGCAACAGGCCGCTGACGACGTTGGTCATCACATACACGGTCGGCAACCACGCGGCCTCCGCCGCATACAGCCCCAATTCACCCTGCAGGCTGGCCAGGTTGGCGGTGACGATCGCATTGCCCAGCCCGCCGGTGATCCCGACCAGTGCGCTGATCGCGGCGAACGCGAAACGCCGGTGCACCGGGTGCGCGGGGCTGGCCGGCGATCCCGGGATTTGCGATCGTTCGTGCGGCTGCGGCACCCAGTCGTCGGTCGTGCCCGCGCCCCCGCGCCAGCGTCGGCCGCGCAAACCCGCCGGCATCATGCGTGAAGACCGATCTGCATGGGCCGCAGATAGGGCGCGGCCCGCCCCCTGTCACCGGAACTGATAATTGATCACACGAATCCGCTGTCGCCGTCCCGGTCCCGATCGCTGTCCAGCGGCGTCGCCGACACCATCATATAGGCCAGCATCGCATATTTCGGATCGGGCCGCAGCATGTTCATCCGGCTCTGCTGCCCGCCGAGTGCCATCATCGTGTCGGTGCCCGCCGCGGTCGATGCGGGTATGTCCACGCGCCGCACCGGGGTGATCGCGTCCCGGTCGCCGGGATTGTACGTCGCCATCCGCACCGGATTGTCGGGCGTGCCGTACCCGGCCTCGCCCGATCCCTCGATCTTGCGTGCCATCAGCTGATAGACCTGGGTCAGGCTGCGCGCCTCGCCGGACTTGCGATAGAAGATGCTGCGATTGGCGCCGGCCTCGCGCGGGAACACCGACGCCGCCGACGCATCCGGATAGGTATCGGCCGCGCGCAGAAAGCGGCTGGCCCCCTGCAACCCCAGGAAGTGCGCGAAATACAGATCGGCCTTGGTCGGCTCGCGCCCCAGCGCCTTCTGCAACCCTGTGGCATTGTCGCTGGCATATTCGCCCGCCATCAACGCCGCGGCCTGCGGATCGCGGCGCAACGCGAACACCTGATCGCGCATCGCGGGGTCGACGGTCCAGCGGCCGTTCGATTTCCGGATGGCATTGGCCGCCCAGTCATAGCCATGGTCGCTGCCGTGCATCTTCAGCACGCCCAGCCAGCTCTGGTCGATGAACTGGTACAGCCCGGTCGCCGACGACGATCCCGCCCGCGCATTGGGGTTCAGCCCGCTTTCCGACTGCGCCTGCTGCAACAGATAGTCGAACGCCACCCCGGTCCGCTCGGCCGCATGCGCGATCGCCTGGCGGACCGACGTCTTGTCGGTCCCGGCATAGCCCAGCGTCGTGAAACGCGGCGCGGTCATGATGCGAGGGTCTCCATATACGAATCGGATATGAAGGAACGCAGTTAACAACTCCTTACCGCCCAGCCCCGGTTTGAGACGCCCGTCTCATTCCGGGACGATGGCTTAACAGCCCTAAGCGAACAGGCCTTGTATCGCGTATCTATACGCGATACACATCACGATGATCATCGGCTTCCGCCATAAAGGACTCGAAGCCTTCTACAGCACCGGCACAACCCGAGGCGTTCAGGCCGCCCATGCAAAGAAGCTCCGAAACATTCTGGCGTTGTTGGACGTGGCGGCAGGGCCGGACGATATGATTGTACCGTCCTTCAAGCTTCACCCGCTGAAAGGCAATCTCAAGGGGCATTCGTCGGTTTGGGTCAACGGCAACTGGCGGATCACCTTCCGCTTTGTCGGCACGGATGCCGAGTTGGTCGATTATCAGGACTATCACTGAGGGTATGACGATGATGCACAATCCTCCCCATCCCGGTGAACTGCTCCGGAACGAAGTGATAGGGGCGCTGAACCTGTCGGTCACGGAGGCGGCCAGTCGACTCGCCATGTCGCGGGTCGCCCTGTCCCGCGTATTGAATGGCAAGGCCGGGATCAGTCCCGATCTCGCCTTGCGGCTTGAACAGGCGGGGGCAAGCACCGCACGCGCCTGGCTCGCCATGCAGGCGAATCATGACCTCTGGTGCGCGCAGCAGCATGTGCAGCCGCCGGTCCGCCCGTTGCGGGATGCCGCCTGACGGACAGCACCAACCGCGCACCTCAAATGCCCCTCAAATCCCGCCGTCGGTCGCCACCAGCCCGACCTCGGCCAGCCGCGCCACCAGGTCTTCGGCGCAGGCATCCAGCGCGTCCGCCTCCGTCGATCGCACCACGAAATTGGCGCCGACGCGGCCTTCGCGGAAGAAGGGGTAACTGCCGATCTGGCACGCGCCATGATCGCGCTCGGTCTGGCGCAGCAGGTCGGCGATCTCGCTTTCCGGCACCCAGCACCCCACCGTCCGCGACAGCAGCGGGCGTCCACCCTCCAGCTGCCCCGCCAGCGCCTCCAGCATCAGCCCCGCGATATGCGGCACGCCCGCCATGATGAAGATATTGCCATGGCGGATGCCCGGCGCGCCCGACATCCGGTTCTCAATCAGCTCGGCGCCGTCCGGCACCCGCGCCATCCGCAACCGCGCGTCGTTCAGCCCGCCGCGCGTGGCGTAATAGGCCTCCAGCGCCGCCCGCGCGTGCGGATGCACCACCACCGCCACGCCCAGCGCCTTCGCGATCGCATCGACGGTGATGTCGTCATGCGTCGGCCCGATCCCGCCGGTCGTGAACAGATAATCGGCGCGCGCCGTCAGGGCTTGGACCGCATCCACGATCACATCCTCCACGTCTGGCACCACCCGCACCTCGACTAGGCGGATACCCTGCAGGTTCAGCCACAACCCCACCTGCGCGACATTCTTGTCCTGCGTCCGCCCGGACAGGATCTCGTCACCGATGACAAGGAGAGCGGCGGTCCAGATGCGTTCGGTCATACGCGTGCCATAGCCCGTCCCCACCACCTCGCAAAGCACCGGCTTCATGGTTATATCCGGCACATGACCGAATATCAGACCATCACCGCCGCCGATACGGTGACCCGCGACGGCGCGATCAAGCTCTATGACGCGGATGGCTTTGCCGGGATGCGCAAGGCCGGCCGGCTGGCCGCCGAAATCCTCGACGCACTCGCGCCGCATGTCGTGCCCGGCGTGACGACGGCGGAACTGGACGACATCGTGGCCGGCATGACGCGAACCGCCGGCGCGGTCCCAGCCACGCTCGGCTACCGCGGCTATACGCACAGCAGCTGCATCTCGATCAATCATGTCGTCTGCCACGGCATCCCGTCGGCCAAGACGCTGAAGGACGGCGACATCATCAATGTCGACGTCACCCCGCTGCTGGACGGCTGGCACGGCGACAGCAGCCGCATGTATCTGGTCGGCGATGTCGGGGTGAAGGCGCGGCGGCTGGTCGACATCACCTATGAATGCCTGATGCTGGGGATCGATGCCGCCCGCCCCGGCAACCATATGGGCGATATCGGCCACGCCATTCAGGCGCATGCCGAAAAGCATCGCTACGGCGTGGTCCGCGATGTCGGCGGCCACGGCGTCGGCCGCGTTTTCCATGATGCGCCGGAGGTGGTCCATCTCGGCCGGCCGGGCACCGGGCCGGAGCTGAAGCCCGGCATGATCTTCACGATCGAACCGATGATCAACATCGGCCGCCCGGATGTGAAGGTGCTGGATGATGGCTGGACGGCGGTCACGCGCGACCGTTCGCTGTCGGCGCAATTCGAACATTCGATCGGCATCACGGACGACGGGTGCGAAATCTTCACCGCCAGCCCCGCCGGCCGCCACCGTCCACCCTATTTTTGACGGCGAAGAACCGTTTCGGGGGCAAAGGCGTTATACCCCCGAAACGACTTCGGAGCCTTGTCATGCGTGTTGCCCTGATCCCGCTGCTGTTCGCCGCTGCGACCCCGCTGGTCGCGCAGCCAGCCGATCCGGCGCCGGCCGCCACCCCGCCCGGCGTCGAAACCACGCTGACGCTCAACGCCCGCATCCTGGCGGAAATCCGCGCGCAGAACGCCAACCGCGCCGCGCAGGCCGCGCAATATAAGGGCGCCGTCGCGGTCCAGAACCAGCGTACGATCGAAGTGCAGCGCATCGCGGAGGAAAGCGAAGCCGACTACGCCGCCCGCGTCGCCGCCTGGAAAGCCAAGCAGGCCGCCGCCTGTGCCGCGGGCCAGACCGCGGCCTGCGTCCCGTCCGGGAGCTGAAGTTTCAGCCCCCCGCGGACGCGGGGTCTCGAATGCACCAACGACTCCGGACCGAACCCCCCCGCCAACCCGTTTGGTTCGAGCGTGTCGAGA
>NZ_DASVTO010000079.1:0-51108 GCF_036387535.1 Sphingomonas sp.
GCAGCGTGTGCGGCACGACATCGTCCGGCAACGCGTCCAGCAAGCGTCCCTCGCACCGCATCAGGAACAGCATCGGTCGGTAGCGGTCCCGGTCCAGATACCGGATCCAGTTCAGCACCACCTTTTCCGCGCCACCCGACCGAAAATGCGGCAGGAAGAAGCCGACGGTGCGACGACCCGGCATCACCGCGCCCGCCGTCCGGCGCGCCGCGCCACCAGCGCCGCGATCATCGGCCGAACCGTCGTCAGTTCCGGCAGGCGCAACAGCGCCGCGGTCGCGGCATAGCCCGCCAGCGTCGCCAGCCCGGTGGCGGCCAGTGTCGCCAGGCGCGCGATCAGCCCCTGCGCCGGCGGTCCCCAGATCAGGATCGCTGCGCCCGCGATCGCGCCCGCCCCGCCGCACAGCGCGATCCGGGCGAAATCGTGGTGCTGCGCGCCGATATCGAACAGCGGAAACCGCCGGACCGCCACGATCTGCGCCAATATCAAGGCCAGCAGGGTCGACACCGCCGCGCCCCACGCGACCCCCGCAACCCCGAACCGCGGCGCCGCCCACAGCAGCACCGCGACGCGGAACAGCAACCCGCCACCCGCGATCACGCCGATGTCGCGCAGACACGGCGCACGCGGATCGGCATAGATCGCCGAAGTGGTCGCGTTCAGCGGCGTCAGGAAAATGGCGGCGGCGGCATAGCCCGCAGTCGTCGCGGTCGCCATCCCGATCCCCTGCTCCCCGAACGCGCCATGGCCGAACAGGATGCGTACCATCAGGTCCGCGCCCAGGATCATGCCGAGCGACACCGGCAACTGCACGAACAGCCCCAGCCGCTGGAACCGCGCCAAGGCCGCCGACGTCACGGCCGGATCGCTGTTCCGGATCGCCCGCACCAGTTCGGGGTACAGGATCGTCGACAGCGTCGCCGTCACCAGCCCCGGAACCAGCGACACCAGCCGCGCGCCATATTCCAGCGCCGCGACGCTGCCGTCGGCCAATCGCGACGCCACCGCGAAATCCAGCAGCGACGTCGCCTGCATATAGGCGAACAGCAGGATCGCCGCGGCCACCCCGCCGCCCTGTTCCGGCATGGCCGGCGTCGGGATCGCGGTGGGGGCCGGCGGCGTCGCCCGCCTTTGCCGCACCAGCGGCCATGCCCCCGCGGCCAACGCGATCAGCCCGATCAGGCCGGCGGCCAGCATCGTCCAGGCTGCGGCAACGATCCCCAGCGGCGGGATCGCGACGATCAGCACCAGCACCAGGATCGCGCGCTGCAACAGGGTGGTGCTCTCGCTGGCCAGATAATGGCGGTTCGCCTGCAACGCCGCCATCAACACGGATGCGATCACCGCCACCGGCAACAAGGGCATCAGGATCGCCATCATCGTCGTCGCAAGGTCGCGGCGCACCCCCGCGAAACCCGGTGCGAACAGCCCGATCAGCGCCGCCGGAAACAGCATCCCCGCCAGCGTCAACATGATCAGGCCACCCAGGAACAGGAAGGTGCGCGGCGGCAATCCGCGCACCGACATCCCCTCCCCACGGTCGATCCGCGCAACGACGGTCGGCATCACGATCTGGCCGACCAGCTTGCGGATCGTATCGGCGAAACCGACCGTCGTCCGGCGCGCCATGAAGAACGCGTCCAGCTGCCCGCTCGCGCCGAACCGGTTGGCCAGCAACACCGACACGAGAAAACTGAGCAGGAAATCCGCACCGCGCAGGCCGCCGACGACGATCGCCGAATGCAACAGCCCCGGCCGCCGGCCCGCCCCGGCGACGGCGGTCACGCCCGCCCGCGCGGCGCGGGGCCCAGCGTTCCCTGATATCGGCCATAGCGCGTCCAGCGCATCCCGAGCAGATGATAATGCAGGACCTTCCGCCCGCACTCGCGGTACCCGAACCGATACTGGATCAGGTAGGAGGCACGGTTGACGACATCGACCACCCCGAACTGCCGCTCGATCCCCATCGACGCCAGCAGGCGCAGCACCTCGCGACACAGGGAAATGCCGACATTGGTCCGGCGTTGTGCCGGGTCGACCATCCAGCAATAATGATAGGCTTCCTTCGGACCGACGGCATAATGTTCGCGCGAAAGCGGGTCATGATGATCGTCCAGCGCAATCCAGGCGCAGCCGATCGCCACGCCGTTCCGCAACGCGAACACGCCGATCTTGCCCTGCGTCAGCATCGCCGCGAAATCGGCGGCGCGGTACGCCATCCACGCGCACAGCGGCGGTACCGCGTCGCCGGCGCGCAGCTCCGCGAAGCTCAGCCCGGTCCCGGTCTGGTCGTTCGGACCCAGCGGTCGCTGATCGGGGTGATATTCCACGATCACGCTGGTCGACCGGCGGAACACATGGTCCGACCACGCCTTGCGCAGAGTCGCGGTGACGCCGCGTTCGCGGATGCGGCGGGCAAGCCGCTGGACGGCGCCCACGCGCGGTTCAGCGGACGACATCGGCATGCTCCTTCGCTGCCGGACGCCGCCGCCCGGCGGTCAGCCGCCGCAACCGCGACATGCGGTAAGCTTGCCGCGCCGAAAACAGCAACACATGGTCCAACGGCCGGATCGCGCGGATCTGCATCGGCAACAGGATCCGGCGATGCGGCGCGAACGCGGTCTTGAACTGCGCCCGGCCGATTTCACCCGCGTCCACCGTCGCGCCCACCGGCATTCCGGCCAGGTCATATCCGACGCATCCCGCCGCCCGCGCGGCCCGCATCGCCGCCCACAACAAGGCATAGCTGCATCCCGTCGCCGCCTGTGCGTCGTCGGTGACCAGCGACAGCCAGATCGCCTCATCCGCCTGCCGCACGAACGCATGCCCGCCGATCGCCACGCCTTCGCGTTCGGCCAGCAGCATCGCGCCACCCCGATCGGCGATCAGCGCCGCCTGCCCGGCTGCATCGGGCAGGCCGGACATGTCGTAATCGGGGCGGTTGCGACGGAACAGGTCGATCAGCGCCTGATAGCGGGCGATGTCCGCCGCATCGGTCACGGCGCGTACCGTCACGCCCGCCTTCGCCGCCGCGCGGATCTGCCGCCGTCCGCGCTGCTTGAACCCGGCCAGGATGTCGGCTTCGGGCTTGTCGAGCCAGACGATCCCCGTCGCGACATGCAAGGGCTGGCGGCGCGGGGGCAGCGGCGCGAACCCCGCCTGGCGGATCGTCTCCGCCGCATGCGGCAGGTCGCGCCCCCGGATCCGCGGCGCCAGCTGCAGCGAACAGCAGCGTGCCCGGCGCAGATCGGCCACCAGCCGGTCCAGCACCGCGCCCAGCTTTGCCGGATCCTGCACCACCGGCCCACGCTGGACCGTCGCCAGCCACCGCCATGGCCCCAGCCAGGTTCGGCGGATCAGCGCCGTACCGATCACTTCCGCCCCGTCGCGACACAGGAAGATCAGCCAGTCCTTGTGCTTCGCGGCCGGCGCCGCCTGCGCCCAGGCGCGGCTCTGTTGATAGGCCGCAAACGGCCCCGTGCCGGCGAATGCGTCAAATGCCGCACCGGCATCGGCATCGCACAGCGATCGCAGGCAGCTCGTCCATTCGGTCATGCCCTGCTCATCCGTGCGTGCCGTTCACCAAAAAATCGTACTCAGCCTCTATTCGGGAAATAGCGGTGGAGCGTTACGGAGTGCTTAAGTGATCATGGAGGGCATGCCGGCAACGCCTTTTCACAACAGCGATGCCTGGTTCCGCGCGTGGCGCGATGCCTATATGCCTGCAACCGCACGGGAATATACATTGGACGGCATGACCTTGCTGTCCGAAGCCCGCCGGTTCGGGCCGATCCGCTTCCGCTGCCTGCGCAGTTTCACCAACCTTCATACCATCCGCCTGGATCTGCCGCCGGGTGCGTCCGGCCGACCCGCACCGTGCGCTGGCGACTGGGACAGTATCGAGATCGCCTATCTCCCGGCCGATTGCCCGCTGGTTGCCGCGGCGCGGTCCTGGGGCAGGCGGGTCCACTGCGATGTGTTCGCGCGCGCGCCCGTCACCGATTGCCGTCGCCCGTTCGCGTCGTGGCTGGCCGGACGCAGCAAACGGGATCGCAGGCGTTGGCTGAAGCTGGAACGCGATCTGATCGACGGCGCCGGCATGACTTTCGCCGTCGAACAGGACGGGTCCGATACGGTGCTGGCCGAGGTGCTGGCGCTGGAGGCCGCGGGCTGGAAAGGCCGCAACGGCAGCGCGATCCGCAACTCTGCGGCGGACACCCTGTTCTATACCCGCATCTGGCATGCGGCGGCGGCGGCGGGGAAACTCCGCGTCGCCACGCTCCGGCACCGGGGGCGGCTGGTCGCCTTCGAATATGGGCTGCTCGGCGGGGATCGCCTGTTCGTGCCAAAGGCGTCGTTCGACGAGGCGTGGGCGGCACAGTCGCCGGGCCACGTCCTGGCGATGCTTCACATCCGCGCCTGTTGCGACGATCCCGCGATCGGCTGTTACGACGTGCTGGGCAACGGGCTGACCCCGGCGGCGCACAAAATGCGCTTCGCCGATCGGCTCGACGATCTCTACCGCGTCCGCATCTACGGCGCCGGATGGCGGGGCACCCTGCTCTGGACGGTGGCCAGCGCGCGACGCGGTGCGAAGCGCCTGCGCGACCGCTGGCGGGCCGCGCGCGCGGTGGCGGCATGACCCGGAAGCAGGATCGTCGCCGCCGCGTGCGGAACTGGGCCGGCATGCTCCTTGCTGGTCTGTTGTCGGCGGGTGCAGCCTTCGCCTGGCTGCCGCTGCCGGCATGGCTCCCGCCCGCCATCCTGTTCACGACGCTGGCGATCGGCCATCGCTGGATGATCGCGCCGCCCGGTGTCGCGATCCTGACCTATCATGCCATCGCCGACGATCCCGCCTGGCTCCCCTGGGCGCAGGACATCGCTGTCGCGCCCGCCACCTTCGAACGCCACCTCGCCACGCTGCGCGCGATGGGCTGCACCCTGATCGGCACGCGCGCCTATCTGGATCATCCCGCGGATGCCCCGCCGCGCGGCGCCGTGATCCTCCATTTCGACGATGGCTATCTCGACAACTGGCTGCATGCGGTTCCCGCGCTCCGGCGGCATCGCTGCCCGGCCACCTTCTTCCCCTCGCTGGACTTCATCGCACCGGGCGACCGGCTGCGGGCGCCGGGCGGCGACGAGGCCGGCTATATGAACTGGGCGGAACTGCGTGCCATCGCGGCCGATCCGCTGTTTGAAATCGAACCGCACGGCATCGATCATGGCCGCGTTCCGATATCGGACGAGGCCGTCGACCGGCTGACCCCCGCCAACTGGCGCCGCCATGCCTGGATGATCTGGGATGCGACGCCGGGGCCGAAGCATGACTGGTTTCGCCCCGATCTGCCGACCGCGGTTCCGATCGGCGCCCCCGTGCCACGATCCGCGCTGGCACTGGCGGCGCGTCGCTGGCGCCCCGACGGCACCGAGCCGCAGGACGCGCTGGAGGCGCGGATCGCGACCACGCTCGCCACCTGCCGGGATCGGTTCCGCGATCGGCTCGGCTACGCCCCGACCATCTTCTGCTGGCCCGAAAACAAGGTGGGGCCGGAGGGGCGCCGTATCGCCCCGACCCTTGGCTACCGCGCGACCACGGGCGGCACCGGGCGGAACGCACCCGACGAATCCCGCGCCATCCTGTCGCGGATCCATATCGACGATCGTGCGATCGGCCTGCGCTGGCTGCCGGCGGAGGCCCTCTATCTTCGCGCCTCGGTCCGCCTCGTCCAGGGCAATCATTACTGGTACCTGCTGCTCGCGCCCATGACGGCACTGCGCAAACTGGTGATGAAGGCCCGACGGATATAGTGTGACCACACTATTGATGGTTATCGCGCCATCAACCCACAATGATCACTGTCCGGTTCCTGTCTTGTGACCATGGTCATCCCTGACGACGGGATATCCAGGGATGAGATGACATGGTGGATCTTGATCCGGACACGGATATCGGCGCACAGGACCAGGATCTGATCCCGTCTCTGGTCGAACCGATCACGATCGAACGGCGTCGCGATCTTCCGCGTCGCGTGCGCTTCGAATGCGATATCCGCGGCGTGCCGCTCGCGCTCGAACATCAACGGCTCAGCTACGCCCGTCATATGAAACCACTGCTCGACCGCGTCCTTGCCCTGATCCTGCTGGTGGTGCTCCTGCCCGCGCTGATCCTGATCGCCCTCGCGATCAAGCTGTGCGACGGCGGCCCGATCTTCTTCCTGCAACACCGCACCGGCTATCTCGGCCGCCGCTTCCGCATGGTCAAGTTCCGCACCATGGTGGTGAATGCGGAGGCGCTGAAGGCGACGTTGCTCCACCGCAATCTGCACGGCACCGCGTCCCCGGATTTCAAGGTGGCGAATGATCCGCGCATCACGCGCATCGGCGGTTTCCTGCGCCGGACCAGCCTGGACGAACTGCCCAACATCTGGAACATCGTGGTCGGCGACATGTCGTTCGTCGGTCCGCGGCCCACCTCGTTCGACGCCACCACCTATGAAATGCGGCATCTCCCGCGGCTCGCCGCCCGTCCCGGCCTGACCGGCGTATGGCAGGTATCGGGCCGGGCGCATGTCGGCTTCGATGAACGCAGCGCGATGGACATCACCTATATCCACAGCGTTTCGGCGCCGCAGGATCTGTCGCTGCTCGTCCGGACGGTATCGGCCGTGCGCCGCGCGGACGGCGCGCACTGACGCGCCGTCCGCGGCGTTCGGGATCAGCGGACCGCCCGCCGCTGCAACGCGACCCGGTCGATGTAGAGCGTCACCGGAACAGCGTTGGAATTGGCGGTCACCCCGATCTGGATACGGTCGATATGCGGATCGCCACCGGGGAACAGCGTCGCACCCTCGGCCGACAGCACCTCCTGCCCGTCCAGCGTCACCCGCGTCGCACCCCCTGCCCCCGCATCCAGCCGCACGGTCCACAGCACATGGTGCCAGCGGTCGTGCGCCAGGGCCAGCGCATCGTCCCGGACCCAGGCATGTGCGATCCCGATCTTCGACCGATCGATGCGCAGGCGCCCGCGCCGCAGGTACAGCCGGATGCCCGGATTGCCGCCTTCGCCACACGTCGCGCATTCCAGGTCGACCAGCTGGATCGAATCCAGCGGGGTCGCGGCGGGCACATACAGGTCGAACGCGATCGACACGATGCTCCCTCGCCCCACGGGCAAGGTGCGCGCGATCAGCGCCGCCTTCGCCACGACGTCGCCGCGTTTGGGCCCTGCCACCGCACGCAGCGCCAGCCCGGGCCGGCCCGGTGCCGCGATCGTCGCGACGCCGCCTGCCACCTCTTGCCGCACGGCCCAGATCGCGCCGGCACAGCCGCCCACGCACAGCCCGCGATCGAAATCGTCCACGAACGGCCCGTCCCCGCGCAGCAACGGTCCGGATGGACGCGCCGCGCCGAACGCTGCGCCGACCAGTGCCAGTCCGGCGACGCCGGCCACGATGCCCCACGCGCGGCGCGTCATGCCACCGCCGCCTGCTTCTGCGGCGTCCATTGCGCATAGCGTCGCCCCGCCAGGAACAACAGCACGCCCGCGCCCAGCCCCGCCAGATGCAGCGCCGCGCCATATCCGGGCGCCAGCCGGCGCGGCAGCCAGGCCGGGCGCAACGCCCCGACCGTGCCCAGCACGGCCAGCCCCGACAGCATCAGGAAAACCGGGGCCCAGATCAGCACCCCCCGCAGGGTCAGCAGCGCCGCCAGCACCCACAGCGGCAGCAGCAGCAACGGCGCCACCCGCCGCGCCAGCTTGTGCAGGATCAGCCCGACCGCATAACATCCCGTCCGGCGTGGGTTCATCAGCGCGCGCCGCCGCCACAACGCGGTCATCCCGCGCACCGTGATCCGCACCCGCCGCCGCCAGTTCTGCCGACTGCCGCCGATGCTCTCTTCGTGCACGCGCGCCATCGCGGCAAAGGCGATCCGCTGCCCCGCCGCCACCGCCGCCGTGCTGATATAGAAATCGTCCGTCGCATCCGGCACGACCACCGGCATCAGCGCCGCGCGGATCGCGAACAATCCGCCATCAGCCGAAACGCATCCGAACAGCCGGTTTTCCGCCGCCCGCACCGCGGACTCATAACGGCGATAGGCCATGTCGAACGCCGCGAACCGCCCCGCCGCCCGCGCGGCATGGCGGATCGTCTCGACCTTTCCGGCCACCGCGCCGACATCCGGATCGGCCAGCGGCGCGATCACTGCCGGCAACGTCTCCGCATCGAACAGCGGATCGGCATCGGTGAACACGAAGATCTCGCCCACCGCCAATGTCGCCAGCCGGTTCAACGCCGCCGCCTTGCCGCCGCGCGCCAGCCGGACCAGCCGGACCCCGCAATCGCCGAATCCCGCCACAATTGCCGCAGTCGCATCGCTCGACCCGTCGTCCGCCACCAGGATCTCGGCCGCGCCCGGCCATGCCGATGTCGCTGCGATCACGCTGCGCAGCTTTGCCGCCAATACTGCCGCTTCGTTATAGGCGCAGATCAGGATCGAAATCGACGGCGGCGGGACCGCGGCGGGCGCGACCCGGTCCGGCACCATCCGCGCGATCAGGATGATCGCCACCGGATAGCCCGCAAACACGGCGAACAGGACGGCGACGATCGCGATGGCGGCCAACTGCATCCCGGACTCCGAAGCTAGGGTGTCGCGTTAGCCCGCAATGCTGTGAAAATCCTTAAGGCCTGCGGCGCCAGGGCCATTCGATCACCCGCCCCGCAAACAGCGCCCACCAGACGATCACGGGCTGGAACGCCAGCCGCGGGCCATGATACCACCAGCCGAGCCGGCCGCCGCCGATCGCCACGCCGTCCACCGCATGCTTGATATTGGCCGGGTAGACGCAGACCGCATAGGCGGCCAGCATCACCCCGGCCGCATAGCGCCAGCGCCGGGTCGCCAGCGCGACCGCGCCCGCAATCTCGCACAGGCCCGTCACCAGGATCACCTGCGCCGGATACGGCACCCAGCCGGGCATGATCGGCAGGAACGTGCCAGGCGTCCGCAGATGCGCGATCCCGACGAACAGATAGGCGACGACCAGCATCCAGCGCAGCACCGATCGTATCCGGTCGACCGACCGATGGTTGCCGTCTCGATCGGAACCTGCAACGGACATCCTGCTACCCTTTTTCCGGAGACCCACCATGGTCGCTTATGTCGTCCTGACGCGTGAGAATACGACCGACCAGTCCGAACTCGATCTCTATGCCGAACTGGCGCCCGCCGCCCGCACCGGTCACCCGGTCACCACCCGCGCCCGCTACGGCACGATCGACATGCTGGAAGGTGACCCGGTCGAAGGCGCGGTGATCCTGGAGTTTCCGACCATGGCCGCTGCCCGCGCCTGGTATGACAGCCCGCTCTATCAGGCCGCCGCCGCCCACCGCCATGCCGGTGGCGCCTACCGCGCCTTCATCATCGAAGGCGTCTGACCCGCTACAGCGCCGCCCAATCGATCGGCCCGTCCCTGGCGATCGTCCGGGACAGGTCGGGCATGGGGTATTTCAGCCCCGTCGCGCAATTGAACAGCAGCACGCGCTCCTCGGCGGACACCAGCCCCGCCGACCGCGCCTTGTCATAGGCGGCCAGGGTCGCGCCACCCTCGGGGCACAGCAGCAGCCCCTCGATGCGGCCCACCCGGTCGACCGCCTCCAGGATCGCGGCGTCGGACACGGTAATGCCGAACCCGCCGCTTGCCCGCACCGCGTCCAGGATCAGGAAATCGCCCACCGCCTGCGGGACGCGGATGCCCGCCGCCACCGTGTGCGAATCTTCCCAGCGGGTCGCATGCCGCGCGCCCTGTTCGAACGCGCGCACGATCGGGGCGCATCCTTCCGCCTGCACCGCCACCATCCGCGGCCGTTCCGATCCGATGAAGCCGATCGCTTCCAGTTCGTCGAACGCCTTCCACATCCCGATCAACCCGGTCCCGCCGCCGGTGGGGTAGAAGATGACATCCGGCAGCACCCAGCCGAGCTGTTCGGCCAGCTCCAGCCCCATCGTCTTCTTGCCTTCGATCCGGTACGGCTCCTTCAGCGTCGACAGGTCGAACCAGCCGCGTTCCTTCGTGCCCTGCCCCACCAGCTTTCCGCAATCGTCGATCAGCCCGTCGACGCGGTAGACGCGCGCGCCCTGTGCCGCGATTTCGCGGACATTGATCTCCGGCGTGTCGGCCGGGCAGAAGATCACCGCTTCGATCCCGCAGCGCGCGGCATAGGCCGCCGCCGCCGCGCCGGCATTGCCGTTGGTCGGCATCGCGATCGTCTGCACGCCCAGCGCCTTCGCCATGCTGATCGCCATCACCAGCCCGCGCGCCTTGAACGACCCGGTCGGCAACCGCCCTTCGTCCTTCACCAGCAGCGCCGCCGCGCCGCTCGCCCGCGCGATCTTGTCCAGCGGCACGATCGGCGTCATCGTCTCGCCCAGGCTGACGATATCGGCCGCGCGCCGCACCGGCAGCAGTTCGCGGTACCGCCACAGGTCCGCCGGCCGCGCCACCAGCGCCGCCTTGCTCAGAGACCCCGCCACGCCGTCCAGGTCATAGCGCACCAGCAACGGCCGCCCGACGTTCGACAGACCATGCAGCCGGTCCGCCTCGAACCGTTCGCCCGTCATCGAACATTCCAGATGCGTGACGAAGGTCGGCCGCTCGGTCGTCAGATTGTCGTCGTGCATCATCGGATCGTCATCCTCGTGCCGGGTCGCCTGCAGGTCAGGCCCCGGTCGAACGATCCAGACCCGATCGCGGCTCCACGCGCAACCGCGATCAGCCCGCCTGCTCCTCCGGCAGCAATTCGGTGTCGATCTGCGCCTGCATCGCGGGGGCGTAGCGGACGCCGGCAATCGCACCGGGCGCATAGATCGCGTCGATTGCCGCGAACAGCGCATCATCGACGGGCATCGTCGCGGCGGCGACATTCTCCTCCAGATGCCGGATGCTCCGCGTACCCGGGATCGCGACGATATGATCGCCCCGCGCCAGCACCCAGCCGAGCGCCAGCTGGCCGGGGGTCCGTCCTGCGGCTTCGGCCAATGCCTGAAACCGTGCGAACATGCCGAGATTATGCGCCAGGTTCGCCCCGGTGAAGCGGGGCATCATCGCGCGGATGTCGCCGGCGGCATAGGCATCGTCGGTCACCCCACCCGCCAGCATGCCGCGCGCCAGCGGGGAAAAGGCGACGAAGGCCGTCCCCTGTGCCCGACACGCGTCCAGCACCGCAATTTCGGCATTGCGCACCATCGGCGAATATTCGGTCTGCATCGCGGCGATCGGATGCACGGCCTGCGCACGGCGCAGCGTATCGGCCGACATTTCGGACAGTCCGATCGCCCCGATCTTGCCCGCCTCCTTCGCCCGGACCAGCGCGCCGACCGACTCCTCGATCGGTACATCGGGGTCCAGCCGGTGCATGTAATACAGGTCGATATGCTCGGTGCCGAGCCGCACCAGCGCGGCGTCCAGCGTCCGGGCGATCGCCGCCGGGCTGCCGTCCAGCACCCGCTTCCCATCGACCAGGTCGAGCACGCATTTGCTGGCCAGCGTGAATTCGGCGCGCCGGTGCATCACCGTCCGCCCGATCAGCGCCTCGTTGCTGCCGCCACCATATAGCGCGGCGGTATCCAGAAACGTCACGCCCAGATCGAGCGCACGGTTGAGCAGCGCCGCCGCATCGGCTTCGGACGGCGGCGTGCCATAGGCATGGCTCAGGTTCATGCAGCCCAGGCCGATCGCCGATACGGTATAGGGTCCGATCCGGCGCGTCGGCATGGTCATAAGGGCAATCCCACGTAATTTTCGGCGATGGCGGTCCGCATCGCATCCGATGTCGCGATATAGTCCAGTTCGGCCACCTGCATACGGCGCTCGAACGCGCCGTCCTCCGGAAACCGGTGCATCAGCTTGGTCAGGTACCAGCTGAACCGCTCCGCCTTCCACACCCGCGCCAGCGCCTTCGCGCCATAACCCGCCAGCGCAGCCTGATCGCCGCTTTTGTACCAGCCGATCAGCGCATCGGACAGATAGGCGACGTCCGACGACGCCAGGTTCAGCCCCTTCGCCCCCGTCGGCGGCACGATATGCGCGGCATCGCCCGCCAGGAACAGGCGGCCATGCTGCATCGGTTCGGACACGAACGACCGCAACGGGGCGATCGATTTTTCCAGCGCCGGCCCGCGCACCACGCGCTTGCCCGCATCGTCGCCGATGCGAAGGCACAACTCGTCCCAGAACCGATCGTCGGACCAGTCCTCCACCGACTCGTCGAGCCCGACCTGCACATAATAGCGGCTGCGCGTCGGCGACCGCATCGATGCCAGCGCGAACCCGCGATCATGGCTGGCATAGATCAGTTCATGGTCGCAGGGCGGCACGTCCGCCAGCATCCCCAGCCAGCCGAACGGATAGGCCCGTTCGAAGATCTTGCGCACGCCGTCCGGCAACGCCGCCCGCGCCGCGCCGTGAAACCCGTCGCACCCTGCGACGAAATCGCATTCCAGCCGCTGATGATCGCCATGCACGATCACCGGGCGATCCCCATCGATCCCCTCGATCGCCAGCACCGGGCTTTCCCACAGGATCGGCACGTCGCGCGCTGCGGCCGCTTCGATCAGGTCGCGGGTCACCTCGGTCTGGCCATAGACCGTCACATGCTTCCCGGTCAGTCCCGCCACGTCGATGCGGATCAGGCGATCGCCGTCCGCCAGCGCGAACCCGCCATGCTGCATTCCCTCCGCATCCAGCCGCGTCACGATGTCCAGTCGCCGCAACAGATCGGTGGTCGTGCGTTCCAGCACGCCCGCCCGGATCCGTTCCAGCACGCGGGCCTGCGTCTGCCGCTCCACCACGACGGTGTCGATCCCCTCCGCCTTCAACAGATGGGCCAGCAGCAATCCGGCCGGCCCCGCGCCGACGATCCCGACCTGCGTCTTCATGACCGCAACTGTCGGTCGAGCTGGTCCAGGATGCGGTAGCAGGGCAGGACCTGCGCCACGCTGGAATTGGGTTCGCGGCGCTCGCGGATCGCGGCGATGAATTCGCGATCCTGCAACTCGATCCCGTTCGAAGACACCGCCACGCCCGCCAGATCGACGGCCTCCTCGCGCCCGGTGACCAGATCGTCATAGCGCGCGATCCACGTCCCGTTGTCGCAGATGTAGCGGAAAAAGGTGCCGAGCGGCCCGTCATTGTTGAACGACAGCGACAGCGTGCAGATCGCCCCGCTGTCCGCCTTCAACTGGATCGACATGTCCATCGCGATCCCCAGTTCCGGGTGGATCGGCCCCTGGACGGCATGGGCCTGCACGATCGGCCCGGCCTGATAGGCGAACAGGTCGACCGTGTGCGCGGCATGATGCCACAACAGATGGTCGGTCCAGCTGCGCGCCTCGCCCTTCGCGTTCATGTTCTTGCGGCGAAAGAAATAGGTCTGCACATCCATCTGCTGGACCTGCGCTTCACCGCTCGCGAACTTGCGGTGCAGATAATGATGCGACGGATTGAACCGGCGGGTATGCCCCACCATGCAGGTCAGACCGGTGGCCTGTTGCTTGGCCAGCACCGCCTCGGCGTCCGCCAGGCTGTCGGCCAGCGGGATCTCCACCTGCACATGCTTGCCGGCGTCCATGCACTGGATTGCCTGTGCGGCATGCATCTGCGTCGGGGTACACAGGATCACCGCATCGACCTCCGGCAGGGCGAGCGCCTCGGCCAGGTCGGTACAGGCATGGCGGATGCCATATTTTGCCGCGGTGGCCTGTGTCGGCTCCAGCCGCCGGCCGACCAGGCTGACCACCTCCACCCCGTCGATCAGCTTCAGACCGTCGAGATGCTTTTCCCCGAATGCGCCGGCCCCGGCGAGAGCGATTTTCATGATGAAACTCCGAAGAAGGACAGGATCAGCGAACCGGTTCGAGCACGATATGCCCGACCGCCGTGTTGCTGGCGGGAACATGATAATGGCGGTGCAGTTCGCGCACATTGGCACCCAGCGCGCCGCGCATGATCAGCCACATGACCATTTCGATCCCTTCCGATCCGGTCTCGCGCAGATATTCGATATGCGGGATCGTGCGCAGCCGGTCCGGGTCGGCGGTCAGGTCGTCCAGGAACCGGGTATCCCACGCCTTGTTGATCAGGCCGGCGCGGGGCCCCTGCAACTGGTGGCTCATGCCGCCGGTGCCCCAGATCTGGACGTTGATATCCTCGGGATAGCTTGCGATCGCCCGCCCGATCGCCTCGCCCAGCGCATAGCAGCGATTGCCGGTCGGGGGCGGATAGGTGACGACGTTCACCGCGATCGGGACCACCTTCACCGGCCACGCATCCGGTTGGCCGAACATCATCGACAACGGCACGGTCAGGCCATGATCGACATCCATCTTGCTGATCATCGTCAGGTCGAATTCGTCGAGGATGCAGCTCTGCGCGATGTGCCATGCCAGGTCGGCATCGCCCATCACGTCCGGCACCGGCCGCGGGCCCCAGCCTTCGTCGGCGGACGTGTACCGGTCGGCGCAACCGATCGCGAAGGTCGGAATGATGTTCATGTCGAACGCCGATGCATGGTCGTTGTAGACCAGCACGATCACGTCCGGCTTCTGGTCGCTCTCCCATGTCCGGGTCCAGTCGTATCCGGCGAAACAGCGGGTCCAATAGTCCTCGGCGGTGCGGCCATTGTCGATCGCCGCACCCAATGCCGGGATATGGCTGCTGCCGATGCCGGCGGTCAAACGCGCCATTATTTGCCTTCCTTCTTGGATCGTACGCCGTCGGGGGATCGCCCACCCGCCAGCATCATCGCCTGATATGCCTCGGCGCTCATCCCGGTCATCGTGCCGACCGCCTGCAGGAAACTGATTCCGTCGGTGAAGAACAGCTTGGCGAGGAAGTAGATGTTTCCGCCTTCGTCCAGCGCGGCGTTATAGTCGCGGGTCAGCACCGCCTGCTTCTGCGCCTCCGTCATCGGCCATTCGTCCAGATAGGCGCGCTCGTCCGCCTTGAACCGCGCGCGGTTCTCCGCCTTCATCAGGCTCATCGCGAACTGGTTCAGATGATATCCCTTACGCGCACGCGCCGCGGTGAACACCCGTGTACCCGGAATATCCTCCAGCTCCGACAGATAGGCGTGGATGTCCTGCGTATCGCTCATGCTGGCATGCTCTCGTCGGCGTTGCGGATCATGCGCTGAATGAAGGTCATAGTCCGCGCGCCTTCAGCCTGGCATCCAGCCGCGGGAACACGCGCCGGGCATTGCCTTCGAAAATCGCGTGCTTCGCCGCCGCGTCGATCGGCAGCGCATCGACATAGCGCTTGGTATCATCGAAATAATGGCCGGTCTGCGGATCGATCCCGCGCACCGCGCCCACCATCTCGCTCCCGAACAGGATATTCTTGGTCTCGATCACCTCCGCCAGCAGGTCGATGCCCGGCTGGTGATAGACGCAGGTGTCGAAATAGACATTGTTCATCACATGCGTGTCGAGCCCGGGCTGCTTCAGCATGTCCGCCAACCCGCGATACCGCCCCCAATGATAGGGCACGGCCCCGCCGCCATGCGGGATGATGAAGCGCAGCGTCGGAAAATCCTTGAACAGGTCGCCCTGGATCAGCTGCATGAACGCGATCGTGTCGGCGGCGATGTAGAAGGCGCCGGTCGCGTGCAGGCCGGGATTGCAGGATCCCGACACATGCACCATCGCCGGCACGTCCAATTCGACCATCTTTTCGTAAAATGGATACCAGAAGCGATCGGTCAGCGACGGCGCGGTGAAATGTCCGCCGCCCGGATCGGGGTTCAGGTTGCACCCGATGAACCCGCGTTCGGTGACGCAGCGCTCCAGCTCGGCGATCGATCCTGCCAGGTCCGCCTTGGGCGATTGCGGCAGCATGCACACGCCGACGAACGTCTCGGGATACAGGTCGCACACCCGCGCGACCAGATCGTTCGACACCCGCGCCCAGGCCAGGCTGACGCCCTCGTCCCCGACATGATGCGCCATCGTCGACGCACGCGGGCTGAAGATGGTCATGTCCGCACCGCGCTCCTTCAACAGGCGCAGCTGATTGGTCTCGATCGTCTCGCGGATCTCGTCGTCGGAAATCGCCGGATAGGCCGGGGCTGCCTCGCCTGCCTTGAACGCCGCCTTCTGCGCGTCGCGCCACGCATCATGCTGCGGCGGCGCGGTGGTGTAATGGCCGTGACAATCGATGATCAGGGTCATGCGTATCTCTCCTGTTCGCGCTCCGGCGCGTGCGACATCGCCGCTGCGCTTGCCGCGGATTCCCTGCTTTCGGGGCCATGCGCATGGCCCGCGCCCACCGCCCGCAGCTTGGCGTCCAGTCCCGGGGCGGGCACCAGGGCCAGCGCGCCGACCGCGCGTTGCCGCGCCACCGTTCCGCGCGTCATCGCCGATCCGGTACCCAGCACGTCCAGCGTCTTGACCACTTCTTCCATCTCGGCCGCGCGGCGTAGCCCGTGCACCATCATCCGGTCCAGATTATAGTCCGCCTTCGCCGCCCAGTCGGTTCCGGGCCAGCTCGCATCCAGCGATGCCGCAACCTCGTCCAGCACGCCGGCCGCCTCCGCCGCCAGGAAACATTCGGTGGTCAGCGCCTCCAGCCCCTTCACCATCACCGATCGGATCATCTTCACCGACGATGCCGCGCCCACGGGGCCGTCCAGCACCCGCGCCCGGGTAAAGCCCGCCGTCGCCAGGGCCACCCGCGCCGCGGCCGCATGCGGTCCTGCGATCAGCAACGGCACGGCACGGCCCGCGGGGTCTACCGGCGCCATCACCGCGACATCGACATAGCGTCCGCCCGCCGCCATGATGATCGCGGCGGCGGCGCGCTTGGTATCCGGCGCCACCGAATTCAGGTCGCAGAACAGCGCGCCGGGCGTGATCGCCGCCGCCGCCGCGCGTGCCGCCGCCAGCGCCTGGTCCGCGGTGACCAGCGACAGGATCAGCGTCGCGCCCGCCACCGCCGCGTCGCTGCTGTCCGCGCCGGTGACGCCACGCGCGGCATAATCGTCCCGCTTCGCCTGCGCCGTTTCTGCCAGGTCGGTCTTGCGATCATAGGCGACCCCGCCGCGCAGGCCGGCCGCAAACGCCATGCCCGCCTCGCCGAACCCGATATAGGCCAATCGCTGAACGCCGTCCTCCACCATGGCACCGGACTGGCCCGATCGGCATCGCACCGCAAATCCAATGGCCGGTGGCGCTATTCGTTTTCTGGAACTCTGGTCGATCGGACCGCTTCGTGGATGCAGGCGATGAACGCGCGCTGCGCCTGCGTCGGGCGCCAGTCCGCGCGCGTCGTGATGCCGATCGTGCGCACGCCATGATCCAGCGGTCCGCCGATCGCGGTCAGGATTCCGGTCCGTACCTCCAGCGCGATCTGGTCCGGCGACAGCAGGGTCAACAGGTCGCTGTCGCGCAGCAGCCCGCGGATCACCATCACCGATCCGCAGACGATCGGCGCCGCCGGCGGCGGTTGCCCAGCGAACATCGCATCCCACTGCGCGCGCAGCGGCGTCCCCGGCTGCCCGACGATCCAGCCATAGTCCGCCAGGGCTGCCAGCTTCGGCGTGGGGCCCGTCGTCAGCGGGTGCCCCGCGCGCCCGACCACCGTCAGCCGGTCCTCGAACAAGGGTTGCTGCACCAGACCCGCAGGCGCCGGATCGCGCAACGCGCCCAGCATCAGGTCGATGACCCCGTCGCGCAGCGGCTCCACCAGATCACGCCACGCCCCCTCGAACACCTCGATCGCGACCGGATGCCCCGTGCGCAGGAACCGGTCCAACGCCCGCGGCAGCACCAGCGCGCGTGACAACGGCATCGCGCCGATCGCCAGCCGCGCCGGCTGCCCCCCGTCACCCGCCAGTTCGCTCAGGCCCGCGGCGATCTCCGCCGCGGCCAGCCGCAATCCGCGCGCCAGCCGCCGCCCCGCGGTCGACAATGCGACTCCCCGCCCCCGCCGCTCGACCAGCACGACACCGCAAATCTGCTCCAGGTCGCGCACCGCCCGGTGCAAGGCCGGTTGCGACAGACCGGTCGCCCCCGCCGCGTCGACGAAGCTGCCTGCGTCGGCCAGGCTCAGGAACGCGTACATCTGCGTCGACGTCATCAGATGCTCGGGCCGCCCGAACCCGCGCGCCGACGGTCGGCCGGCGTTGCGCCCCGCGCCGGCCAGTTGCGTGAACGCGGCATCGACCCGGTCGATCAGCATCCGGCCGGCATCGGTCGGGATCATCCCGTCGCTCCGGCGCACGAACAGCGTCGTGCCGATCCGCCGCTCCAGCTTGGCAAGACCCTGCGTCAATGCCGGCTGCGACAGGCTGACCGCCGCCGCCGCCGCGCTCATGCTGCCATGCGCCGCGATCGCCGACAGCGCGCGCAGGTGGCGCAGGTTGAGGTCGAAGGCGGAAAGCATCCCACGCATTTAGCAAAAACTTATCGCGGGACCAGCATATGGATTGGGTCATTTCGTCGCCAGCCACCATGCCCCACGACAGCAGGCCCGTTGCAGCAGGAGAGTGGAACATGGCTGGACTTGTACGCACCGGCATCGCCCGCGCCGACGCGGCGGTGATCGACGGATTGGCCCATGCCGGCGTGGCGACGGTGCATGAGGCGCAGGGCCGGATCGGGCTGCTCGCCAGCCGGCTGCGCCCGATCTATCCGGGCGCGCGGATCGCCGGCTCGGCGGTCACCATCTCGGCCCCGCCGGGCGACAACTGGATGATCCATGTCGCGATCGAACAGCTGGGCGACGGCGACATCCTGGTCCTGGCGCCGACATCGCCGTGCGACGATGGCTATTTCGGCGATCTGCTTGCAACCTCTGCCATGGCGCGCGGCTGTCGCGGGCTGGTGATCGACGCCGGTGTCCGCGACGTGCGCGATCTGACGCAGATGGGCTTTCCGGTCTGGTCGAAGGCGATCTTCGCGCAGGGTACGATCAAGGGAACCCTGGGCTCGGTCAACGTGCCGATCGTCTGCGCGGACGCGCTGATCGAACCGGGCGACGTGATCGTTGCCGACGACGATGGGGTCTGCGTCGTCCGGCGTGCCGACGCCCCCGACATCCTCGCAAAGGCGCAGGCGCGCGAAGCCGCCGAGGAAGGAAAGCGCCAGCGGCTGGCCGCCGGGGAACTCGGGCTCGACATCTACGACATGCGCGGCTCGCTAGCCGCACTCGGGCTCCGCTATGAATAAGGGCGTGCGCTGCATGTGGATGCGCGGCGGCACGTCGAAGGGGGCGATGCTCCTCGCCGAAGACCTGCCGACCGACCCGGCCGAGCGTGATGCCGTCCTGCTCCGCATCATGGGCTCGCCCGATCCGCGCCAGATTGACGGCATGGGCGGCGCCGATCCGCTGACGTCCAAGGTGGCGGTGGTGTCCGCCTCCACCCGCGACGGCGTCGATGTCGATTATCTGTTCCTTCAGGTCTTCGTGGATCAGGCGATCGTGTCCGACAGCCAGAATTGCGGCAACATGCTGGCGGCGGTCGGCCCGTTCGCCATCGAACGCGGCCTTGTCGCCCCGACTGGCGACGAAACCCGCGTCACGATCTTCATGGACAATACCGGGCAGTCCGCGGTCGCGACGGTGCAGACACCCGGCGGCACCCCCAGCTATGCCGGCGATGCGCGCATCGACGGTGTACCGGGCACCGCCGCGCCGGTCCCCCTGCAATTCCGCGACACCGCCGGCTCCTCCTGCGGCGCGCTCCTCCCGACCGGCAACGCCGCGGATCGGATCGACGGCGTCGCCTGCACGCTGATCGACAACGGCATGCCCTGCGTGGTGTTCAGGGCGACGGCGGTCGGCGTGACCGGATATGAGGATCGCGACACGCTCGATTCGGACACCGCGCTGAAGGCCCGGATCGAATCGATCCGGCTGCAGGCCGGCCCGATGATGAACCTGGGCGACGTGACGACCAAATCGGTGCCGAAGATGATGCTGGTCGCCGAACCGGCGCATGGTGGTGCCGTAACCGTGCGCAGCTTCATTCCGCACCGCGCGCATGCCACGATCGGCGTGCTCGGCGCGGTCAGCGTCGCGACCGCCTGCCTGATCCCGGGATCGCCCGCCGCCGATGTCGCGACCATTCCCGCCGGGCCTCGCAAGACGCTTTCGGTGGAACATCCGACCGGGGAAATGACCTGCGTTCTCGACACCGACGACGATGATCAGGTGACCAGCGCCGCATTGCTGCGCACCGCGCGCAAATTGATGGATGGAGAGGTTTTCGCATGACCGCCACCGATACCGACCGGATCCGCAGCTGGGACGACGCCCCGTCCCGACCCACGTTCACGCCACCGCCAGGCGCGGTCGACGCACATTGCCATGTCTTCGGTCCGATGGACGCCTTTCCGTTCAGTGCGAAGGCAAAGTATCTGCCGCAGGATGCGACGCCCGACATGCTGTTCGCGTTGCGCGATCGACTGGGTTTCGCTCGCAACGTCATTGTCCAGGCGAGCTGCCATGGTACCGACAATGCCGCGACGCTGGATGCGATCGCGCGCTCCGGTGGCAAGGCGCGGGGTGTGGCGGTGGTCGATCCCGGCATCGGCGCGGACGAACTGACGGCGCTCCACGCGGGTGGCATTCGCGGTATCCGGTTCAACTTCCTGAAACGGCTGGTGGATGACGCGCCCAAGGATCGCTTTCTGGACGTCGCCGCGCGGCTGCCCGCCGGCTGGCACGTCGTCGTCTATTTCGAAGCCGATATCCTCGCGGAACTCCGCCCCTTCCTGGATGCGATTCCCGTGCCGCTGGTGATCGATCACATGGGCCGCCCGGACGTGACACAGGGCCCCGACGGCGCCGACATGCGCGCCTTCCGCGCCCTGCTCGACAGCCGGCCCGACATCTGGTTCAAGGCGACCTGCCCGGATCGGCTCGACCCCGCCGGGCCACCTTGGGATGATTTCGCCCGGGCCGTGGCGCCGCTGGTCGCGGACTATCCCGATCGCGTGCTATGGGGCACCGATTGGCCGCACCCCAATATGCAGGATGCGATCCCCGACGACGGCGCGCTGGTCGACATCATCCCCCGCATCGCCCCGACCACCGACCTCCAGCACCGCCTGCTCGTCGCCAATCCGATGCGGCTCTACTGGCCGGACGAGGTGGCATCGTAGCGAAAGGGTCGGAGGTCAGTCCGCCAGCCGCCGGAACAGCGCGGCATAGCGCTTGGCCGGCGCAGACCAGCTGACGTCCGTGTCCATGGCGTTCGCCTGCATCTGCTGCCACGGCGCGCCGTCCGCGAACAACTGCCCGGCCTGCGCCAGCGCGGCGCGCAGGGCGGCCAGCGACGCCGGTGGAAACTGGATGCCGGTCGCCGCCCCGCGATCGATCGCGACCGGGTTGGCGTGGATCACCGTATCCGCCAGGCCCCCGACCCACGCCACGATCGGGACCGCGCCATAGCGCAGCGCACACAGCTGGGTCAGCCCGCATGGTTCGAACCGCGACGGCACCAGCAGCGCGTCGGCCCCGGCCTGGATGCCATGGGCCAGATCCTCGTCATAGCCGATCCGGCATCCGATCCGGTCCGGATGCCGCGCCGCCGACAGCAGGAACGCATCCTCCAGCACCGCATCCCCGCTGCCCAGCAACGCCAATTGGCCACCGGCCGCCAGCAGGTCGGGCAGCGCCGCCAGGATCAGGTCGATCCCCTTCTGGTCGGTAAGCCGGCTGACGACCCCGATCAGCAGGGCGTCCGCATCCTCTGCCAGTCCGAACACGCGCTGCACCGCGGCCTTGTTTGCCGCCCGCCGTGCGATCGTCGCTGCATCGAATGTCTGCGCGATCCGCGGATCGGTCGCCGGATTCCACACGTAGGTGTCAATCCCGTTCAGGATGCCGGTCACGTCCGCCGCCCGGCCGGACAACAACCCGTCCAGCCCCATCCCGCCGGCGACGGTCATGATCTCGGTCGCATAGGTCGGCGACACCGTGGTGATATGGTCGGCGAACAGGATGCCCGCCTTCAGATAGCCGATGTCGCCATAATATTCGACGCCGTCCAGGGCATAGGCCGCCGCCGGCAACCCGATCTCGCCCAACCGATACGCGGGAAACCGCCCCTGGAACGCCAGATTGTGGATGGTGAGCACCACCGGTGGGTGCGGCACCCGGCCATAATGGAGGTACGCCGGCACCAGCGCCGCCTGCCAGTCATGGACCTGCACGACATCGGGCACATAATCGGCGATCGCACCGACCGCGATGTCGGCCGCGATCCGCGCCAGTGCCGCGAACCGCGCCGCATTGTCGGGCCAGTCCTGCCCGTCTGACGCCAGGTAGGGATTGCCCGGCCGGTCGTAGAGATGCGCCGCGTCCAGCACCAGCAGGTCGATCCCCGCCGCCGTCCCGCGCCACACCGTCGCCGCGCCACCCATCAGCATGGGGCGATCGAGCACCGCCACCCTGTCCTGCAACGCCGCCAGCACGGCGGGATAGCCCGGCACCAGCGTGGTGACGCGCACGCCCTCCCCGGCCAGCGCTGCCGGCAGGGCGCCGGCGACGTCGGCCAGTCCGCCGGTCTTCACCAGCGGATAGAGTTCCGACGCCACCGACAACAGCTGCAGGTCGATCATGCCTTCAGCGCTTCGATCATCTCGCAGGTGATCAGGCAGATTCCGTTCTCGGTCCGGCGGAACCGCCGCGCATCCTCCTCCGGATCCTCGCCCACCACCAGGCCTTCGGGGATCACCACCCCGCGGTCGACGATCACATTCTTCAGCCGCACCGATCGACCGACCTCTACGCGCGGCATGATCACCGCATTCTCGATCGACGTGAAACTGTTCACGCGTACGCCCGTGAACAGCAACGAATGGCGCAGCGTCGCGCCCGACACGATGCAGTCGCCCGACACCAGCGACGAGATCGCCTCGCCCCGTCGTCCGTCCTCGTCATGCACGAACTTGGCCGGCGCCGTCATTTCGGCATAGGTCCAGATCGGCCATTCGCGATCATACAGGTTCAGGTCCGGCAGGGTATTGGTCAGGTCGATATTCGCCGCGAAATAGGCGTCCAGCGTCCCGACGTCGCGCCAGTATGGTTCGGAGGTCGCCTCCGTCCGCAGCGCCGACCGGCTGAAATGATGCGCATGGGCCTTGCCGTCGCGGACCAGCGCGGGGATCACGTCCTTGCCGAAATCATGCGATGAATTGGGGTCGGCCGCATCTTCGGCCAGCCGGTCGAACAGATATTCGGTATCGAACACATAGATACCCATGCTTGCCAGCGCCTGGTCCGGACGACCGGGCATTGCCGGCGGATCGGCGGGCTTCTCCAGGAAATCGATGATCCGGTCCTGCTCGTCGACATGCATCACGCCGAATGCGCTCGCCTCCATCCGCGGCACCTCGACGCAGCCGACCGTCACCGTTGCCCCGCTGTTGCAATGCTGTTCCAGCATCACGCCGTAATCCTGTTTGTAGACATGGTCCCCGGCCAGGATCAGGATATATTTGGGGGCATAGCTGCGGATGATGTCGATGTTCTGATACACGGCATCGGCCGTACCCTGATACCAGCTGTCTTCGGACACGCGCTGGCTTGCCGGCATGATGTCGAAACTTTCGTTCCGCTCCGGCCGGAAAAACGTCCAGCCATATTGCAGGTGGCGGATCAGGCTGTGCGCCTTGTACTGCGTCGCGACCGCGATCCTCGGAATGCCCGAATTGAGCGCATTCGACAGCGCGAAATCGATGATCCGGGTCTTGCCGCCAAAGAACACCGCCGGCTTCGCACGGCGATCGGTCAATTCCATCAACCGGCTGCCGCGCCCGCCGGCCAGCACGAACGCCATCGCCTGTCGCGTCACCAATCCCCGTAAGGTCGCACCCTGCCCCGCCGCCATTGCATCCTCCGTCCTGACTTCGTGACCGGTAGCGGTTCAGGCCGCGCGGAGTTCCACGCGGCCCGTTTGCCGGCGGGCACATTTTACGTCGTCCATCGTTGCTTCGATCATGTCCACCCTTAAGAAGGGCGGACCGGGGGAGACGAGCATGCCGCATGACAACCGATCGGTCGAACAGTGGCTGGCCGATCCATTCGCCTATCTCGGCCGGCACGATGGTGTCGTCCGGGTCTATCGGCCCGGTGCTGCCGCCGTGATGCTGATCCGCGCCGACGGGGGGACGGCCGTGCCGCTTGCGGAAACGGCAACGCCCGGTCTGTTCGTCGGCGATGCGACCGCCGCCGACGCGTCCTCCTATCGCCTGCGCACCGATTGGGGCGGCACGATCGAGGAGGGTCCCGACCCTTATGCGCTCGGCCCGGTGTTGGGCGATGTCGACCTGCATCTGTTCAACGAGGGGCGGCATTGGGATCTTGCCCGGCGCATGGGTGCGATCCCGGTGGAGATGGACGGTATCGCCGGCACCGCCTTCTCGGTCTGGGCACCCAATGCGCGCTGGGTTTCGGTGATCGGCGATTTCACCGGCTGGAATCCGCACCGTCTGCCGATGCGCCGGCATCCCGGGGGCGGCGTCTGGGATCTGTTCGTGCCTGGCGTTGGCGTGGGTGCCTCCTACAAGTTCGCGGTCATGGGCGTCGACGGGGTGCTGCGGGAAAAGGCCGATCCGCTCGCCCGCGCTACCGAACGCCCCCCCGCCACCGCGTCCGTGGTCGCGCCGCTGCTCGATCATGATTGGACGGATGCCGCCTGGATGGCCGGCCGTGCCGACCGCCAGCATGCCGGCGCGCCGATCACCATCTACGAAATGCACGCCGCGTCCTGGAAACGTCCGTGGGACGGTGCGGAGGCGCAAAGCTGGGATGCGCTCGCCGATCTCCTCATCCCCTATCTGGTCGATCTCGGCTTCAGCCATGTCGAACTGATGCCGATCATGGAACATCCGTTCGGGGGCAGTTGGGGGTATCAGCCGCTGTCGCAATTCGCGCCGTCGGCGCGCTACGGCACGCCCGCCCAGTTCGCCCGGTTCGTCGATCGCTGCCACGCCGCCGGCATCGGCGTGCTGCTCGATTGGGTGCCCGCGCACTTCCCGAACGACGCGCACGGCCCGGTACTGTTCGACGGCACCGCGCTCTACGAACATGGCAATCCGCAGGAGGGTTATCACCCCGACTGGAACACCATGATCTACAATCTCGGCCGGCGGGAGGTTGCCGGCACGCTGATCGCATCGGCGCTCTGGTGGCTGGACGCCTTCCATGTCGATGGCCTGCGCGTCGATGCGGTCGCGTCGATGCTCTACCGCGATTACAGCCGCAAGGCCGGGGAATGGGTGCCCAACATCCACGGCGGGCGCGAAAATTATGAATCCATCGCCTTCCTGAAAGAACTGAACGCCACCGTCGCCGAACGCTTCCCCGGCGCGATCATGGTGGCGGAGGAATCCACCGCCTTTCCCGGCGTCACCACGCCGGTCGCCTATGACGGGCTGGGGTTCCACTACAAATGGAACATGGGGTGGATGAACGACACGCTCCGCTACATGGAAACCGATCCCGTCCACCGCCCTTGGCATCACGGCGAAATCGGGTTCGGCCTGTCCTATGCGTTCAGCGAGCGGTTCGTGCTGCCGCTCAGCCATGACGAGGTCGTGCATGGCAAGGGCTCGCTGATCGCCCGCATGCCGGGCGATGCCTGGCAACGCTTTGCAGGCCTGCGCGCCTATCTCGGCTTCATGTGGGCGCATCCCGGCAAGAAGCTGCTTTTCATGGGCGGCGAACTGGCGCAGCCGGCCGAATGGCATCACGATACGCAGCTCGATTGGTCGCTGCTCTCGGACCCCGCCCATGCCGGCATCCAGGCGCTGGTCCGCGACCTGAATGCGCTCTACCGCGCGGAAGGCGCTCTGCATCACGGCGATGCCGATCCGCGCGGCTTCGAATGGGTGGTGGGTGACGACAGCGTGAACAGCGTGTTCGTCTTCCTCCGCCATTCGGCCCATGGCGCGCCGCCGGTCCTGTGCGCGATCAACATGACTCCGGTGCCGCGCCACCACTACCGGGTCGGCGTACCCGAAGGCGGCTGGACCGAAATCCTCAACAGCGACGCCGCGGGCTATGGCGGGGGGAACCTCGGCAATGCCGGCGTCGTTCGCACCGTTCCCGTCCCGGCCCACGGCCACCCGGCATCGATCGAACTGACCCTGCCCCCCCTCGCGGCCATTTTCCTGCGACATGAAGGACCTGCACTTTGAGCTATATGCCCGAACGCCTCGAAAGCGGCAGCGCGTACCCGCTTGGCGCAACATTTGACGGGCTCGGCGTCAACTTCGCGGTCTTTTCCGCCAATGCGGACGGCATCGATCTCTGCATGTTCGATCCCAGCGGACGCCGCGAGGTGGCCTGCATGCCGCTCCCGGAATGCACGGACGAGGTGTGGCACGGCTACCTGCCCGATGCGCGGCCCGGCATGCTCTACGGCTTCCGTGCGCACGGCCGCTACGCGCCGGAGGAAGGACACCGGTTCAACCCCAACAAGCTGCTGCTGGATCCCTATGCGAAGCAGCTGTCCGGCCAGATCCGCTGGACCGATGCGCTCCACGGCTACCGCGTCGGATCGCCCCGCGGCGATCTCAGCTTCGATCGTCGCGACAGCGCGCCGGCCATGCCCAAATGCGTCGTGGTCGCCAACAATTTCGATTGGGGCGAGGATCGCCGCCCGAACATTCCGTGGTCCGAAACCGTCATCTACGAAGCGCATGTCAAGGGCCTGACCCAGCTGATGGAGGCGGTGCGCCCGCGCGAACGCGGCACCTATGCGGCGCTCTGCAACCCGAAGGTGATCGCCTATCTCCAGCGGCTCGGCATCACCACGCTCGAACTGCTGCCGATCCAGGGCTTCGTGCAGGATCGCTTTCTCCAGGAAAAACAGCTCACCAACTATTGGGGCTATAACAGCCTGTCCTTCTTCGCGCCGGAAATGCGCTACATGGGCGATGGCGACGCCAACGACCTGCGCTTCGCGATCCGCCGGCTGCACGCGGCGGGGATCGAGGTCATTCTGGACGTCGTGTACAACCACACCGCCGAAGGCAGCGAGCTTGGCCAGACGCTGTCCTTCCGCGGTCTCGACAACGCCACCTACTACCGGTTGCAGGCGGATAATCCGCGCTACTGCGTCAACGATACCGGCACCGGCAACACCCTCAACGTCAGCCGCACCCGCGTGATGCAGATGGTGGTGGACTCGCTCCGCTACTGGGCGGAATCCTTCCATGTCGATGGCTTCCGCTTCGATCTCGGTGTCACGCTCGGGCGAACCGGCAACGGGGAATTCAAACCCAGCGCCGCCTTTTTCCAGGCGCTGCGCCAGGATCCGGTGCTTGGCCGGCTGAAGCTCATTTCGGAACCCTGGGACATCGGGCCCGGCGGATACCAGCTCGGCAATCACCCGCCGGGTTTTGCGGAATGGAATGACAAGTTCCGCGACAGCACCCGTCGTTTCTGGCGCGGCGATGCCGGTATCCGTGATGAATTCGCCGCGCGCCTGTCCGGATCCGGCGACATCTTCGACCGCCGCGCCCGCCGCCCCTGGGCCAGCGTCAACTATGTCGCCAGCCATGATGGCCAGCCGCTGGCGGACGTCACCGCCTATGAACAGCGCCACAACGAAGCCAATGGCGAGGATAATCGCGACGGTCATAGCGAGAATTTCGCCTGCAACTGGGGGGCGGAGGGTCCGACCGACGATCCCGCCATCACCGCCACCCGCGAACGCGTCCGGCGATCGATGATGATGACGGTCCTGGCCTCGCTCGGCACGCCGATGCTGCTGGCCGGCGACGAATTCGGCCGCACGCAGCGCGGCAACAACAATGCCTATGCGCAGGATAACGAGATCAGCTGGCTCGACTGGTCGCAAGCCGCGTCGGACGCCGGGCGATCCCTCACCGCGTTCGTCCGCCGGCTCATCCTGATCCGCAAACATTACCCGCTCGTCCGCTCCTCGCACTTTCTGTATGGGGAGGAGGTCGCGCCCGGCATCCGCGACATGGACTGGTTCGACGAACGTGGACATGCGCTCTCGCCCGAGGATTGGCAGAATCCGGAAGGCAAGGCACTCATCATGCGGCGGACGCGTTTGCTGCCCGATGGCAGCTATGAAGCGATCCTGATGCTGATGAACGGCTCGCAATATCCTCTGGAATTCACGCTGCCTGAACCCGACGGCTCTCGCCGGCTGCTGGTGGACAGCGCGGATCAGGGCATCGGCGAACGCGACCTGACCGAAACGACGATCATGGTGCAGGATCGCGGCGCCATCCTGATCCACGCGACGGGAACGGTCGCATGATCTGGGGTCCGATGCCGCTGGCGGATGGCGGCACCCGCTTCACGCTCTGGGCACCGGGCCAGGCCGCGCTCGGGCTACAGATTGAGGGGCGCCCGTCCCTGCCGATGGTCCCGGGTGATGCCGGCTGGTTCGCGTGCGATACCGACGCCGGACCCGGCACCCTTTACCGCTTCGTGCTGGACGACGGCACGGCCGTTCCCGACCCCGCTTCCCGGTTGCAGGGTCCCGACGTCCACGATGCCAGCATCGTCGTCGATCCGGCCCATGACTGGCAGCATCGCGACTGGGCCGGCCGTCCCTGGGAAGATGCCGTCATCTACGAACTGCATGTCGGCGCCATGGGTGGCTATGCCGGCGTCGCGGCGGCCCTGCCGCGGCTGGCGGCGCTCGGCATCACCGCGATCGAACTCATGCCGCTCGCGGATTTCTCCGGCACCCGCAACTGGGGCTATGACGGTGTGCTGCCGTTCGCACCCGACAGCAGCTATGGCACGCCGGCCGAGCTGAAGGCACTGATTGACCGCGCGCACGGTCTCGGCCTCATGGTCTTCCTCGATGTCGTCTACAATCATTTCGGGCCGGACGGAAATTACCTCGCCGCCTATGCGCCGGACTTCTTCACGCCCGACGTGCCCACACCCTGGGGCCCCGCGATCGATTTCGCGCGCGAACCGGTCGCGCGGTTCTTCATCGACAATGCGCTATACTGGCTGACCGAATACCGCTTCGACGGCCTGCGCTTCGATGCCGTCCACGCCATCGCCGATCCCGGCTTTCTCGATCGGCTGGCCGGCGAGATCCGCGCCACGATCGCGCCGGGCCGTCACGTCCACCTGATGCTGGAAAACGAGCGTAATGACGCCCGCCGGCTGGAACGCGGCTATGATGCACAGTGGAACGACGATTTCCACAACGTCCTCCACGTCCTTCTGACCGACGAGCATCACGCTTATTATGCCGATTTCGCCGACCGCGCGACCGAACGGCTCGCCCGCTGCCTGGCCGAAGGGTTCATCTATCAGGGTGAGGGGTCGCCCAATCATGATGGTCGCCCCCGCGGCATGCCCAGCGCGCATCTGCCCCCCACCCGCTTCGTCGCCTTCCTGCAGAATCATGACCAGATCGGCAACCGCGCGCTTGGCGAACGGTTGACGCGGCTGGTCGCGCCCGATCGGCTGCGCGCCGCGACCGGCCTGCTGCTGCTCTGCCCGCAAATCCCGCTGCTCTTCATGGGCGACGAAACCGGGTCGCAGGCGCCGTTCCTGTTCTTCACCGATTTCCACGACGCCCTGGCCGATGCGGTCCGCAACGGCCGCCGCGCGGAATTTGCAAAGTTCCCCGCCTTTGCCGACCCGGAACAGCGCGCCCGCATTCCCGATCCGAACGATCCCGCGACCTTCGCGGCATCCCGCCCCACGCCGGGGCCCGACGCCGATGCCTGGACCGCGCTCTACACCGATCTGCTCGCCATCCGCCGTAATCATATTGTCCCGCATCTGCCGGGCTGCACCGAGCTCGACGCCGCCGTGCTGGGGGACAAGGCGGTTCTGGCACGCTGGCGGTTGGGCCAGGCGACGCTCACGCTCGCGCTCAACATCGGTGACGCCCCCGTTCCGCTCGCCGCACCCGCCGGCGACTGTGTCGTCACCATCGGCGACGGCATAGCGGACGGCCGGCTTGCGCCCGCCACCTTCGTTGGCTGGATCGGGGAATGACCGACACCGCTCTCGCGCAGCTGGCGGAAGCCGCGGGCATCCTGATCGATTGGGAGGATGCGTCCGGCCGGCCGCAGCGCGTCACCCCCGACACGTTGCGCGTCATTCTGGGGCAACTGGATCTCCCCGCAACATCCGCTGCCGAATGCCGCGACAGCCTGCACCGCCTCACCGCGCAGGTGCAGGCCGCAAGCACCGATGTCCTGACCACCGATGTCGGAATGCCGATCCCGCTGCCCGCGCTCGCCGGCAAGGGCGAACTGATCCATGAGGATGGCACGCGGCTGGACGTGTCGCTTGCCGGCCACGTTCCTGCCATCGATCGCCCCGGCTATCACCGGCTCACCTGGTCCGGCGGTCAGCTGACGATCGCCGTCGCTCCGCCGCGCGGTCACCCCGTACCGGTCCGTGACGGCACCCGCCCCTGGGGCATCGCGGCGCAGCTCTACGCGCTCCGCGATGCCACCCCGTCGCCGTTCGGTGACTTCGGCACTCTCGCCAGCATCGCCGGCACCGCCGGGGCGCACGGCGTCGACGCGATCGCGATCAGCCCCGTCCACGCGCTCTTCGCCGCCGATCCGACGCGCTACAGCCCCTATGCACCCTCCAGTCGTCAATTCTTGAACCCGCTCTTTGCCACGGCGCCGGCCGCCGCGAATGGCGTGGCGCCCGATCTCATCGACTGGCCGGCCGCGGCGGCGGACAAGCTGGACCGGCTCCGCACCCTCTATGAAACGCTCGATGGTCCGACGCGCACCGCGTTGGATGCGGAACCATCCTCTGCCGATCTTGACGGACACGCCCTGTTCGAAACGCTGCACGGCCACTTCTTCCGGCAGACGGGGGCCGGCGCGTGGCAGGACTGGCCGGCCGCCTATCACGACCCGACCAGTGCCGCGGTGGCGGCATTCGCGTCCGAACATGCCGATACGATCCGCTTCCACCGTTTCCTGCAATGGATCGCCGAACGCTCGCTCACCACCGCGTGCCAGGCCGCAAAGGGCGCGGGCATGGCGATCGGGCTGATTTCCGACATCGCGGTCGGGCTCGATCCCGGCGGCAGCCACGCGTGGAACCGGCGCAGCGACCTGATCATGGGGCTGGGCATCGGTGCACCGCCGGACGCCTATCAGGCCAATGGCCAGAATTGGGGTATCACCAGCTTTTCACCGACCGCCCTGCGCGAAACCGGCTTTCATCCCTTCCTGGCGATGCTGCGGGCCGCGATGCGGCATTCCGGCGGCGTGCGGATCGACCATGCGCTTGGCCTGCGCCGGCTGTGGGTGGTGCCGCACGGCGCATCTCCGCTCGACGGTGCCTATCTCCGCTACCCGGAACAGGATCTGCTCCGGCTGATCGCACTCGAATCGCACCGCGCCGGCGCGATCGTGATCGGGGAGGATCTTGGCGTCGTTCCGCCCGGCTTCCGCGACGGCATCACCGCACGCGGCATCTATGGCATGCGGGTCCTGCCGTTCGAACGCGATGCCGACGGCGCCTTCACCCCGCCGTCCACCTGGCCCGCGCAGGCGGTCGCGATGACCAGCACGCACGATATGGTGCCGATCGCCGGCTGGTGGCGCGGCACCGACATCGAATGGCGCACCCGGATCGATCCCGCGATCGGCGCCGATGCGCAGACGCAGGACCGCGCGGCGGATCGCACCCGCCTGTGGGACGCCTTCACCGCGTCTGGCGCCGCCACCGTTCCCCCGCCCTTGCCGGACGATCCCGCACCCGTCGTCGATGCCGCCCTCGCCCAGGCCGCCGCCGCCCCGTGCGAACTGCTGATCGTTCCGGTGGAGGATCTGTTCGGCCTGGAAGAAGCACCGAACATGCCCGGCACGATCACCGAACATCCCAACTGGCGCCGCCGCCTGCCCGATACCGGCGACGCGCTGTTCGCGACCGCCGCCGTCCGCCGGCGGATCGCCCGCATTGTCCAGACGAGAACCCGATGATTCCGCGCGCCACCTACCGTATCCAGTTTCATGCCGGCTTCCGCTTCGCCGATGCGGTCCCGCTCGCCCCCTATCTCGCCAACCTCGGCATCAGCCATCTCTATGCCTCACCGATCGGCACCGCGCGTGCCGGTTCGACGCATGGCTATGACGTCGTCGATCCCACCCGCATCAACCCCGAACTGGGGGGCGAGAACGGGTTTCGCGCGCTTGCTGCCGCGCTCCGTGATCAGGGACTCGGCATCATCCTGGACATCGTGCCCAACCACATGGCCGTCGGGGGTAGCGACAATCGCTGGTGGCTCGACGTGCTGGAACATGGCGAGGACAGCGCCTTCGCTCGCTTCTTCGATATCGACTGGCGCCCGGCGGACCCCACGCTGCGCGGTCGCCTGCTCGCCCCGTTTCTCGGCGCGCCATATGCCGACGTGCTGGCAAGCGGGGATCTGGTCCTGGATCGGGAAGCGGACAGCGGCCGGCTCTCCGTCCTCGCCTATGGCACCCACCGCTTCCCGCTCCGGCCGGAGGACGCCCACGCCCTGCTGGAACAGGGTGATATCACCACGCTGCGCCAGCAGCATGACGGCCGCGATCCGCAGGGCGCCGCCCGCCTGCACGCGCTGCTGGAACGCCAGCATTACCGCCTCGCATCCTGGCGGACCGCGGGGGACTGTATCAACTGGCGGCGCTTCTTCGACATCACCGAACTCGCCGGGCTGCGGGTCGAGGATCCGGCGGTGTTCGATGCCGTCCATGCGCTCCCGCTCCGGTTGTTCCGCGAAGGACTGATCGACGGGGTTCGCGTGGATCATGTCGATGGACTGGCCGACCCTGCCGGATATTGCCGCGCGCTCCGCGCCGCCTTCACCGCGATCGATCCGGACCGCCACGCCTATTTGCTGGTCGAAAAGATCCTGGCCGCCGGCGAACGGCTAGACCCAGCCTGGGCGACAGATGGCACCAGCGGCTATGAGTTCATGGATCATGTGTCCGCGCTCCAGCATGATGCCCGCGGCGAACCCGCGCTGGCGGCGCACTGGCGCGCGCTCAGCGGCCGCCCCTCCGATTTCGGGCTGGAAGAACATGCTGCTCGCGTGGAGATTCTCGCGCGCAGCTTCGCGGGTCAACGTGATGCCGCCGTCGCCGCCTTCCACCGGCTGGCGCAGGCACGCCTTGCCACGCGCGATATCACCGCCGGCATGATCCGCCGCGCGCTGGAGGCCTTGCTCGCGGTCTTCCCCAGCTACCGCACCTATGCGGCCTTCGCGCAGGCGCCGGTGACGGACGATCCGTTGTTCACCGCCGCGCTGGCCGACGCCGCCACCCCGCCGGGTGAACGGATCGTGCTGGAAACGCTGGCCGACTGGATCAGCGGGCGCGCCGATCTCGACGATCCCGATCGGCGCGAAGCGGTCCGCCGGTTCGAACAGCTGAGCGCGCCCCTCTCCGCTAAGTCGGTCGAGGACACCGCCTTCTACCGCTATGGGCGGCTGCTCTCCCGCAACGATGTCGGCTTCGCGCCCGCCGACTTCGCGCTCGACACCGCGGCGTTCGCGGTCACCGTCACCCGCCGCGCCGCCGATCACCCGCACGCCATGCTCACCACCGCGACCCACGATCACAAGCGTGGCGAGGATGTCCGCGCCCGGCTGGCGGTACTCAGCGAGATTCCGGATCGCTGGATCGCCGAGGCCCGGCGGTGGGGCGAGCACCCCGCCAACGCTGCTATCGACCCCGCCGACGTCTACATGATGCTCCAGACGCTGGTCGGCGCCTGTCCGCTGGATGACGCGCCCGACTGGTCCGCCTTTGCCGATCGCGTCATCGGCTGGAACCAGAAGGCGCTCCGCGAAGCCAAGCTGCGCTCCGCCTGGGCCGAACCCGATACGGGCTATGAAGCCGCCTGTGCCGATGCGATCCGCACGCTGTTGCACGATGAAACCGGCTTCCGGCAACAGCTTGTGACCTTCGTCGCGCATATCGCGTCCGCCGCGGCCGTCAACGGCATCGCCCAGTCGGTGCTGCGCGCCACCCTGCCTGGTGTCCCCGATTGTTATCAGGGTACGGAGTTTTGGGACCTCAGCCTGGTCGATCCCGACAATCGGCGCCCGGTCGACTATGGCGCACGCATCGCGGCACTGGCCTATGCGGACTATCCTCACGCACTGGTGCCGCATTGGCGCGACGGTCGCCTGAAACAGGCGGCGCTTGCGGCCGCGCTCCGCGCGCGCCGCACGCATCCCGCCCTGTTTGCGGACGGCACGTTTGAGCCAGTCGCCGCGACCGGCGCCCGGTGCGATCATGTCGTCGCCTTCCTCCGCCGGCTGGGCGATCTCGCCTGGCTGGTCGCGGTCCCGCGCCATGTCCAGCCCGCACTAGCCGATGCGCCGCATCCGGCCATCCCCGCCGACTGGTGGCAGGATACGGCGCTGCTGCTGCCGGGCCGGGCGCCTTTGTCCGTCCGGTCGCTCTTCGCTGACCTGCCCTTCGCGATCCAAAGCCTGTAGACCAGCATTTCCGCGTGCAACCCCCGCACGCTTGGCCTAGGGAGCCGGCCATGTCACCGACCCGTCCCATCCTCCGCGCCACGCTCAAACCCGCCACCTCGGCGCCGGAGGGCAGCGGCCCGACCGCCCAGCTCGTCATCACGGCGATCGCCAAGAAATTGTGCCTGACGGCGACCTACAACAAGACGGTGATTCGGCTCGCCCCGCACATTCTATACACGCGCCATGACGATCTCATCGTCGATGCCGTCGTCCTGGAACGCGACGGCGCCAAGCCGAAACTGATCAAGATCGGCGCGTTCCGGCTCTCCGGGCTCGGGGGTCTCGCCCTCACCCCCGTCCCGTTCGATCGCAATCCCGCCTTCGACCCCGCCAACCCGACCTATGCGGAAAACATCGTCGCAATCATCGCACCGGCCTAAGGCTGTTTCGGCGTCAGCCGCAGCAGCCGACCGCCCGCTCCGTCCTCAAGGACGTAGATCGCGCCATCCGGTCCCTGCTCCACCTCGCGGATCCGCGCGCCCATGTCATACCGCGCCGCCTCCCGCGCGCTGATTCCGGTCAGCGCGACGCGGATCAGCGCCTTGGACGACAGTCCGCCGATGAACGCGTTGCCGCGCCAATCGGGGAACATCGTTCCGGAATAGATCATCAGCCCCGCCGGGGAAATCACCGGATTCCAGCTGGCCTTGGGCGCCTCCAATTCCGGTCGGGTCGGATGATCGGGAATATCGCGCCCGTCATAATGGTTGCCGTTCGACACGATCGGATAGCCATAGTTGCGCCCCGGCAGGATCAGGTTCAGCTCGTCGCCGCCCTTTGGTCCCATCTCCTGCTCCCAAAGCCCGCCCCGCGCGTCAAACGCGATACCCAGCAGGTTGCGGTGGCCATAGCTCCAGATGCGGGGATCGAACCCCTTCGCCGCCAGCGGATTACCCTTGGCCGCTGTCCCATCGTCGTTCAGCCGCAGGACCTTGCCCAGCGGCAGCTTTGGATCCTGCGCCGGATCGAACTTCTGCCGTTCGCCCGCCGTGAAGAACAGATGCCCGTCCGGCGCAAAGGCGATCCGCCCCGAATAATGCCCGTTGCCGTCGACCTTCGGCGCACGGAACAGCGTTTCCACCTGATCCAGCCGTGCCGCGTCGTCCGGTCCTTCCACCAGCGTTGCACGCGCCAGAACGACGCCGTTTCCGCCGGCGCCTGCCTCGGAATAGCTGAGATAGATCCGGTGGTTGCGGGCGAAGCCGGGGTGCGGCACCACATCCATCAACCCGCCCTGCCCTGCGCTCGCCACCTGCGGCACACCGGTTACCGAAACCTTTTGCGCGCCATCGGCGGACAGCAGCACCAACCGGCCCGGCTTCTCGGTCACCAGCATCCGACCGTCCGGCAGGAACGTCATCGCCCAGGGCTGGTCGAACGTCGCGATCACATTGTCGGCGAACGGCTTGGCCGCGAACGGCTGTTCCCCGGTGATCGGCGCCTGCCCCTGTGCCGCGGCCCTGCCGATATCGGTCGCGGCCGTCCCGCACGCCACCAGCAGCAGGGACAGGATGAAACTTGTCGGCGGCACGCGCATGTATCTCTCCGTGGACGAAATATGGGCGTTAAACCCCATGTCGGCTTTTATGTTGCAGTCTTGCCCGCCCGCGGCAACTGGACTATATCGCTTTCGTCTTCTCGACATTGGTAACATTGGCGAGGTCGGATCCAACCGGATCCGGCGCCACTAGACGCATATCGCGTTGCAGGAGCCCGGATGGCGGATATCGCCTTACTGACAAAGCTGATCGAACCCGAAGCAGAGGCTTTGGGTCTGGCGCTCGTGCGCGTCCAGATGAACGGCGGCAAGTCCGATCCCACGCTCCAGATCATGGCCGAACGCCCGGACACGCGGCAACTCGACCTGACGGACTGCGAAGCACTCAGCCGCCGCATCTCCGACATGCTGGACGAACAGGATCCGATCGAGGAAGCCTATCGGCTGGAGGTATCCTCGCCCGGCATCGATCGCCCGCTCACCCGGCTTCGGGATTTTCAGGATTGGGCCGGCTATGATGCACGCATCAAGCTGGTCGAGCCCCGCGACGGTCGCAAGCAATATGAGGCCGCCCTGCGCGGGGTCGAGGGTGACGACGTGCTGCTCTATGTCGAGCGCGTCGGCGAACTGACCCTGCCCTTTTCCAGCATCGCCTCCGCCAAATTGATCTTGACCGACGCGCTGTTGAAGGCGACCGCCCCGCTCGACACGGACGGCGCTGACGAGATCGTCGAACAGGACGCCGACGACGGCGTCGAAACCACGCAGGAAGGATAGTCCGATGGCCACCGCCATTTCCGCCAACAAGGCCGAGCTGCTCGCCATCGCCGATGCGGTCGCCAAGGAAAAGCTCATCGATCGCGAAATCGTGATCGAGGCGATGGAGGACGCGATCCAGCGCGCCGCCCGCACCCGCTACGGCGCGGAAAACGATATCCGTGCGAAGATCGACACGAAGGGCGGCGATCTGCGCCTGTGGCGCGTGGTCGAGGTCGTCGAGCTGGTCGAGGACTATTTCAAGCAGGTCAGCGTCGCGGACGCGCAGAAACTGCAGAAGGGTGCCGTCGTCGGCGACTATATCGTCGATCCGCTGCCCAACATCGAATTCGGCCGCATCGCCGCCCAGGCCGCCAAGCAGGTCATCTTCCAGAAGGTCCGCGATGCCGAGCGCGACCGTCAATATGAAGAGTTCAAGGACCGCGCGGGTGAAATCATCACCGGCGTCGTCAAGCGCGTCGAATTCGGCCATGTCGTGGTCGATCTCGGTCGGGCCGAGGGCGTTATCCGCCGCGATGCGCAGATCCCGCGGGAGGTCGTCCGCGTCGGCGACCGCATCCGCTCGCTGATCCTGCGTGTCGCACGCGAAACCCGCGGGCCGCAGATCTTCCTCAGCCGCGCGCACCCGGACTTCATGAAGAAGCTGTTCGCGCAGGAAGTCCCCGAAATCTACGACGGCGTGATCGAGATCAAGGCCGCTGCCCGCGACCCTGGCAGCCGCGCCAAGATCGGCGTCATCAGCCATGACGGGTCGATCGATCCGGTCGGTGCGTGCGTCGGCATGAAGGGCAGCCGCGTGCAGGCGGTCGTGCAGGAAATGCAGGGCGAGAAGATCGACATCATCCCCTGGTCGCCCGACACCGCCACCTTCGTCGTCAACGCGTTGCAGCCGGCGCAGGTCAGCCGCGTCGTGATCGACGAGGAAGACAGCCGGATCGAGGTCGTCGTCCCCGATGATCAGCTGTCGCTCGCCATCGGCCGTCGGGGTCAGAATGTCCGGCTCGCCTCGCAGCTGACCGGCTCCGCGATCGACATCATGACCGAAGCCGATGCTTCGGAGAAGCGCCAGAAGGAGTTTGTCGAGAATAGCGGCCTGTTCGAAAAGGAACTGGACGTCGACGAGACGCTGGCGCAGCTGCTGGTCGCCGAGGGCTTCTCCAGCCTCGAGGAAGTCGCCTATGTCGAGGTCGACGAAATTGCGGCGATCGAAGGATTTGACGAGGAACTCGCGGCCGAGCTTCAGAGCCGTGCCCAGGAAGCGCTCGACCGCCGGGAACAGGCGAACCGTGAGGAACGCCAGGCGATGGGCGTAGAGGATGCGCTGGCCGATCTGCCCTATCTGACCGAAGCGATGCTGGTCACGCTGGGCAAGGCCGGCATCCTGACGCTGGACGATCTTGCCGATCTGGCAACGGACGAACTGATCCTGAAGAAGCGCGTCGAACCCCGCCGCCGTACCCCCAGCAACGATGGCGAGAAGAGCGGCATCCTCGCCGAATATGGCCTGACCGAAGATCAGGGCAACGAGATCATCATGGCGGCGCGCGCCCATTGGTTCGCCGACGAAGAACAGCCGCAGGAGGTCGCACCTGCGGATGTCGGACAATGATCGCCTCGCGCATGTAGAAAGCCCGTTCTCCTCCCGTCCATCGCGAACACAATCGCGGGACGGGTCGAGCGAAGTCGAGACCGTGGCCGGTGGGGACGGAGAGTCCGACGGCGGCGTGTCAACGTGCGAGCCCGAGGAAGACACCAAGGCCAACCGACACGATCCGGAACGGCGCTGCATCCTGTCCGGCGATCGTCGCCCGAAGGACAGCCTGATCCGGCTCGCGCTTGGCCCTGATGGGCAGATCGCGCCCGACGTGCGGGCGCGGGCGCCGGGCCGTGGTGCCTGGATCGGTGTCGATCAGGCTACTTTGGAAATCGCGCTCGCCAAGGGTCGGCTGAAGGGCGCGCTCTACCGCGCGTTCAAGACGCAGGCGCTGACGATCCCCGCTGATCTTCCCGCTCGGACCGCGGCGGCCTTGCAACGCGACGCGCTCGACCGGCTGGGGCTGGAAGCACGCTCCGGCACGCTGCTCACCGGATCGGACAAGATCGCGGAAAGCGCCCGTAAGGGTCTGGTCGCGTTGCTGATCCACGCCGCGGATGCGGGCGTGGATGGCAATCGCAAGCTCGATCAGGCGCTGCGCGTCGGGCGCGGTGTGGAGGGCAGCGATCTGCGCGGGCTGGTAATCCCGCTGGACAGGGCCATATTGTCGATGGCGCTGGGCCGCGAAAATGTGGTACATATTGCGCTGATAACGCCGGCTGCCGCCGCGCGAGTCACGCAGGCGCTGGGTCGCTGGCGCGACTTTATCGGACGAGACTGGGCGACCGAGCCTTGCGACATCGTTTCGCAAGGTCCCTCGCCGCTGAATACTGAAGGGTTCTGACGACCATATGAGCGACAACGAAAAGCCGAAGCTTGGCATGCGCGCGCCTCTGGGGGTTCGCCGCACGGTCGAGACGGGCAAGGTGAAGCAGAGCTTCAGCCATGGCCGTTCGAACACCGTCGTGGTCGAGGTCAAGAAGGCCCGCGTGTTCCGGAAGCCCGGCGAGGCGGAAGCGCCTGTGGTCGAACAGGCTGCACCCGAGCCGGTCGCGGCACCCACGCCGGCGCCTGCTCCGACGCCCGCACCCGTGGCGGAAGCACCCGCCGCGGTGCCGCCGGCCCCGACGCCCGTGGCGGATCCGGCCCCGGTCCAGTCGTCGGCCGCCACGGCCTTCCCGCCGCCGCGCGCCTTCACGCCGGTGGCGAAACCGGTGCCGACCCCGCCGCCGGTCGCCGAACCCGCACCGGCGCCCGTGCCCGAACCGACGCCCGAACCGGTCGCTGCCGCCGCACCGAAGCCGGTGGCCGCACCACCGCGCCGGGCGCCAGCCCCGGTGCGTGCACCCACGCGCCAGGCCGCACCTGCGCGCAACCCGGGCAACGACCTGCTGAGCCGTCAGGAACGCCAGGCCAAGCTGCTGCGGGAGGCCGAAGAGGCCCGCATGGCCGCGCTGGAGGAAGCACGCCGCCGCGAGGATCGCCTTCGTGCCGAAGCGCTGGAGGAAGAGAAGCGTCGCGCGGAACAGAATCGCCTGACCGGGGATCAGCCCGCGCCGGAGGCTCCTACCCCCGCCGCTGTTACGCCGGCCGTACCCGCGTCGCCCGCGTCGGCGGACGCTGCTCCGGCCGAAGCCGGCGCGGATGGCCGTTTCCCGCCGCCACGCCGCTTCACGCCCGTCCCCTCCGCGCCGCGTCCGGCCCCCAAGCCGGTGTCGCGCGAAAAGAACGCCGATGAGCGTCGCCAGTCCGGCAAGCTCACCGTCACGCGTGCGCTCGATGACGGCGCCAGCGCCCGCACCCGCTCGCTCGCCGCGCTCAAGCGCAGCCGTGAAAAGGCCAAGGGTTCGGGCAACAGCGGCCCGCAGGTCAAGCAGGTTCGCGACGTCAACGTGCCGGAGGCGATCACCGTCCAGGAACTGGCGAACCGCATGGCGGAACGCGGGGCCGATCTGGTGAAGGCGCTGTTCAAGATGGGGATGCCCGTCACGATCACGCAGACGATCGATCAGGACACCGCCGAACTGCTGGTCACCGAATTCGGTCACAACATCAACCGCGTGTCCGACAGCGATATCGATCTCACCAGCCATGAGGAGATCGACGCCGACGAAACCCAGGTCACGCGTCCCCCGGTCGTCACGATCATGGGCCATGTCGATCATGGCAAGACGTCGCTGCTCGATGCGTTGCGCGGTGCCAATGTCGCTTCGGGCGAGGCGGGTGGCATCACCCAGCATATCGGCGCCTATCAGGTGAAGGTGAAGTCCGGGAACAAGATCACCTTCCTCGATACGCCGGGCCATGAAGCGTTCAGCGACATGCGCGCCCGCGGTGCCAACATCACGGACATCGTCGTGCTGGTGGTCGCTGGCGATGACGGCATGCGTCCGCAGACGATCGAGGCGATCAGCCATGTGAAGGCCGCCGGCGTTCCGATGATCGTCGCGATCAACAAGATGGATAAGCCGGGCAGCAACGCCCAGAAGATCCGCGAAGCCCTGCTGCAATATGACGTGCAGGTCGAGGACATGGGCGGCGACGTTCAGGATGTGGAGGTTTCCGCGACCAAGAAGACCGGCCTGGATGAGCTGATCGATAAGATCGAGCTGCAGGCCGATCTGCTCGAACTGCGCGCCAACCCGGATCGTCCGGCCGAAGGCACCGTGGTCGAAGCGACGCTCGACAAGGGTCGCGGCGCGGTGGCGACCATCCTGGTCGGTCGCGGCACGCTCCGCGTCGGCGACATCTTCGTGGTCGGCGCCGAAAGCGGCAAGGTCCGCGCGATGATCGATGATACGGGCAAGAATGTGAAGCTCGCGCTTCCCTCCACCCCGGTCCAGGTGCTCGGCCTCACCGGCGTGCCGTCGGCGGGCGATCCGCTGTCGGTGGTGGAAAACGAGGCCCGCGCGCGCGAGGTCGCCGATTACCGTGCCAGCGTCATCCAGCAGAAGCGGACCACCTCGGCGCCCGCCAACCTGGAAACGATGTTCTCTGCGTTGCGCGAAAAGCAGGCGCAGCAGTTCCCGCTGGTGGTCAAGGCGGATGCACAGGGCTCGGTCGAGGCGATCGTCGGGTCGCTCAACAAGATCTCGACCGATCTCATCCAGGTCCGCATCCTGCATTCGGGCGTGGGCGGCATCACCGAGAGCGACGTGTCGCTGGCGGCCGCGTCGCGCGCGCCGATCATCGGTTTCAACGTCCGTGCCAATTCCAAGGCACGGGAGCTTGCGACCCGTGACGGCGTGGCGTTGAAATATTATGATGTGATCTATGATCTGCTGGACGAGATCCGCGCCGCGATGGCGGGGCAGCTTGGGCCGGAATATCTGGAGCATGTCGTCGGCCGCGCCGAAATCCGGGAGGTGTTCTCGGCCGGCAAGCATGGCAAGGCCGCGGGTCTGCTCGTGGTCGAAGGCTATATTCGCCAGAAACTGCGTGCCCGTATCCTCCGCGACGATGTCATCATCTACAATGGTGCGATCGCCTCGCTCCGCCGCTTCAAGGACGATGTTCCCGAAGTCCGCGCGGGCCTGGAATGCGGTATCACGATCGAGGGCTCGACCGACATCAAGCCCGGCGACATCGTCGAAACCTTCGAGGTCGAGGAACGCGAACGCACGCTATAACCCTCTCCTTCTTCCTTCCCCTCTCCCCCCGGGGAGAGGGAGGGACCCACCGCCTCCTTGAGCGGTGGGGGGGGTGAGGCCAGCCCACTCCCGTGGCAAGGCGATTTCGCATGAAACCTGACCCCACCACTCTCCTCACCCGAATCGCCTTCGCCCCCTTCCACCTGCTGTTCAGCGGTCTTATGATCCTGATGACCCTGCTGATGCCGCCTCGGCGGCACGACTGAACGGAGCCACCCATGCGCGCCAACGAAACTCCGGAAGGCCGGTCGGTCCGCGTCCTGCGCGTGGGCGAACAGGTGCGCCATGCCCTGTCCGATGTGCTGATGCGCGGGGACGTGCATGACGATCTGCTGACCAGGCACAGCATTTCGATCACCGAGGTCCGGATGTCTCCGGATCTGCGCCATGCGACAGCCTTCGTGAAGACGTTGGGCGACGCGGACGAGGCCGCGATCCTGAAGGCGCTGCGTACCAACACCGCCTATCTGCAGAGCGAAGTCGCGCGCCGTGTCCAGTCGCGCTTCGCTGCGAAGCTGAAATTCCTGCCGGACGAGAGCTTCGACGAAGGCACCCACATCGACCGCCTCCTTCGCGACCCCCGCATCGCCCGCGATCTGGCCGAAGATTGACGCTGCGGACGGTAAGACGTATCTTACCGGGATGAACGCTGAAACCACAGTATCGGCCAAGGGGCAGATCGTCATTCCGAAAGACGTGCGGGACCGTCTTCATTGGACATCCGGCCACAAGCTGGATGTGATCGTGACCGGCGACATGGTGCTGCTGCGCTCCGTAGAAGCGGATCGTCCCAAAATCGACTATGAGACATTTCGTCGGCTGGTGCCCAAACATAACGGACCTCCCGTCAGCATCGAAGACATGAATGTCGCGGTCGACGCTATGTTCGCCGAAAAAGGCCGGGAGTGAAAGCTGCCGATACCAACGTCGTTCTTCGGATCATTACGGAGGATGATGAGCAACAGGCAGCGCTTGCGCGTGCGGCCATGCGCAATGCCACATTATACGTCTCTCTCACCGTCGCGATCGAAGTCGAATGGGTTTTGCGCAGCGCCTATCGCTGGGATCGCATCCGCATTGCGAACGCCATGGTGATATTGACCGAACTCGAAGGGCTGCATGTCGAAGACGCTCTCCTGGTGCGCTGGGCCGCCGCTCGTCTTCGCAAGGGCGCCGACTTCGCCGACATGATCCATCTGGTTGCAGTACGTAACCTGCCTGCCTTCGTGACGTTCGATCGCAAATTGGAACAGGCCGCAGGCTCCGAAACTCCGCTTCCGGTCGAAACCCTGATCGTCTCGTAATGGCAAAGCTCTATTTCTACTATGCATCGATGAACGCCGGCAAATCGACGGTGCTGCTGCAATCCAGTTTCAACTACCGCGAACGCGGGTTGGAAACGATGCTGTTCACCGCTGCGGTCGACGATCGCTACCAGACCGGCATGATCACCTCGCGGATCGGGCTCAGCGCCCCCGCGACGCCGTTCGATCGCACCACCGACATCCGCGCCGCGGTCGCGGAACGCCACGCCGTCACCCCGCTCGCCTGCGTGCTGGTCGACGAGGCGCAGTTCCTGACGCAGGCCCAGGTGCTGGATCTTACCCGGATCTGCGACCGGACGGGCATCCCCGTCCTCGCCTATGGCCTCCGCACCGACTTTCGCGGGGCCCTGTTCGAAGGCAGCGCGCAACTGCTCGCCCTCGCCGACGCGCTGGTCGAGATCAAGGCGATCTGCGCCTGCGGACGCAAGGCGACGATGAACCTGCGCGTCGATAGCGTGGGCGCGGCGGTCCGCGACGGCGCCCAGACCGAAATTGGCGGTAATGACCGCTATATCGCCCTGTGCCGCCGGCATTTCATGGAACATCATCGTGCCGATTGATCATGATCTGCTGCTCATCCCCGTCGATCACGGCGCTCTCCACCTCGAACAGCTGGATGACCGACACCGGGACGCCTTGCGGGCGCTTTGTCCCGCCGATGATCCGGTATGGGCGATCTTCCCGTCCTCCTATGCGCCGGACCGGTTCGACGCCAGTTTCGCCGCCCTGCGCGCCGATCCCGGTCGCCGCCCGTTCGCGCTGTTCGCGGATGGTACCATGGTCGGCATGTCCGGCTATCTCAACATTGATGCCGCCAATCATGTGATCGAAATCGGCGGCACCTATCTCACGCCGGCCGCGCGCGGCACCGGGCTCAACCGCCCGATCAAGGACGCGCTGATCGGCCGCGCCTTTGCGGCCGGGTTCAACCGGGTCGAGTTTCGCATCGATGTCCGCAACACCCGCTCGATTGCGGCGGTCGAAAAACTGGGCGCCGTCCGTGAAGGCGTGCTGCGGAAACAGCGTATCACCTGGACCGGGCATGTCCGCGACACCGCCGTTTACGCCATCCTGGCCGATGAATGGCCGCGCCCGTGAACGGCTGGCTCGTCATCGACAAGCCGCTCGGCCTCGGCTCGACGCAGGTCGTCTCCGCGGTCAAGCGCGCGCTCCGCAGCGGCGGCTATCCAAAGGTCAAGGTCGGCCATGGCGGCACGCTGGATCCGCTCGCCACCGGGGTCCTGCCGATCGCGCTTGGCGAAGCGACCAAGCTGGCCGGTCGCATGCTGGATGCCGACAAGGTCTATGACTTCACGATCGCGTTCGGCGCCGCCACCGATACCATCGATCTGGAGGGGCAGATCGTCGCCACCTCTGCCATTCGCCCGACGCTCTCCGATCTGCACGCCGTCCTGCCGCAGTTCACCGGCCCGATCACGCAGGTGCCGCCCGCCTATAGCGCGATCAAGATCGACGGCGAACGCGCCTATGCCCGCGCCCGCGCCGGCGAGACGTTCGTGATCGAAACCCGCGCCGTCACCATCCATCATCTCGCCATCGTCGGGTCCGCGTCCTTGTCGGACGGTCCGCGCGACGCCGTCACCCTCACCGCGCGCGTGTCCAAGGGCACCTATATCCGCAGCCTCGCTCGCGACATCGCGGCGGCGCTCGGCACCGTCGGCCATGTCACCATGCTGCGCCGGACCAGGGCGGGGCCGTTCACGCTCGACGCGGCGATATCGCTGGACAAACTGGCCGATATGGGACAGGAACGGGCTGTGCATATTGCACTTCTGCCGTTGACGGCGGGGCTGGACGACATCCCGGCCTTTCCCGTCACCCCCGATCAGGCAGGGGCGCTCCGCCAGGGGCGCAAGCTGATCGGGATCGCCGTATCACCCGGCCTGCATCTCGCGGTTGACGCCGGCACCCCCGTGGCGCTGGTCGAATCCGACGGGGCGGACATCCGGGTCGTGCGGGGCTTCAATGTTCCGGATGTCGAGGATGACACATGACGATCACTGCCGAACGCAAGACTGCCCTCATCGCCGAACATGCTCGCGGCGAAGGCGACACGGGTAGCCCAGAGGTTCAGATTGCAATCCTGACCGAGCGGATTGTCAACCTGACCGAACATTTCAAGGGCCACGCCAAGGACAATCATTCCCGCCGTGGCCTGCTGATGATGGTCAACAACCGTCGCAGCCTGCTCGACTATCTGAAGAAGAAGGACGCTCAGCGTTATACCGATCTGATCGGCAAGCTCGGCCTCCGCAAGTAACGGGAAAAGGCGCCGAAAGGCGCCTTTTTCATATCCGCGCTCCGGCGCGCTCGGTTCGATGACCGATCCGGATCCTGCCTCAAGGCCGGGGTCCAAACGCGATACGGCAAGCGGCAATCCGGCCATTTGTCGAAAGGGGTGCCCAGGCACCTCGCACCGCCGCGGGCCGGCTAGCCCGCACCAAGAGGCCCCGACCGCATTGGGCGCGTCGGAGACAAGGAAACATGATGTTCGATATCCAGAAGAGCGAAATCCAGTGGGGCGGCCAGACGCTGACCCTGGAAACGGGCCGCGTCGCCCGCCAGGCTGACGGCGCGGTGCTCGCGACGCTCGGCGAAACGGTCGTCTTGTGCGCCGTCACGGCGGCCAAGTCGGTCAAGGACGGGCAGGACTTCTTTCCGCTCACCGTCCACTATCAGGAAAAATACAGCGCTGCCGGCCGCATCCCCGGCGGCTTCTTCAAGCGCGAACGCGGCGCCACCGAAAAGGAAACGCTGACCAGCCGCCTGATCGATCGCCCGATCCGCCCGCTGTTTCCCGAAGGTTTCTACAACGAAATCAACGTGATCTGCCAGGTTCTCAGCTATGATGGCGAAAATGAGCCCGACATTCTGGCGATGATCGCCGCATCGGCCGCGCTCACCATCTCCGGCGTTCCGTTCATGGGTCCGATCGGCGGCGCACGCGTCGGTTACAAGGACGGCGAGTTTCTGCTGAACCCGTCGAACGAGGCGATCAAGGACAGCGACCTCGACCTGATCGTCGCGGGCACGCACGACGCCGTGATGATGGTCGAATCCGAAGCGAAGGAGCTGTCGGAAGACATCATGCTCGGCGCGGTGATGTTCGCGCACAAGGCGAGCCGCCAGGTGATCGACGCGATCATCGATCTGGCGGAAAAGGCTGCGAAGGAGCCTTGGGAACTGCCTGCGCTCGACGATGGCGGCGATCTGAAGAAGCAGGTCAAGAAGCTGATCGGGAACGGCCTCGTCTCCGCCTACAAGCTCACCGGCAAGGCCGACCGCGTCGCCGCCATTGCGGACGCGAAAAAGGCGATGCACGAACATTTCAAGGATGCCGACGCCGCCACCCGGCTGAAGGCGGGCAAGCTGGCGAAGAAGCTGGAAGGCGACATCGTCCGCACCGCGATCCTGAAGGAAGGCCGCCGGATCGACGGTCGCGACACGAAGACGGTGCGCCCGATCGAATCGATGGTCCATTTCCTGCCGCGGGCGCATGGTTCGGCGCTGTTCACGCGCGGCGAAACCCAGTCGATCGTCACCACCACGCTCGGCACCGCCGACGCGGAACAGATGATCGACGGCCTGAACGGGCTGCACTACGAACGCTTCATGCTCCACTACAACTTCCCGCCCTATTCGGTCGGTGAAGTCGGCCGCTTCGGCGCGCCGGGCCGTCGCGAGATCGGCCATGGCAAGCTGGCGTGGCGCGCGCTCAACCCGGTGCTGCCATCGAAGGAGGAGTTCCCCTACACGATCCGCGTCCTGTCCGACATCACGGAGAGCAACGGCTCCTCCTCGATGGCGACGGTCTGCGGCGGTTCGCTGGCGATGATGGACGCGGGCGTTCCGCTGAAGCGTCCGGTGTCCGGCATCGCGATGGGCCTGATCCTCGAAGGCAAGGATTTTGCGGTCATCTCCGACATTCTCGGGGACGAGGATCATCTCGGCGACATGGACTTCAAGGTCGCCGGCACGTCCGAAGGCATCACCAGCCTGCAGATGGACATCAAGATCGCCGGCATCACGGAGGAGATCATGAAGGTCGCGCTCGCGCAGGCGAATGAAGGCCGCGCCCACATTCTCGGCGAAATGGCGAAGGCGCTCGACACCACCCGCACCGAACTGTCCGCGCACGCGCCGCGCATAGAAACGATGCAGGTGCCCAAGGACAAGATCCGTGAGATCATCGGCACCGGCGGCAAGGTGATCCGTGAGATCGTGGCCACCACCGGCGCCAAGGTCGACATCGAAGACGACGGCACGATCAAGATCGCGTCGTCCGATCCGGAGAAGATCGCGGCCGCGCGCAAGTGGATCGAAGGCATCACGCTCGAAGCGGAGATCGGCAAGATCTATGACGGCAAGGTCGTCAATCTCGTCGATTTCGGCGCATTCGTGAACTTCATGGGTGGCAAGGACGGTCTCGTCCATGTGTCCGAGATCAAGAACGAGCGCGTCGCCAAGGTCTCCGACGTCCTGTCCGAAGGGCAGGAGGTTAAGGTCAAGGTGCTGGAAATCGACCAGCGCGGCAAGGTCCGCCTGTCGATGCGCGTCGTCGATCAGGAAACCGGTGCCGAACTGGAGGACACCCGCCCGCCGCGCGAAGCCGGGGAACGCCCGGATCGCGGCCCCCGCCCCGACCGCGGCCCGCGCCGTGACGGCGGCGGTGGCGGCGAGCGCGGCGATCGCGGCCCGCGCCGCGAAGGCGGCGACCGTGGCCCGCGCCGCGACCGCAACGACGGCGACCGCCCGGCCCGCAACGAAGGCTCCAACGAAGACAGCACCTTCGCGCCGGCGTTCCTGACCCGCGAAGACTGATCCGCGTCGATGGCATGACGTGGGAAAGGGGGCCGAAAGGCCCCCTTTTTCATGCACCCATGCCGCCATCAGGTCTCTGGACGACAACCGGACTTCCGGCCGGCAACAGCCGAATCTTGATCCTGACCACTCGCCGCAAACCATCGGTTTGTGGGCATGATATGCTTTCTCGAACCGCATGTAGTGCGGAACAGGGAAATGCTGCCCTGCTCAATTCCTCCGGGCGGGCGTCAACACCATCGCCTTCATGGTCTGGTGGATTTCGAAGCCAAGGCTTCGATAAAGAGCGATCGCTCCAGTGTTCGTCGCATAGCAGTGCAGGAATGGCACTTCCCCGCGCTCCATCATTCTCAAGGCAACGAGCCGCATCAGATACCGGGCATAGCCTCGCCCACGATAATCTGGATGCGTGCAAACGCCGCTGAGCTCCGTAAAAGCACCCGGCTTCATCCTTTCGCCCGCCATTGCGGCTAAAACCCCGTTCCTGCGGATGCCGATAAAGCGGCCAAGATCATGGGTTCTTGTCGAGAAGGGGCCAGGCTGTGTCAGCGCGGCCAGAGCGAACATCTCCGCAGCATCTTCATTGCCCAGTTCGCAAAAGGCATGATCGTGCCCGTCGTCGGCAATCGCGGGGGCCACCATCTGGACGCATTCGGCGCTTCGGACGAGCGTCAGACCGACAGGAATGACGATCCGGTCCTTTTCGACCACCCAGATTTCGGCGTTGCCCGCCAAACGGGCGAGCGCACGCATATCGCCGGCGGGATCGGGTGGGGCAGCGAAGGGGCCATATTCGGGGGCAAAGCGCAGGCCCGTTTCATCGCCGTGGGCAAGATGTGCCTGCCGACCGGTCAACGCGTTCCAAACAGGGCGATCAAGGACGGCAATCGACAGCGATCCGGACCCGGCAGACATGCCAATCTCCCGTGTCGGCGCCATGCGGCGCACATCCGTGATCGTACCACGAAGAAAGTGGGGAGCTTCTGTTGCTCGGTGCTCCCCGTACCGCCGGTGTCCGCTTCTGTTGCCCGGTGCGGCCCGAACCGCGCTTTTGTCTGGTTAACCTCGTCCGTTAAGACTTAGTTACGCAGCAATCGCGAGTGCCTCGTTGTCGTTAGCACTTGTGGTTTTGATCGGTTTTACGGCTCAATCAGGCCGGGTAAAAATATCGTCTTTCAACACACGTCGATCCTAGTTCGGCCCCGTCAGGATCGGCGCGACCCCGTCTAGGGTCGGGCGCGCCGATGATGGTGGAGCCGCCGGGTACTGCCCCCGGGTCCGCTGCGTCTATGTCACGACATCATTTATCACCATAGCCGGGCGAACCCGGCGACCGGGGATATAGAGTGGCGCGCACGGCTCCGCAACCGCGCGATCAAACGGCGGAGCTCCCCCGCGCGCGCAATTCGTCGCGGATCTCGCGCAGCAGGATGACGTCAATCGGCTCGACCGGCACCGCCGGCTGTTCCGGCGGCTTGGGCATGGCGCGATTGACCGCGCGGACGATCAGGAAGATCACGAACGCTACCAGCAGGAAATTGACCGCCACCGTCACGAACTGGCCATAGCCCAGCAAGGGCGCGCCCGCCTTCTTCAACGCGGCATAATCGGACAGGGACCCGGTATAGCCCGCCGGCACCGGACCCAACCGCAGATAATAGCTGCTGAAATCCAGCCCGCCGAAGATGCGCCCGATCACCGGCATGATGATATCGTCGGTCAGCGACGTCACGATCCGCCCGAACGCAGCGCCTATGACGACCGCGACTGCCAGGTCGATGACGTTGCCGCGACTGATGAACGTCTTGAACTGCGATAGCATGCAGGGTCTCCTTGATCGCGGATATGATCCCATCCGCGATCCGGACGATCAAGCGGTGATTGCGGCGCCGATCGGGCATCGTTAGAAAATGCCGGTCCGGTCAGGGGGAACAGTCATGCCGCATCCGTCAACCCGCATCCGTGCCGCCCTGCTGGCGCCGCTGGCCGCGATCGCGCTGTCGGCGTGCGGCGTGAACAGCGTGCCGACCGCGGAGGAAACCGCCAAGGCGCGCTGGGCCGACGTCCAGAACGAATATCAGCGCCGCGCCGATCTGATCCCCAATCTGGTGGCGACGGTGAAGGGCTATGCCCGCCAGGAACAGGATGTCCTGACACAGGTCACCCAGGCGCGCGCCAGCGCCACCGCCATCCGCGTGTCGGTCGACGATCCCCGTTCTCTGGAAAAATTCGGGCAGGCGCAGGGGGAGTTGTCCGCCGCCCTCGGTCGGCTGATGTCCGTCACGGAAAACTATCCAGACCTCAAATCCAACACCAACTTCCTCGCGCTGCAGGCGACGCTGGAAGGAACCGAGAACCGGATCGGCATCGCGCGCCGCGATTATAACGAAGCGGTCCAGGCCTATAATACCCGCATCCGCACCTTTCCCGACGCGATCGGGGCCAAGATCTTCTACGGGGCGAAGCCGATGCCGCCGTTCGAGGCCACGACGCCCGGCGCGCAGACCGCCCCCACCATCACGTTCGATCCGAAGGCAGGCTGAGCCGGATGCGTCGCGCAGCCATGCTGCTGTGCCTGCTGGTCGCCGCCCCCGCGGCGACGCAGACCTTTCCCGCCTTCACCGACTATGTCGTGGATCAGGCGAACGTGCTGCCGCCCGCGACCGAAGCGGAGCTGGTCGGCAAACTGGCGGCGCTGCAAAGGGATACCGGGCGTCAGCTGGTGGTCGCCACCATCCCCGACCTGCAAGGCTATACGATCGAGGATTATGGCTACCGCCTCGGTCGCCATTGGGGCGTCGGGCGGAAGAATGCGGACGATGGCGCCATCCTGATCGTCGCGCCGAACGCGCGCAAGGTCCGGATCGAGGTCGGCTACGGCCTTACCCCC
>NZ_DASVTO010000080.1:0-14547 GCF_036387535.1 Sphingomonas sp.
GTGATCGGCGTCGGTGGCGCGGGCGGCAATGCCATCGCCAACATGATCCGTTCGGACGTGCAGGGTGTCGATTTCATCGTCGCCAACACCGATGCGCAGGCGCTGAATCACAGCACCGCCGAACGCCGGATCCAGCTGGGCCTGAAGATCACGCAGGGCCTGGGCGCGGGGTCGCGGCCGGAAATCGGGCGCGCGGCGGCCGAGGAGACGATCGAGCAACTGGAGAAGAGCCTGGACGGGGCGCATATGTGCTTCATCGCGGCGGGCATGGGCGGCGGTACCGGCACGGGCGCGGCCCCGGTGATTGCGAAGGCGGCGCGGGATCGCGGCATCCTGACCGTCGGCGTCGTGACCAAGCCGTTCAGCTTCGAAGGGAGCCGCCGGATGAAGGCGGCGGACGCGGGGATCGAGGAGCTGCAGAAGCATGTCGATACGCTGATCGTCATCCCGAACCAGAATCTGTTCCTGATCGCCAATCCGAACACGACCTTCAAGGAAGCGTTCCAGATGGCGGACGAGGTGCTGCAACAGGGCGTGCGCGGGATCACCGACCTGATGGTGATGCCGGGCCTGATCAACCTGGATTTCGCGGACGTGCGGTCCGTCATGTCCGAAATGGGCAAGGCGATGATGGGCACCGGCGAGGCCGGCGGCGACAATCGCGCGATCGAGGCGGCGGAAAAGGCGATCGCCAACCCGTTGCTGGACGGCGTCAGCATGAAGGGCGCCAAGGGCGTGATCGTATCGATCACCGGCGGCGAGGACATGCGCCTGATGGAGGTCGACGAGGCCGCGAACCACATCCGTGAACTGGTCGATCCGGATGCGAACATCATCTGGGGTTCGGCGTTCAACAACGATCTGGAGGGCAAGATCCGGGTATCGGTGGTGGCGACCGGGATCGAGGCGGAACCCGCGACGATGGCGGAACCGGCCAAGGCGTTCGCGTTCAATACGCATCGTGGCGCGCCCGCGCGCAGCGAGGCGCAGGCGCCGACCCCGGTCCTGCCGATGACGTCCGCAGCGTCCGCGCCGATCGCGGCGGCGGTGTCGATCACCCAGCCCGCCGGGCCGGCGCATGGCCAGACCGCGACGGCACCGACCGAGCCGGCGCCGACCGTTGGCCACGGCGTGCCGAGCGAGGATGAGCTGTTGCTGGGCAGCGAGACCATCCTGACGCCGCCGGTCGCCAGCAATCCGTTGCCACCGCAGCCGGGCGAACCGAGCGAGGCCGATCTGGCCGCGAGCCGTCGCTGGATGAACGAGGCCGGGCAGGCGGCGCCGTCCACCCCGGCACCGCGCGCCGGCCGCGATGGCGGCACATTGTTCGAACGCATGTCGAACATCGCACGCGGCGCCGCGAAGGTCCCGGGCGAGGAGGAGCCGGACCCGGCGCGCGGCCGTGATCCGCTCGACATCCCGCGCTTCTTGAACCGGCAGAACAACCAGTAGGGGGCGACCCCGTCGGCCGCCGATCACGGCCTCGACAGGGCGCCCGGTCAGTCGATCGGGCGCCTTTTTGACGACTGCGGGGATTCATCGAACGCCCGAAACGGCTGGTCGCGGCGACGGGCCTGGTCCCTGTCGCGTGGGGCGGCGTTGCGGCATCCAGGGAGTATGATTCCGATGCAGAGCAAGACCGCGCGCCGCTTCCTCCTGTCCCTGACCCTGCTGCTGGCGACCACGCCGCTGGCAGTGCCCGCATGGGCGCAGGCGGAGGGCAACTTTCCGTCGGGCACCTTGACGCTGGAACGGGACCCGAACGACCCGTCGACTTTGCTCAGCCGCTACCTCCGCCTGCTGTCGACCGATCCGCGCAACCTGAGTGCGTTGATCGGTGCGGGGCAGGCGGCGCTGGCGATGGGGGATGCCAATGCCGGCATCGGCTTTCTGGGGCGCGCGGAGGAAGTGGCGCCGCGCGACGGCCGGGTGAAGGCGGGGCTGGCCGCGGCGGCGGTGCAGCAGGAGCAGCCGAAGCAGGCGTTGCAGCTGTTCGATGCCGCGATCGCGGCCGGCATCCCGGTGTCGGCGATCGGGGCGGATCGCGGGTTGGCCTATGACCTGCGCGGACAGACGCGGCTGGCGCAGGCGGATTACCGCGCGGCGCTGGCGGTGAAGAAGGATGACGAAACCACCCGGCGACTGGCGCTGTCGACTGCGATTGGCGGCGACCGGGCCGCGGCGATGGCGATCCTGGATCCGTTGCTGCGGCGACAGGACAAGGCGGCGTGGCGCGCGGCGACGTTCGTACTGGCGATGACCGGCGATCCAGCGGGGGCGATCCGGCGCGCGAACCAGTTGATGATCCCGACGCAGGCGGCGGCGATGACGCCCTATCTGCAACGGCTGGGTAGCCTGACCGCGGCGGAAAAGGCGGCGGCGGTGCATTTCGGGCGGTTCCCGGCGGTGCGACCCGCCGGAACGCAGCTGGCGGCCGTGGCGCCGCGACGCGTGCCGGTTCCGCCGGCGGCGACGAACAGCGCGGCGGACCTGAACCGCGCGGCGGCACGCGGTGGCGCGCCGGTCGCGACCACGGTCGCCGCGCCAACGCCGGCGCCGGTGGCGACGCCGGTACCTACGACCGCCCCGGCAACCGACAGCGCGGCATCGTTGAACCGCGCAGTGGCCGCGACGACCGTGCCGGCCCCCGCACCGATATCCGCGCCGGCGTCGAACCCGGCGCGCCTTGCGACCGCAACCCCGACGGTGGTGGGCGCGACCGGACCGATGATGCCCGCGGGCGAGCGTACCGCGATGATGATGCCCGCCGCCGCGACCGCGCCGGCGCAGACGGTGACCGCCCCGGTGGCGAGCGCGCGGCCCCCGGTCGCCGAGTCGTTGCCGGCGGACACGGTGCGGATGGTGACGGCGGGGCCCGCGGCCAGGCCGGTGTCCGGATCGCCGTCGACACCCGCCGCCGCCCGTGCACCGGCACCCACGCCCGCCGTTGCGACCGCGATACCGCCGATGGTGGTGGCGAAGCCGGTGGTCCGCCCCGCTGCGACCGCGGCGAGGACCGGCGCGGCGCCCACCTCGCTCGTGGACCCGGGCCCGGTGTTGACGCGCGCGGAGAAGGCGAAGCTCGGGCTCCGCACCGCGGGTGATGTCCGCGTCGCCAGCCTGACCAGGACGCAGAAGGCGAGGCTGGCCGCCGTCGATACGGACGCGGTCCCCACGCTGTCGTCGGCGGAGAAGACGGCGCTGGGCATCAAGACGAAGGGCGACGTGAGCGTCGCGAGTCTGACCAAGGTGCAGAAGGCGAAGCTGGCGGCGCTGGATACGGATGCCGCAACGGTGCTGACGCCGGCCGAGAAGACGGCGCTGGGCATCAAGACCAAAGGCGATGTCAGCGTCGCGAGCCTGACCAAGGTGCAGAAGGCGAAGCTGGCGGCGCTGGATACGGACGCCGCTCCGGTGCTGACCGCGGCGGAGAAGACGGCGCTGGGCATCAAGACGAAGGGCGACGTGAGCGTCGCGAGCCTGACCAAGGTGCAGAAGGCGAAGCTGGCGGCGCCGGACATGGATGCCGCGCCGGTGCTGACCGCGGCCGAGAAGACGGCGCTGGGCATCAAGACGAAGGGCGACGTGAGCGTCGCGAGCCTGACCAAGGTGCAGAAGGCGAAGCTGGCGGCGCTGGACACGGATGCCGCGCCGGTGCTGACGGCGGCCGAGAAGAGGGCGCTGGGTATCAAGACCAGGGGCGATGTCAGCGTCGCAAGCCTGACCAAGGTGCAGAAGGCCAAGCTGGCTGACGCGGGCAAGGGCGGCAGGGCCGCGACCGCCAAGGCAGCGGCCAAGCTGCCGGAACGCCATTGGGTGCAGGTGGCGGGCGGTGCCAACAAGGCCACGCTGCCGCAGGCGTGGGGCGTCGTGAAGGCGAAATATCCCGCGCTGCTGAACGGGCGGACGCCGTACACGACGCCGCTGCGCGCCACCAACCGTTTGCTGGTCGGCCCGTTCAAGTCGGACGACGAGGCTCAGGCGTTCGTCAACAAGGCGAGCGGCGCGGGGATGAACGCGTTCACCTATACCAGCCCGGCCGGAACCGTGGTGGAGACGGTCGCATCCCGGTAGCCGCAACGGAATCGCGGCCTGGCCGGGGTCGACTTGTCATGGCGCAGCGGCCAAGGCGGGCGGCATGAGCACCGCACCATATGCCGCCGATCCGCATGCCAGCCGCGGGCGGGCGCATGCCGAGGCGGATCGCGGGACGCGCGGCGCACGCGATGCGTTCCAGCGCGACCGTGACCGCATCGTCCATTCGATCGCGTTCCGCCGCCTGCGCCACAAGACGCAGGTGTTCGTCGCGCCCGATGGCGATCATTTCCGCGTCCGCCTGACCCATAGCCTGGAAGTGGCGCAGATCGGGCGCACGATCGCGCGCGTGCTGGGGCTGAACGAGGATCTGACGGAGGCGCTGTGCCTGGCGCACGACATCGGGCATCCGCCGTTCGGCCATGCGGGGGAAGCGGCGTTGAAGGCCGCAACGCTGGACATCGGCGGGTTTGACCATAATGCGCATACGCTGCGCGTCCTGACCGCGATCGAGATGCCCTATCCGCGCTGGCCGGGTCTGAACCTGAGCTGGGAAACGCTGGAGGGGCTGGCCAAGCATAACGGGCCGGTGCGGCATCCGGGCTGGGCGCTGGCGGAAGCCGATGCGGAGATGCCGCTCGATCTGGACAGCTGGCCGAGCCTGGAGGCGCAAGTCGCCGCGATCGCGGACGACATCGCCTATGATAATCACGATATCGACGACGGATTGCGGGCGGGGCTGATCGACCTGGACGGCCTGGTGGCGCAGCCGTTGGTCGCGCCGGGCTGGGCCGCGGTGCGCGCGCGCCTGTCGGATCTGCCGCCGGAACGCTGTATCCCCGAACTGGTCCGCGAACAGATCGGGCGGATGGTGAACGACTTGATCGCGGCCAGCCAGGCGCGGATCGCGGCGGCGGCTCCGCGAAGCGCCGACGCGGTCCGCGCCGCCGGCCATGCACTGATCGGCTTTTCCGATGCGATGGCGGCGGATGAGCGCGCGTTCAAACGCTATATGTACGCCAATCTGTACCACCATCCCCACCAGCTGGCGGTGGCCGATCGCGCACAGGACGTAGTGGCGGGGCTGGCCGCGGCCTACCGCGCCGATCCGGCGCTGCTCCCCGAAGGCTGGCGCACGCGCCTGCCCGCGGAGGACCCCGCACGCGGGCGGCACATCGCCGATTTCATCGCCGGCATGACCGACCGCTACGCCATCGCCCGCTATTGCGAGGTGGTAGGGCCGGTGGAGATGCCGGAGGGGTTTTGAGGGGGCGCTATGATCCCGCGAACGGCCGGCCGAGCACCGCAATCGCCGGCTTTGCGCGCAAGAGCGGCAGATTACCCGCGCAACCGTCGGTCCAGTATGTCCGGCCCACCCGCTTCAGATAGACTAGATAACGCTGCCGATCGGTCAGTTCGGCCCGGCATGTCGTCGTCTCGCTACGCACGGCGATGATGCCCGAAAGGCGTGCCTTCCAGCTGCCGGATACGCGCAGCCGGTAGCTCCGGACGCCGGTGTCGCGATCGTCGACACCCATCACCTCGGCGACGACGATTGCATCCGCCGCGCGTGCAGGAGCCGCGGGTTTGCGAGCCACGCACCGGCAGGCGTCCGCCGCCGCAGGAGTCAGGAGTCGATGATGTCCACGTGCGCCGGTATCGGTTGCACCATGGTGAACACCTGGTCTGGATCGGTGATCCGCGACGCTGCGTCGACAGATGGCTCCGCGTCACCCCACGCGGGCGGTGCCGGTGATGCGGATGGGGTTGGTGATCATCTGGTTGCGCATGCCTTCATAGCCGGAATGCTTCGTCGTGGGGGCGGCGAGGATGCGGCGGACGGTGGGCATGCCGGCGACGACCTGGCCGAAGGCGGCGTAGCCGGGATCCTTGCCGTGGGCGTCGTAGGTGGGCATCGCGCCGATCGTGATGAAGAAATCGCCGGTCGCGCTGCCCGGTTTCTCGCGCGACATCGAGATGGTGCCGGTGACGTGGCGGAGGCCGGTGCGGCTGGTGGGTTCGTGCGCGATCGGCGGCAGGACGCGGGGAAAGCCGTTGCGGGTGCCGCCCTGGATCAGCCCGCGGTCGCCGCGCCCGACCCGGCTGGCGCGGTAGAAGGCGGTGCCGACCAGCCGCTTCTCATCGATGTAGCGCAGGAAATTGGCGGTCGTAATCGGCGCGTGGCGACGGTCGAGCGCGAGCGTGATCGACCCGACCGTGGTGTCGAGCCGGACCAGCACCTTCCCCGCCGTCGCCGTGCCTGCGGTCGCCCCGGGCGCGACGGCCAGCGCAGCGAGCGCGAGCAGCAGCGCGCGGCGGATCATGCGCCGATCTCCGCCCGGTGGGCGTCGGCGGCCTCCGCGGCCAGCGCGCGTTCCAGGGCGATACCGGCCAGGTTGCTGGTGCGCCCTGTGTGGCGGATCCGCAGCCGGGTGAAGCTGCCCTTCAGCGCGTCGAAGCGGGCAAGGTGGACGCGCAGGTCCGGGCTGCGGCATTTGGCGGTGCCATTGGCCTGACCCACCACCAGCATCGAATCGCCGAGCAGCACGAGATCGGTCGCGCCGAGCCGCTTGCCAACCTCCATCGCGTGCAGCAGCGCCAGCCATTCGGCATCGCTGTTGCTGCCGCGGCCGACATCGGTTTCGACATAGGCGATGCCGCGGGTGACCGCGGCGACCGACATCCGGCCCGGATTGGGGCGGCAACCGCCGTCGAAGAAGAGTTTGAGGGGTGTGGACATGGTGGTGCGGGGTCTCGGCTGCGGGGAGACGGCCGGTGTAGCGGCGGCGGGCGCGTTTGGGGAGGGGCGTCGATCGGCTTGCCTGCCGCGGAATGCCGGCTAGTAAGGCGCGACTCCCTGGCCGCGGACCCCCTTGATCATGACCCCATCCTTCCTGCCCGACCCGCTGGACGCGGTGATCTTCGACATGGACGGGACGCTGCTGGATACCGAGCGGTTGCATCATGAAGCGATGGGCGCGGCGGCGGGGGCGCTGGGATATCGGATCGACGCGGCGCTGTTCGCAGAACTGGTGGGGGTGCACCGCGACCGCAACCGCGTGACCCTGATCGAACGGCTGGGCGCGGAGTTCCCGATCGAGCCTTTCTACGCCGACGCCGATGCGCGCTTCGAAGGGCTGGCGGCGGCGGGGGTGCCGTTGCGGCCGGGGGTGATCGGTCTGCTGGATCACCTTCGCAGCGAAGGCGTGCCGCGTGCGATCGCGACCTCCACCGCCAGCCCGGCGGCGGAGGCGTTCCTGATGGCGGCGGGATTGATCGACCATTTCGACGTGGTGGTGACGCGCAGCGACGTGGCGAACCCGAAACCGGCGCCCGACCCCTATCTGCTGGCGGCGGAGCGGCTGGGCGTGCGGCCGGCGCACTGTCTGGCGGTGGAGGATTCTCCGAACGGCATCCGCGCGGCGGCGGCGGCCGGCATGGCCACGATCATGGTGCCCGACCTGCTGCCCGCGACGGATGCGACGCGCGCGCTGACGGTGGCGACGCTGGCGAGTTTGACGGACATCCTGGATGCGATGATCGCGCAGAAGCGACGGGTTCCGGGATAGGTCCGGTCTGCGGCGGGAGTTCACCCGACCTGGCCGGGCGCACCCGGTTCAGCGTTGATCGGGCGCATTCGGACGCATCGGTGACATCTCCGCACCAGTCCATTCGCTGCGGACGTCGGGATCGGTTTCCAGTGGCAGTCGGGTGCGGCATTCCGCCGCGAAGCGCCCTTGGTCGAGCCGCCCGAGCGCCCAGATCGCGGCACCGCGGACGATGGGCGCCGGATCGTCCAACAGCGCCAGCAACTGCGGCACGGTGCGGGCGTCGCCATTGCCGGCCACGATGGCGGCGTTGCGGACCATGCGGTCGCGGCCGATGCGCTTGATGGGGGAGCCGGAGAAGACCTGGCGAAAGGCGGCGTCATCGAGCTGGAGGATGTCGGCGACCTCGGGCGCGGCCAATTCGGCGCGGGCGGCGAAGGCACGGTTGGCGGCGGCGGTGGCGGCGAACTTGTTCCAGGGGCAGACCGCAAGGCAATCGTCGCAGCCATAGAGGCGGTTGCCGATCGCGGCACGGAATTCGCGCGGAATCGGCCCCTTCGCCTCGATCGTCAGATAGGAGATGCAGCGGCGGGCATCGAGCCGATAGGGCGCCGGGAAGGCATCGGTCGGGCAGGCGCGCTGGCACGCGTCGCAGCGGCCGCAGGTGTCGCGCGCGGGCGCATCGGGCGCAAGATCGAGCGTGGTCATGATCGCGCCGAGCAGCAGCCAGCTGCCGTCGCTGCGGCTGACGAGGTTGGTGTGCTTGCCCTGCCAGCCAAGGCCGGCGGCCTCCGCCAGCGGTTTTTCCATGACCGGGGCGGTATCGACAAAGACCTTGAGATCGCCGCCGCCGGCCGCGACCAGCCAGCGCGCAAGCGCTTTCAGCGCCTTCTTGACGATGTCGTGATAGTCCTGGCCCCGGGCATAGGCGCTGATCCGGCCGATCTGACTTTCCGCCTCCAGCGCGCGCGGGTCGACCGGGGGGGCGTAGCTCATGCCGAGCATCACGACGCTGCGCACCTGCGGCCAGAGCGCAGCGGGCGTGCCGCGCTGCTCCGCGCGGTCCGCCATCCAGAGCATGTCGCCATGCGCGCCATCGGCCAGCCAGGCGGCCAGCCGGGCCGCGGTGCGCGGCGTGGCATCGGCCCGCGCGATACCGCAGGCCGCGAAGCCGAGCGCGGCGGCTTCCTGTTTCAGGCGGGTTTCGAGCGTGTCGGACACCGCCGGGATGTGGCTGGGATGCGGGGCGCGGTAAAGGGGTTGGTGGCGGTTTGTGACGCCGGGGGCCGTCTTCCAAGATCCGTTCGGTTCGAGCTTGTCGAGAACGGCTTGCCGGCGCAAGGTTTTGGGGCTGGGTTCTCGACAGGCTCGAACCGGACGGGTTCAGGAAAAGGGTAGGCAAGGACGAGATGAACGCGATCGAGGCCGAAGGGCTGATCAAGCGGTTCGGGGGCAAGCGTGCGGTGGACGGGGTGTCGCTGCGCGTGCCGGCGGGCGCCATCTTTGGCGTGCTGGGGCCGAACGGCGCGGGCAAGACGACGACGCTGCGCATGTTGCTGGGGATCATCGATCCGGATGCTGGGACCCGGACGTTGCTGGGCGAGGCGCGGCCGATCCGCGCGGCGCACCGCGTCGGATATCTGCCCGAGGAACGCGGGCTGTACCCGGCGATGACCGCGCGCGAGGCGATCGCGTTCATGGGCGCGCTGCGCGGGTTGCCGATCAAGGAGGGCCGGATGCGAGCCGACGCGTTGCTGGCGGAGGCGGGACTGGGCGAGAGCGCGGGCAAGCCGGTCCGGACGCTGTCCAAGGGCATGGCGCAGACGGTGCAGTTGCTGGGCACCATCGTCCACCGCCCGCGGCTGATCGTGCTGGACGAGCCGTTTTCCGGGCTGGATGCGCTGAACCAGGGGCGGCTGGAAGACCTGATCCGCGCGCAGGCGGCGGACGGGGTGACGGTGCTGTTCTCCACCCACGTCATCGCGCATGCCGAGCGATTGTGTGAACGGATCGCGATCATCGCGGGTGGCAAGGTGCGGTTCGACGGCAGCGTGGCGGAGGCGCGTGGACGGCTGCGCCCGCAGGTGCGACTGGGGACGCGGGCGCGGGACGGCGCGTGGCGTGCGGCCCTGCCGCCGGATGCGCGGTCGGATGGCGGGGAATGGAGCTTCGCGCTGCCCGAAAGCGGGGTCGAGCCGCTGTTGAAGGCGCTGATCGACGGCGGGGCGGGGATCGAGACGCTGGCGATCGAGCGGCCGGGGCTGCATGATGCGTTCGTCGCGATCGCCGGCGCGGAGGCCGCGGCCGAACTGAATCGCCCGGTGGAGACGGTGGCATGAGGGCGATGCTGCGCGCCGCGCTGGTGATCGCCCGCCGCGATTATGTCGCGACGGTCTTTTCCAAGACATTCCTGATGTTCCTGCTGTTCCCGCTGCTGCCGGTGGTGGCGGGCGTCGGGTTCGGCGCGCTGGGCGCCAGCCAGGACCGCGAGACGTTGCGCCCGGCGGTCGCGATCGTGGCCGGGCCGGATCAGATGGCGGCGATCGGGCATGCCGCCGCCCGGCTGCGCCACCGGCTGGGCGATCGATCGCTGCCGCGCCTGCGACTGCTGGCGCCGGCGGTGGATGCGAAGCGGCAGGTGCGGATGCTGCTGGCCGGGCGCAACCGGGTGGTGGTGGCGGTGCTGACCGGCGGGCTGGATGCGCCGGTGCTGACCGGCAGCCGCGGCGGCATCGATTCGGTGCGCGACGACATCGGGCTGATCGTGGATACCGCGCGCACGCTGCGCACGCTGGGCGACCGCATGTCGGCGCCGGCAGTGGTGATGGAGCGGGCGGTCGGCCGCGCGGAGGGGACCGATGCCGCCGGGCGTACGCTGATCGCGCGCGGGGCGCAGGTGCTGCTGATGTTCCTGGCGATGATCCTGGCGAGCATGCTGTTGTCAAACCTGGTGGAGGAGAAATCGAACAAGGTGATCGAGGTGCTGGCGGCGGCGGTGCCGGTCGATGCGATCTTCCTGGGCAAGCTGTTCGCGATGCTGGCCATGTCGTTCACCGGCATCCTGGTATGGGGCGGCGCGGGTGTCACCATGCTGTCGCTGGCGGCGGCGCATGGCGGCTGGCCGGCAATCCCGGCACCGGCGGTCGGTTGGCCGGTCTTCGCGGTGCTGGGTCTCGCCTATTTCACCACCTTGTTCCTGTTGCTGGGCGGGCTGTTCCTGGGGATCGGCGGGCAGGCGGCGTCCGCGCGCGAGGTGCAGATGCTGTCCCTGCCGGTGACGATGGGGCAGATGGGGATGCTGGCATTCGCATCGGCGACGCTGGCGACACCGCATACGCCGATGGGGATCGCGGCGGCGCTGTTCCCCTGGAGCAGCCCGTTCGCGATGTTGGCGCGCGCGGCGCAGGGCCCGGTGCTGTGGCCGCATGTTCTGGCGATCCTGTGGCAGTTGCTATGGGTCGCGCTGGTGGTGCGGATCGCGGCCGGGCTTTTCCGGCGCAGCGTGCTGAAATCCGGTGGTGGCTGGTCGTGGGCCCGGATGTTTCGGCGGGGGGTGTAACCCGCGCGCGGGCGCTTACGTATCCTGATGGAAACCAAGAGGATCGACGATGGACGCGACACGACGCGGATTTCTGGGCGTGGCCGGGCTGGGCCTGGGCGGGGCGATCGGCCTGTTCGGGCTGAACGGGTTCGGGACCGCCGCGCCGCGCGGGGATTTCCCGTTCAAGCTGAGCGATGCGCAGTGGCGCCAGCGGCTGACCCCCGCGGCGTACCGTGTCCTGCGGCAGGAGGGGACGGAGACGCCGTTTACCAGCCCGCTCAACGACGAGCATCGGGCGGGCACGTTCCAGTGCGCGGGCTGCGCCCTGCCGCTGTTCTCGTCACGGACCAAGTTCGACAGCGGCACCGGCTGGCCGAGCTTCTGGCAGCCGTTGAAGGGTGCGGTCGGGACCACGACCGACCGGACGCTGGGCATGAGCCGCACCGAAGTCCATTGTGCGCGCTGCGGCGGGCATCAGGGGCATGTGTTCGAGGACGGACCCAAGCCCACCGGCCTGCGCTATTGCATGAACGGGGTGGCGATGAAGTTCGTGGCGGGGCGGGCGTGAGGGGTGTAGGGCTCGACCTGCCTCGATGACCGGAGATCAGACGCGCTGCACCAGTCGTTCGATCGTTTCCGGTTCGGCTCCGATCAGTGACAGCAATATCCGCGCTGGCGCATCGGGTTGGCTGCGGCGCTGCTCCCAATCGCGCAACGTCCCCACCGGTAGCCGGTACGCGCGCGCAAACTGATCCTGCGTCTTGCCCGTACGCTTGCGGATGGCGGCCACGTCGAGGGGTGCGGCCAGCTGGCCCCGGTCCGGCTCACCCTTGGCATGGGCGATGGCGTCCTCCAGGCCTGCCATCATCATGTTGAACGCGCGCTTTGCCATGTCAGCCTCCCAGACTGTCCGTGAGTAGTTTGACGGCCTTGCTGAACGTGTTCTGCTCGGCCTTGGTGAGGTTGGATTTCAGGTTCTTCGGGAACACCGTCAGCAGGAACACGGGCACATCCAGCCCTGAGAAATAGGTGATGACCCTGTACCCGCCGGACTTGCCGCCACCCGGCCGCGCCACCCGCAATTTTCTGGCACCGCCACACCCCGGCATGATCTCTCCGGCTTCCGGGTTGGCGGCGATCAAGTCTACCACCGCCTGCTGCTCCTGAGCACTCATGCCCGCGGCCTTTGCTGCAGAGAGATAGGCGTTGGTTTCAATGACCGACTGCATAACCGCGGTATACGGTTTACCCGTAGTTTGTCAAGCTTGGATGTGCCTTTTGCCGAGGCGGTATTGAAGTCCGGATCGGCGAGAAGCAGCTGCTTTCCGCGCCGGATCTCGTTCATAGCGCCGGGCTGAGAGGTCCTGAGCTACGGGCCAGACTGGCGCGTACCAAGGCATGGGAACCGACCACTGCCCCTGAGGTAATGCTAAGGCTTCCGCCGAGCGACGCCCCAACAGGACTGTGGCGTCGATGGTGCCTTCCTCGGACGCGAGCATCGCCACGATTTTTCCCGACCCATCTACGATCGAGGACGCGCCGGGGAAGGTGGTTCTCAGCGAGCCGAGCCGTCCCGGCAGAGGCGAGACAAGCGTACCGCATAGGTTTGACATGATGACGGGTACACCGAGCATCAATGCACGACGCTGCGCCAACGTCTTCAACATCGTGTCAAAGGCATCCGCACCACGTTGGCCGATTGGCCAATCAACAGGCGGTGTAGCAGCTGCGGTCGGTTGTAGCAGCAGGTCGATGGAGGATGCGGCGCGCGCGCGGACATGTTTGCCGAGGTAGTTTTCATAGCAGATGCCAACGCCGATCCGGCCGATTGACGTTTCAATGACATGCGGGCCGGCATGACCGCGATAATAGCGCGCCTCTATCCACGCCGGATCGGTTTTCCGAAAGGTTCCAGCAATCTTGCCCTCGGGCGTGGCGAGCAGGAAGGTGTTGTAGAAATCGGCGCCATTCGCCTCCAAAAGGGTTGTTCCTAAGTGGATGCGATACCGCATTGCAGTATCAAGCAGCCAAGTTGTAATCCGGCCACCAATTGGCTCCGCAGTTTCCCAAATATCCGGTGCGATGCGGTACCCAGTCGCCATCAGCTCTGGCAGCAGGACAAGCGCTGCTCCTGCATCAACTGCTTTCGCCACAGCCACCGCGGCGCTACCGAGATTTTTGCTTACCGCGCCGGGGCGGCTTGCCATCTGAACGGCGGCGACGTGGAGCGGCTTGTCGGTAACACTCACCCGGTCAACCTAGCACATGGGCCCCGCAAGAAACCAAGGTCTTGTGCTGCGCTTAGTGCACGAAGCGCGCCACCACGTCGCGGTAGCTGCGGCTGACCTTGACCTGCGCGCCGGAGCCGAGGACCAGGAAGCATTCGCCATTGGTATGCGGCTTCACTTCCTTGACCAGATCGAGATTGACGATGGTCGAGCGGTGGACGCGCTGGAAGCGGCGGGGGTCCAGCCGCTTTTCGAGATCCTTCATGGTTTCGCGCAGGATCAGCGTGTTGTCGCCGGTATAGATGCACATATAATCGCCGGCGGCGTCGATGCGTTCGATCGTGTCGACATCGACGCGGAAAATCTGCCCGCGGTCCTTGATGTTGATCAGCTTTTCGAAGCGATTGGCGGCGGGCGCCTCGCTGCTGCCGTCGATCATGGCCCCGATCGAGTCCGGCGCGACTTCGGCCAGCACTTCCTTGAGCCGGCCGGCTTCCTCCTGCCCGCGGCGGGCGGCCAGGCGCTGGCGCACGCGGTCTAGCGTGTCGGCCAGGCGGTCGGTTTCCACCGGCTTCATCAGATAGTCGACGGCGTCTGCCTCGAACGCGCGCAAGGCGTGGTCCATATAGGCGGTGACGAACACGAACAGCGGCGGTTCGACCTCCATCAGCCCCTGGATCACCGAGAAACCGTCGAATCCGGGCATCTGGACGTCGAGGAACACGAGGTCGGGCTTGTGGGTCTTGATGGCGCGGATCGCTTCGCGCCCGTTGCTGCACGTCTCGATGATCTCGACGTCGCCATGCGGTTCGAGGCGGAGTTGCAGCCCCTGGATCGCGAGGGATTCGTCGTCGACGAGGATGGTGCGGATCGTCATGCAGATTCCTTGAATAACTCAGGCCGGAAGGGAATTTCGATCAGGACGGTGAACCCTCCTTCCGGATTCGTTTGAATATCGAAGCGCTGGTCCGCGCCATAGGCTTGCGCCAGCCGGTCGCGAATGTTCGCCAGACCGACGCCTGTCGAAGAGGTGGCGCGCGGCACGGCCTCGTTCAACCCCGGTCCGGTGTCGGACACGCGGATCTGGATCCGGCCGTGCACCATCCGCGCCTCCACCGCGATGTCGGCGCCCTCCTCCTTCGGCGTGACGGCATATTTGATCGCGTTTTCAACCAGCGGTTGCAGCAGCAGCGAG